>CANQZJ010000025.1 GCA_947628315.1 uncultured Oscillospiraceae bacterium
GGGAGTCTTTTTGTCTACATCATCGCCATCAGGCTTCTTTTGAACCACTCGCCTAGCGAGTGGTTTTCGGACTACAATCAGGGCCGCTCCATCGGAGCGGCCCTCTCCTTACCACTTGTTCTCCACCTTCTCGGCGAAGCCCATAAAATCTTTGATCCGGATTTTTGTCCCGTCGTCCAGCACCGCCGTGCCGGTGAACCTGCCGAACACCTGGTGCTGGTCGCTTTTCAGCACCTTGAAGTCGGTGTTGGAGGCCCGGTCGATGACGGGGATAAAATCCATCTCGAACCGCCCGTCGTCGCTGGTGAAGGTCCAGGGCTTCAGGTAGTCCTCTTTTTTCCCGTTCATGGGGATGTTGAACTTTACCTCCGACAGCTTGTGGGCCTTCCCCTTGTAGAACAGCATGTTCTCGGTGGCGGCGGAGGTGTCCCCGAAGCCGTACCCGATGTTGAACCCGAAGGGCTCCCCGTCCGCCAGGCCGGAGGCGGAGCCCCAGTACCAGGTGTTGTGATAGGTCCACACCCCACGGCCCCAGTCCAGCACGCCGAAGGACTCCGCCGGGTCGAAGGCGTACTCCTCCGCGCCGATCTTCACTGTCCCCCTGGCCCGCATACAATTGATCTTCTGGTTGTAGTAGAAGTGCCCCGGCTTTTGGAAGGGGGTGCAGATGACCATAGACTCCTCCGGCTCATCCGTCAACTCCACGTGGATATCAATGGCGTCCCTCCCCCGGAATTTGTCCATGTGGGCGGTGAGGGTGCGCTTCTCCCCGTCCGCGATGAACACCAGGGCGTACCCCTTGCCGGAGATGGCGGAAGTTCCCTCCGCGGAGGTGGCGGGCAGGCAGGTCTTCCCCATGGGGAAGGCCCGCATGGGGCTTTTGGTGATCTGCCAGGGGGCGCCCTCAAAGCTCAGGAAGGAGACGGAGTCCAGCCCCATATACCCGTTGTCGGCGATGGTTAGGGCCGCGCCGAACTTATCGTTCCCCACGTAGTAGTAGTCCCACTCCTTGAGCCGGTAAGCCCCGGCCTTCACCGCCCGCCGGTCGTAGACGGGCAGGAGCTTTTTGGCGTACCCCGGCTGCGTTAAATTCCCCTTTTTGTCCAGCAGGGGGATGGCCTCGACGATCTCATGCTGCATGGAAAGCCCTCCTTCTGTCTCTGTGTCCGCCCCGCGCCCGGCGGGGCGCCGCTTTGCGCTTATGATAGAAAAATTATACCTCAAACCGGGCGGACAGGCAATCTTTTTCTCGTCCCCGCATACGCTCTCCCCATGGGGGTGATGGGATTGCTGGCGATCCTGCGTCAAAGAGGGGTCCGGGACGGACTGCTGGGCCTGGCCCTGCTGATCTGCACCGCCGCGCTGGTGGCCGCCCCCAAGGAGGCCATGGCCGGGGCAAAGGACGGCCTTGCCCTGTGCTTCAACGTGATCGTCCCCTCCCTGTTCCCCTTCTTCGTGCTGTCGTCCCTGGTGGTGGATCTGGGGCTGGCGGCCTATCTGGGGCGGGCCATGGAGGGCCTCATGCGGCCCCTGTTCCGGGTAAGCGGCAGCTGCGCCGCGGCGGTGGCGCTGGGGTTCATCGGCGGCTACCCCGTGGGGGCCCGCACCGCCCTCCAGCTCTATGAACAGGGCCTGTGCTCCAAAACGGAGGCGGAGCGGCTGCTGGCCTTCTGCAACAACTCCGGCCCGGCGTTCATCCTGGGGGTGGTGGGCGCCGGCGTCTTTGGCGACGGCCGCGTCGGCCTGCTGCTCTACCTGACCCACGCCCTGGCCTCCGTCCTTGTGGGGCTGCTGTTCCGCTTCTACGGCGGTGGGGAGGCCGGCGGATCCGCCCCCCGCCGCCCCAAGCCCATCGAGACGGTGACCCTCCCCGCCGCGTTCACCGGGGCGGTGACCCGCGCCATGCAGAGTACCCTCAACATCTGCGCTTTCGTCATCTTTTTCGCGGTGGTGCTGAAGCTGCTCACCTGTTTCGGATTCCTCGCCCTGGTGGCGCGGGGACTGGCCGCCCTGGGGTTCCAGGAGGAGTGGGCCCGGCGGCTGGTGGCGGGGCTTTTGGAGCTGTCCTCCGGGGTGTCCTCCCTCCAGGGGGAGGCCCACCTGGCGGGGCGGGTGTCCATGGCCGCCTTCATGCTGGGCTGGGCGGGGCTGTCCGTCCACTGTCAGGTGCTCTCCTTCCTGGTGGACAGCAACCTGTCCGCCCGGGTCTATCTGGCGGGCAAACTGTGCCACGGCCTCATCGCCGCGGGACTGACCTACGCCGTCACCCGCCTCGTCCCCCTGTCCGCCCCGGTGGCCGACTACCTCATCGACCAGACCGAGACCATCGCCGCGCTGGACTTCTCCACCGCCCTGGCCATCTCCGCGGTGGCGGCCTTCGCGGGATGGGTGACCATCACCGCCCTGTGCGGCGCGCTGTTGAAAAAAAAGAGTGGAAATTCCACCCGGCATGGTGTATAATGTCCCCACGGCTGAGATCCGATTTTGAACCGCTGAGAGAAGGGGGAGTTCCGCCATGCTTTTCGACCGGAACATCGAGCCACGCTGTGCCTACTGCAAGCGCGGCGAGGTGGTGGATGATGAGCAGATCATCTGCATCAAAAAAGGGATGGTCTCCCCCTCCGGCGCCTGCCGCTCGTTCCGGTACGACCCGCTGAAGCGGGTGCCGCCCAAACCGGCGGCGGCGAAGTTTGACAGGTTCAAGGACGAGGATTTCACGCTGTGAGAGAAGACATCTTTTACATTTGAGGAGGAATGTAATGTGAAAAAGCGAATCCCCGCGGCCATCCTGGCGGCCGCGCTGGTGGTGACGGCCACGGGAGGACTGGTCGCCCGCCCCGTATCCGCTGCGGCCCCCACCGTCAGCATCAGTGAGAAGTACGTGTACGCCGGCAGCGACAACCAGTGGTACACCGAGGAGGCCTACGAGGCCGCCCCCATCGTCACCGACCTGGACGGCGACGGCAAGATGGAAGTCATCAACTCCGCCTATTCCCTGTCCGTGATGGACGCGGCCACCGGGGCTGTCAAGTGGAAGGTGAACTCCGGCCTGGATCGCAGCACCGAGTTCGCCACCGGCAACAACAAGGCCGGCACGATATTCACCACCCCCGAGGTCAAGGATATCGACGGCGACGGCAAGAAGGAGATCGTCATCGCCTATGGCACCGATGGCAAGGGATTTCTGTCCGTGCTGGACTGGCAGGGCTACTTCAAGCCCGGCTGGCCCAAGCAGGTTTGCAAGCATTCTCTCCTGTCGCTGGCCGTGGACGACCTGGATGGCGACGGTAAAATGGAGATTGTCGTGGGCGCCGGCATCGACGACCCGGAGAGCGTGTGGGTCTACCACTGTGACGGCACCCTTGCCAAAGGCTGGCCCCAGCTGAGCGACAGCCAGAACGGCGACTACTACAAGACGGAGACCGGTACCGCCTTCAGCTACGGCCTGTTCGCCGACGGCATTACCCTGGGCGACCTGGACGGCGACGGCACACTGGAGGTCATCTGCAACACCGATAACGCCTTCATCAACGCCTACCACTACGACGGCTCTCTGGTCGTCGCCAACACGAAGACCTACGGCGGCCGCGCCTGGGGCCGCATCGCCCTCTATGAGGACTACGCTGAGGAGATCAAGGGCGAAAACGGCGGCTGGGGCTACCAAATAACCGGCCGTGAGACCCGCGCCCAGCTGTACCGCTCTGAGCTGGGGCACACCGCGTCCCTCTTCACCGACGTGGACGGTGACGGCAAGTCCGAGCTGCTCGTGACGGCGATGATGATGGATCGCACCCACCACACCCAGACCAACAAAAACACCCTGGAGGACAGCCGCTACATGACGGTGTACGTGCTGAACAGCGACCGCACCCGGTACGTGAACAAGGAGCTGGGCTTCGACTGGTCTACCCCGCCGGTGGATCTGGGCGCCTCTCTGAAACAGCACGACTCCGTCAATATGTCCGCCAGCGTGCTCCCCGAGCCGGTGGCCGCCGACCTGGACGGCGACGGGTACAAGGAGATCCTGTTCAACTCCTACAACGGCAAAGTCCACTGCTTCTCCCTGGACAAGACGGAGCACGGCTCCTGGCCCTTCACCCTGCCCAAGACCAGCGGCTCCACCTATGAGTTCGCCGCCACGCCCACCTGCGTGGATCTGGACGGCGACGGAGAGATGGAGGTCATCGTAGCCACCTGGATCCGCGCGGAGGACGACTCCTTCACCGGGATCAACGGCGCGCTGTACATCCTCAGCTCCGAGGGCAAGCTGCTGGCCAAGCACGACCTGACCGACCCCAACTACGACGCCTACACCCACAAGACCCACGACAACGGCGTCATGGCCGTCCCCGTGGTGGCCGATGTGGACAAGGACGGCAAGTACGAGGTGTATCTGAACACCACCTTCAACGCCCTGTGTGTGTATGAGATCACCGCCAAGAGCAACACCGAATTTAACGATGTGCCCATCGGCAAGTGGTACGCCAAGCCGGTATCCTGGGCGGTGAAGCAGAAGATCACCGACGGCACCGGCGGCGGGAATTTCTCCCCCGACCGGGACTGCATGCAGTCTGAGATCATCACCTTCCTGTGGCGGGCCGCCGGGGAGCCTGAGCCCGCCGGCGCCGTGACAGGCAGCCAGTTCTACGCCAAGGCCGTCCAGTGGGCCAAAGAGAAGAAGATCATCGACAGCAGCTTTGAGCCCAACACGCTCTGCACCCGCGAGACTGCCCTGACCTACATGTGGAAGTACGCCGGCAGCCCCACCGACGCCCCCAATGCCAGCGTCCAGTTCAAGGACGTGCCTGCCGGATCCGACCTGGCCAAGGCGGTGAACTGGGCCCTTCAGAAGGAGGTCACCACCGGCACCGACAAGGGCTTTGAGCCCGAGATGATCTGCGACCGGGCACAGATCGTCACATTCCTGTACCGGGCTTTCAAGTGAACCGAATCAAGCGCGAGAGAGCCGCCTGTCACCGACAGGCGGCTCTCTTTTTAGCTGAAATCCCGTTTCAAAGCCCCATCACGTTGATGAGCAGCACCCAGGCCAGCCCGTAGTAGGTCACCACGGCCACCAGGTCGTTCAGGGTGGTGATGAGGGGCCCGGAGGCCACGGCGGGGTCGATCTTCAGCTTGTGGAACGCCAGGGGGATCACCGTGCCGGTGATGCTGGACAGCAGCATGGCCACCAGCAGGGCGAAGCCGGTACAGAAGGACATGGAGAAGGCCGCGGCGGGGGCCTGGCCCTTGAACCCCATCAGATACAGGCCGATGAAGGTGAATGAGAGCACGCCCAAAATCAGGCCGTTCAGCAGGCCGACTCTGGCCTCCTTCAGCACCAGGAACAGCTTTTGCCTGCCGCTGACCTGTTCGTCCATCAGCACCCGGATGGTGACGGCCAGGGACTGGGTGCCCGCGTTGCCGGCCATGTCCAGCACCAGAGACTGGAACGCCACGATGAGCGCCAGGTGGGATACCACCGTCTCGAACACGCCCACCACGCTGGACACCACCAGGCCCAGGCCCAGCAGTACCAGCAGCCAGGGCAGCCGCTTGCCGATGCTCTTTCGGAGGGGCTCCTCCAGATCTTCCTCCGCGGTCAGGCCGGCCAGCTTGGCGTAATCCTCGCCCATGGCGTCGTCCACCAGATCGGTGATGTCCTGGGCGGTGAGCACGCCCCGCAGCTTGTTGTCCCGATCCAGCACGGGGATGGAGTCCTCAGAATAGCCGCGGATACGGTCGATGCAGTCGGCGATCTCCTCCTCCGCGTAGACGTAGGGGTAGGAGGTCATGATGATATTGTCCAGATCGGAGCCCTCCCGGGCGATGATCAGGTCTTTCAGGTCGATGGCGCCGGAGAGGGTGCCGTCCTCGTCCACCACATAGAGGGTGGAGATGTTGTCGTTCTCCGCCGCCTGATCCACCAGCTCGCGCATGGCCTCCCGGACGCTGACGCCGGTGTGGATGGTCACGTAGTTGGTGGTCATGCGGCTGCCGATCTCGTCCTCGTCGAAGGACAGGGCCAGGGTGATCTCCCTGCGGACGTCGTCGTCCAGCAGCTCGATGATGATGTTGCGCTCCTCTTTGCTCAGCTGGCGCAGGTACTCCACCACCGCCGGGACTTCCAGCTTGGACAGCACCGCCACGCGGCGGCGGATGGTCAGCTCGGCCAGGTACTGCTGGGGCTCGTCGGCGTACTCGAACACATTGGCCAGGGTGGCGGTGTCCAGCAGGCCGTAGAGCTTGCGGCGCTCCTCCTTGTTCAGCAGCTCCAGGGACATGGCGACGTCGTTCTCGTGGTAGTCCATCAGGCGCTCCCGCATGGGCCGCGGGGCCAGCCCGCTGCGAATGAGGGCCACGATCTCATTTTTATAGTCCGGGTGCTCCGGGGCGGGCCGTTCCGCTTCCTTCTCCCCGTCCTCGCTCTCGGTGACCTCCAGGTCTTTCTCGTCCATGTCCCTCACCTCGCTTGCCAGAGTTTATACCTTGTCTATCGTATCATTTGGGGCGGCGGAATTCAACCTTCAAATTAAAAGTCCGTTTCTTTTTCGCCTTTCGCGCCCCGTCCAGCACCTTCTTGTAGGGGGCGATCATGCCCTCGTTCATCCTGTTCCCCATTTTGGCCTTCAGTTTGGGATTGGCCAGCATCCCGCCCACCAGGTACATCGCCAGCATCCTGCCCCGGTTTTTCTGGGGGAAGTCGTACTGGCCGTGGGCCTTGTAGAATTTGTGGTCGGCCTTCATCATGCCCTGCATGAGCCAGATCAGATCCCGGAAGATCTTCATGCCGCCCACGCCGTAGAAGTTGGCGGGCTTTTGATAGCCGTGCTCCACCGCGTAGGCCAGCTTGGCGGCCATGGCGTCGATCTCGCCGTCGGGGTCGGTCTCGTCGCAGGCGACGCCCGCCAGATAGTTGCCGCCCACCTGGGGCTCGGCCTCCAGGATCATGCGGAGGTTCTCCTCCCGGCTGAGGTCGCCGCACACCAGATAGCCCATGGGCATCCCCATGGTGACGGTGCGGTGGCCGTTGCAGAACTGCCGGTCGTCGTACAGCTTGAAGCGGTAGCCCTTGGAGTGATCCCGGATGGTGAACGCCGTGACGATGGCCTGCCCCTTTTGGATCTTGTCCCTCAAAAGATCGGTAAAGCCGTCGTTGTAGACGCATTTGCCGTCCACGGCGCAGTTGAAGCACCCCAGGCAGCCCCCCTTGATGGGGAAGTCCAGGATGTTCACCACGGTGGTGTCCAGGGGCAGCACCGCCCGGAACCGGTCGATCATGGCCTGGAGCTGAACGTCCTCCGGGCCGCAGTCGGTGACGATGATGACGTTGCCGCCCTTCTCCCCCGCCGATTCGGGCACGGTGACGGGCATATGCTTCGCCGGGGCGGGCGGAGGGGTCAGCACCGGCTCGGACAGACCCTGTCCCATCTGCCACACCAGGTAGTCGAAGAAGTCCCGGGCCTCTTTCTGGCCTTTCACGGTGGTCAGGTCGTCCATGTCGGCGCTGAAGCCGTCGATGAACTTGAGGCCCATATCCTGGCAGTTGTCCTTGATGAACCGGTGGGCGGTGACGTCGTAAAAGTGCTTGGAGGTGGTGATCTGGGTGGCGTACTTGCCCGCCACGGCCGCCTGGTGCTCCTTCATCAGCTCCACGAACCGGTGGAGCTGGCTGGGCACCACAAAGGTGTACACCGGGTAGGAGAACAGCAGCAGATCGGCCTTTTCCAGCGCCGCTTTTGGCTCGGAGAAGTCCCGCTCGAACAGCTTGATCTTCGCCCCGGCGTCCAAAACCTCAAAGGTGTGCTCCGGGTGGAGGATCTGCAGATACAGCACCGTCTGAAGGGTGCAGCTGTATTTGCCCTTGGGGCTGCCGTTGATGACCAGAATGTTCATGCGCGATCCCACCCTATGTCAGAGAATGTGTCTGTATTCCGAATCAGCCCGGAGGCCAGGTCATATCCCGGCCCGCGAGGACGTGGAAGTGCAGATGGGGCACGCTCTGGCCCGCCTGCTCGCCGCAGTTGGACACCACCCGGAAGTCGGTGATCCCCAGATCGCGGGTCACTTTGGTGATGACCTCGAAGATGTGGGCCACCACAGCGGAATTGGAGCCGTCGATCTCCCCGCAGGAGCCGATGTGATCCTTGGGGATCACCAGGAAATGGGTGGGGGCGGCGGGGGCGATGTCGTAAAAGGCGCAGCACAGCTCGTCCTCATACACCTTGTTGCTGGGGATGTCCCCCTTGACGATCTTACAGAACAGACAGTCGTCTTTGAACATGGAAAGGCCTCCTTACACAAATTCGTTCAGGCCCGGTTCACTGGGGCTCCAGGCCCAGTACGTCATAGTATTCATCAGAGAAGTTCAGAATGGACGGGTCAAAGGCGGCCTGCATGGCCTTGACCCGCTCAAAGGGGTCCTCCGGCGTCAGGCCGAACGCCGTCGCGATGGCGGAGAGGGCCGCGTCCTTTTTCGCAAAGAATTCATCACACCCCGGCCAGGAGGCCTCCGCGTCCTCCCGCAGCAGGTCCCGGAACTGTTTCTCGTTCATCCACCAGATCTGGGAAATCGGGTTGGCGTCCCGGCAGAACAGCACGAAGGACAGGAACTGGCGCAGGTCCTCTCCAACCGGCAGCACGTAGGTTCCGGGCTCTCCCATGGAGGGGTCCACGCAGAACACCCGCTCGTCCCCCGGCAGGAGGACGAAGTGGACGCCGTCGCAGCCAATGTCCCCCACCGGCTCCGCCCCCACAGGGGTGCAGAAGTAAGGCGCCAGCTCCGGTCCCCTCTGCTCCAGCCCCAGGGCGGACAGGTCGATATCCAGCGCCCGCAGGCGGGACAGGTCGTCTCTGGTACTCATTTACCCGTTGAGCCTGGACGCCACAAAGTCGTCCAGAGCGGCCAGGGCGTCGTCCAGCTTCATGGGGTCGTTGCCGCCGCCCATAGCGGAGTCGGGCTTGCCGCCGCCCTTGCCGCCGCAGATGGGGGCGATGGCCTTGATGATGTCTCCGGCCTTCACGCCCCTGGCGACAGCCTCCTGGCCGCAGACTGCCTGGAGGGTGATCTTGGCGCCGTTGACGCAGGCCAGCACGGCCACGGCGGCGGGCTCCTTGTCCTTCACGGTGTCGCCCATCTGGCGCAGCCGGTTGGCGTCGGCGTCGGGGATGACGGCGGTGAGCACCTTGAGCCCGCCCACGTCGTGGCCGCCGAACAGGATGCGGTCGGCCTCGCCGGCGGCCTCTTTGGCCTTGTACTTCTCCACGGCCCGGCGCAGCTCCCGAACCTCCTCCATTGCCTGCTCGGCCTTGTCCTTCAGTTCGCCGGGCTTGGCCTTGAGGACGGCGGCGGCCTCGCGGGTCATGGACTCCACCTCGTGGAGGAACTCCAGGGAGGCGCGGCCGGTGGTGGCCTCGATGCGGCGCACGCCGCTGGCCACGGAGAACTCGCTCTTGATGTGGAAAAGCCCCGCCTTGGCGGTGTTGTCCAGATGGGTGCCGCCGCAGAACTCCACGCTGTACCCGTGACCCATGTCCACAACGCGCACCACGTCGCCGTACTTCTCGCCGAACAGGGCGATGGCGCCCCGCTGCTTGGCCTCCTCGATGGGCAGCTCGTCGGTGACGATGTCGTAGCCCGCCAGGATGGCGTCGTTGACCTCTGCGGCCACTTTCTCCAACTCCTCGGCGGTCATGGCGGAGAAGTGGGTGAAGTCGAAGCGGATGCGGTCGGGCTCGACGAGGGAGCCAGCCTGGTGGACGTGGTCGCCCAGCACCTTGCGGAGGGCGGCGTCCAGCAGATGGGTGGCAGAGTGGGCCCGCATGACCGCGTTCCGGCGGTCTGTATCGATGGCGGCGGTGACGGTATCGCCCACCTTCAGCACGCCGGAGGTCAGCTTGCCGTAGTGCATATACTTGCCGCCCTTGTTCTTCTGCACGTCGGTGACGGTAAAGCTGACGCCATCGGCGGTGATGGTTCCGTGGTCGGCCACCTGGCCGCCCATCTCGGCGTAGAAGGGGGTCTTGTCCAGCACCACGATGCCTTCCACGCCGGGCATGAGCTCCTCGGCCTGCTCGTTCTCCACCACCAGGGCCACCACTTTGGCGCCCTCCAGAACGGTGTGGTCGTAGCCCAGGAACTGGGTCTCGGGCACGTCCTTGCCGAACTCCACGCCGGCCCAGCCCAGATCGCCCAGGGCCTCACGGGCCTTGCGGGCCCGCTGGCGCTGCTCCTCCATCTGGGCGTGGAACTCGGCCTCGTCCACGGTCATGCCCTGCTCCCCGGCCATCTCGATGGTCAGGTCGATGGGAAAACCGTAGGTGTCGTACAGCTTGAAGGCGTCGGCCCCGGAGAAGGTCTTCTCCCCCTTGGCCTGGTGCTCGGCCAGCATCTCGCCGAAGATGCGCAGGCCCCCGTCGATGGTCTTGGCGAAGTTCTCCTCCTCCACCCGGATGACCTTGGTGATATAGTCCTGCCGCTCCCGCAGCTCGGGGTAGTGGCCCTCGTTCTCGTGGACCACGGTATCCACCACGTCGTGGAGGAAGGGGTCGGTGACCCCCAGCAGCCGGCCGTGGCGGGCGGCCCGGCGGAGCAGCCGGCGGAGGACGTAGCCCCGGCCCTCGTTGGAGGGCAGCACGCCGTCGCAGATCATGAACACGGAGGAGCGGATGTGGTCGGTGATGACGCGCAAAGACACGTCCTTCTCGTGGCTCTCGCCGTAGTGGGCGTGGGTGATGTCGGACACCTTGTTGGTGATGTTCATCACGGTGTCCACGTCGAACAGGGAGGCCACGTTCTGGCACACGCAGGCCAGCCGCTCCAGGCCCATGCCGGTGTCGATGTTCTTCTGTTTCAACTCGGTATAGTGGCCCTCGCCGTCGTTGTCGAACTGGGAGAACACCACGTTCCAGACCTCGATATACCGGTCGCAGTCGCAGCCCACGGTGCAGCCGGGCTTGCCGCAGCCCCACTCGGGGCCCCGGTCATAGTAGATCTCGGAGCAGGGGCCGCAGGGGCCGGAGCCGTGCTCCCAGAAGTTGTCCTCCTTGCCGAACTTGTAGATGCGGTCGGCGGGGATGCCGATCTCCTCGTTCCAGATGCGGAAGGCCTCGTCGTCGGCGGGGGTGGTCTCGTTGCCGGCGAACACAGAGGGGTAGAGCCGGTCGGGATCCAGGCCCACCCACTCGGGGGAGGTCAGGAACTCCCAGGCCCAGTGGATGGCGTCTTTCTTGAAGTAGTCGCCGAAGGAGAAGTTGCCCAGCATCTCGAAATAGGTGCCGTGGCGGGCGGTGTGGCCGATGTTCTCGATGTCGCCGGTGCGGATGCACTTCTGGCAGGTGGTCACCCGGTGGCGGGGGGGCTCCTGCTCCCCGGTGAACCAGGGCTTCATGGGGGCCATGCCGCTGTTGATGAGCAGCAGGGACGCGTCGTTCTGGGGGATCAGCGAGAAACTGGGCAGGCGCAGATGTCCCTTGCTCTCAAAGAATTTCAGGAACATCTCCCGCAGCTCGTTCAGGCCGAAAGGTTTGGGGTCTTTCATGGCGGTTCCTCCAATGTCTATGATAAATATGATCTCAAACAAAAAATCCTTGCCACGCTCAGGGGTGAAGCGGACGCTCCACGGTACCACCCTGATTTCCTCACGGCAAGGACGCTCATTTCATCCTGTAACGGGGATAGACCGGCCCGCTCGTCGCAGGCGGCTCGGGAGCGGCCCGGAGAGCGGCCTGCGCGAGGGCTTCCACTCTCCCCTCTCGCTTGCGGCGCGGCGCGTCTCTCCTTCTTTCCTTCACAGCGGGGATATTCTATCACAATTCACAGCTTTGTCAAGGGAAAAATCATTGACAAAGGAATGGAATATGCTATAATAGGAAATGGAAAGGGCCCTGCCGTTCAGCGGTCGGCCCGATGTTCAGTAGTTCAGCAAAATGCTAAGACAACCGTCACCGTGCCGGGTGGCGGTTGTCCCTTTTTATCCGAATCGTCACGGTAAAACCGAAGACATGGATCGTGATAATCAGAGGCACAAGGTCACCCCCCTTCACGGGAGTGGCCGACCGCCTTCGCTATGGCAGAACCCTTTCCGACTGTATTCTACCAGTTTTGACACTAAAAGTCAATGTTTGGCCTCCGCCCTCCGCAGGCCCGCCCTGAACAGGAGCATGGCGCACGCCGCGCCCAGCGCCTCGCCGACGATCACCGCCGCCACCAGGCCGTTGACGCCCCACAGCCGGTTCATGATCAGCATGAGGGGGATATAAAACACCAGCTGCCGCAGGATGGAGTGGATCAGGGTGCCCCGGCCGTTGCCCATGGCCTGCATACAGAAGGAGCTGTGGTAGTTCAAAAACTGCACCGGCGAGGCCAGACAGCGGATGCGCAGGAAGCCCGCCGCCAGGGCGATGGTGGTCAGCGCGTCGGCGGCCGCGTCGCCGGAGGTGCTCAGGAAGATCTCCGCCACCGACGGAGCGAACACCATGAACAGTACCACACAGACTGCCGAGATGGCCAGTCCGCAGATCCTGGCCGTTTTGACGGTCTCCCCCATCCGCCTCCGGTCGCCGGAGGAGTAGTTGTAGGCCACGATGGGCAGCATACCCTGGCAGATGCCGATGTTGATGGCGTTGGGCAGCCGCTCCGCCTTCATCACGATGCCGACGGCCGCCAGGGGCAGGTCGCCGTGTCCGGCCATCTGGTTGTTCAGCACGATGGTGGCCAGGTCGAACAGGCCGTTGAGCAGCGCCGAGGGCACGCCCACGGAGAAGATCTCCTTCACATCCTCCCGGCGGATGCCGCGGACGGCGGCGGGGTTACAGCTGATGGGCGCCTTTTTTGACACCCGGAATATCATCACGATCATATAGATACAGGCCGCCGCGTTGGAGATCAGGGTGGCCAGCGCCGCGCCCATCACCTCCATGCCGGGGGGCAGGATCACAAACATGAACAGCGGATCCAGGGCGATGTTCAGGATGCCGCCGCCGGACAGGCCGATACTGGCCTGCCGGGAGAAGCCCAGATTCCGCAGCAGATGGGCCGCCGCGGCGGACACGATGGTGGGGGTGCTCCCCAGGATCACCACCAGCCATACATACTGTTCCGCATACCCCATGGTGGCGTCGGACGCCCCCAGCAGCCGCAGCAGCGGGCCCATGAACGCCCAGATCAGCAGCGAGTAAGCCAGCCCGGCGATCAGCGCCCCGTAGAAGCTGAACGCCGTGACCTTCCGCGCATCCTCCTCTTTGCCCTGGCCCAGCAGGCGGGCGGCCAGGCTGCCGCCGCCGATGCCGAACAGGTTGGAAAAGGCGATGGTGAACATGAACAGGGTGAACACCACCGTCACGGCGGCCACCTTGTAGGAGTCCCCCGTGCGCCCGATGAAGAACGTGTCCACCATATTGTAGACCAGGTTGACCAGCTGGCTGATGATGGTGGGCACCGCCATGGTGGCGATGGCCTTCGGCACCGGCACCCGCTCGAATAATTCCTTTTTGTTCTCGCCGTCCAATGATCTCGCCCTCTCGATGATGTGTTTTTTGTAGTATACCGCCGCTTTGCGCCGTTGGCAAGACATAATAGAGACAAAAGAGCCGCCCGGACGGGATATCCGGGCGGCGTTTCGCACAGTTTTGGTTTTACAGGATGATCAGCTGATCGCCCTCCCGATCCACCACCAGGGTGGCGTCGGGGGACACGTCCCCGGCGATGATCTTCCGGCCCACCAGGTTCTCCACCGTGTGCTGGAGGTACCGGCGCAGGGGCCGGGCCCCGTACATGGGGTCGTAGGCTGCCTCCAGCACCAGGGCCTTGGCCTCGTCGGTGAGCTGGACGTTGAGCCGCTTGTCGGCCAGACGCCGGTTCAGCCCCTCCAGCTGCAAATCGATGATGTGATACAGATTGTCCCGGGTCAGGGGCTTGTAGAACACGATCTCGTCCAGCCGGTTCAAAAACTCCGGTCGGAAGGAGCGCTTCAGCAGCTCCTCCACCTGGCTCCGGGCGGTATCGCCGATCTCGCCGTCCGCGCCGATGCCGTCCAGCAAAATCTGGCTGCCCAGGTTGGAGGTGAGGATGATGACGGTGTTCTTGAAGTCCACCGTGCGGCCCTGGCTGTCGGTGATGCGGCCGTCGTCCAGCACCTGCAAGAGCACGTTGAACACGTCCGGGTGGGCCTTCTCCACCTCGTCGAACAGCACCACGGAATAGGGGTGGCGGCGCACCGCCTCGGTGAGCTGGCCGCCCTCCTCATAGCCCACATATCCCGGAGGGGCCCCGATGAGCCGGGACACGGAGAATTTCTCCATGTACTCGGACATATCGATGCGCACCAGGTTCTTCTCGCTGTCGAACAGGGCCTCGGACAGCGTTTTCGCCAGCTCGGTCTTGCCCACGCCGGTGGGGCCCAGGAACAGGAAGGAGCCGATGGGCTTGTCGGGGTCGGCGATGCCGGCGCGGGAGCGCAGGATGGCCTCGGACACCAGGCGGACGGCCTCGTCCTGGCCCACCACACGCTTATGGAGGATGTCCTCCAGGTGGAGCAGCTTCTCCCGCTCCCCCTCCATCAGCTTGGCTACGGGGATGCCCGTCCACCGCTCCACGATGCGGGCGATCTCCTCCTCGGTCACCTTGTCCCGGAGCAGATTGTCCTCCTTGGACTTGGCGGCCAGGGCCTCCTGCTCCTCCAGCTGCTTTTTCAGGCTGGGGATGGTGCCGTACTGCAGCTCGGCGGCCTTCTCCAGATCGTACTCCCGCTGGACCTTTTCCAGGGCGGCGTTGGCGTGTTCCAGGTCTTCTCTGATTTTCTGGACGGTGCCGATGGCGTTCTTCTCGTTCTCCCACCTGGCCTTGCCGGCGTTGAACTCATCCCGCAGCTCCGCCAGCTCCTTTTGGATGTCGGCAAGGCGGGCTTTGGACAGCTCGTCCTCCTCCTTTTTCAGGGCGGCCTCCTCGATCTCGCACTGGATGATCTTCCGGGAGATCACGTCCAGCTCGGTGGGCATGGAGTCCATCTCGGTGCGGATGAGGGCGCAGCCCTCGTCGATGAGGTCGATGGCCTTGTCGGGCAGGAACCGGTCGGAGATATACCGGTCGGACAGCGTCGCGGCGGCCACGATGGCCCCGTCGGTGATCTTGACCCCGTGGAACACCTCATAGCGCTCCTTCAGGCCGCGCAGGATGGCGATGGCGTCCTCCACGGTGGGCTCGCTGACCATCACCGGCTGGAAGCGCCGCTCCAGGGCGGCGTCCTTCTCGATATACTGCCGGTACTCGTTCAGAGTGGTGGCCCCGATGCAGTGGAGCTCGCCCCGGGCCAGCATGGGCTTCAAGAGGTTGCCGGCGTCCATGGAGCCCTCGGTCTTGCCCGCCCCCACGATGGTGTGCAGCTCGTCGATGAACAGCAGGATGCGGCCCTCGGACTTCTTCACCTCGTTGAGGACGGCCTTCAGCCGCTCCTCGAACTCGCCCCGGTACTTGGCCCCGGCGATGAGGGCTCCCATGTCCAGGGCGAAGACGGTCTTGTCCTTGAGGCCGGCGGGCACGTCCCCCTTGACGATGCGCTGGGCCAGCCCCTCGGCGATGGCGGTCTTGCCCACGCCGGGCTCTCCGATGAGCACCGGGTTGTTCTTGGTCTTGCGGCTCAATATGCGGATGACGTTGCGGATCTCGTCGTCCCGGCCGATGACCGGATCCAGCTTGTTGGCGCTGGCCCGCTCCACCAGGTCGGTGCCGTACTTTTTCAGGGCCTCGTAGGTGTCCTCGGGATTGTCGGTGGTCACCCGCTGGTTGCCCCGGAGGGCGGCCAGGGCCTGCATGACCTTCTCCCTATCCACGTGATAGGTGCGGAACAGCTCTTTCAGCGCGCTGTCGGCGTTGTCGATGAGGGAGAGCAGGATGTGCTCCACGGAGACGAAGTCGTCCTTCATGCTCCCGGCGACGGTCACCGCCCCGTTCAGAGCCCGGTCCACGTCCTGGGAGACGTACACCTTGCCCTCCTCCCGGCCGGAGCCGGAGACCTTGGGCAGCTTTTCCACCTCCTGGCGGGCGGCGGCCTCAAAGGACTCCACCGTCAGGCCCATGTGGGTGAGCAGCTGGGGGATAAAGCCCCCCTCCTGCCCCACCAGGGCCAGCAACAGGTGGGCCTGCTCGATCTGCTGGTTGCCGTACTCGTTGGCGATGTTCTGGGCGGCCTGGATGGCCTCCAGGGACTTCTGGGTAAACTGATTCATGTTCATGGTGTTTCACTCCTTCGGCGGCCCGGAGCTGACCGGGCCAGGCTGTCGTTCTGGATCCATTATAGCCCGTCTGTGGGAGAAATCATGAACAGTTCGTTAACTTTTAGCACTCTTACGGTGAGAGTGCTAAAAGTTATCTCCCCGCAGCAACCAATATCCCCCCGCTTTCGCGGGGGGATATTGCTCGTCGTGTGTTCAGATCAGTTCGTCCAACGCGGCCAACAGCGTGTTCATCTCGTCGTCGGTGCCGATGGAGATCCGCAGCCAGTCCCTGATGAGCGGATCCCCCCACCAGCGCACCAGCACGTCCCTTGCCCGGAGGCCGTCCAGCAGATCCTTGCCGCCGTGGTCTGGGTGGCTCGCAAACAGGAAATTCGCCTGGGATGGCAGAACGGTAAATCCTTTTTCCTTTAAGGCCTCCGCCACCCATTCCCGGGTGGTCATCACCTTTTTGCGGGTGGCCTGGAACCAGTTCTCGTCCTCGATGGCGGCTTTGGCGCCCGCCTGGGCCAGCCGATCCACCGTGTAGGAGTTGATGGAGTCCCGCACGCACCGCAGGCCGTCGATGAGGTTCTGGTTCCCCATGGCCCAGCCCACCCGGAGGCCCGCCAGCGACCGGGACTTGGAGCCGGTCTGCACCACCAGCAGATTGGGGTGCCTGTCGATAAGGGGCACCGCGCTCTCCGCGCCGAAGTCCACATAGGCCTCGTCCACGATGACGACGGCCTCCGGGTTGGCGTTCAGCAGCTTCTCCACCACGTCCAGCCCTACGGCGATGCCGGTGGGGGCGTTTGGATTTGCCAGCACCACTCCCCCGTTGTTCCCGCACAGCAGGTCAATTGGGTCGGAGAAATCCGGGTTCATGGGCACCTGCCGGCATTTGAGGCCGAAATAGCTGGTATAAACGGGGTAAAAGCTGTATGTGACGCGGGGGAACACGATCTCTTTGTCCGGGTCAAAAAACGCCTGGAACGCGAAGGCCAGCGCCTCGTCGGAGCCGTTGGAGCAGAACACCTGCTCCGGCCTGATGCCCTCCCGTTTTGCGATGGCTGCCCGCAGCTCGGTGCACTCCGGGTCGGGGTACAGCCGCAGGCCGTCTGCGGCGGCGCTCACCGCCTCCATCACCTTGGGCGAGGGCGGATAGGGGCACTCGTTGGTGTTCAGCTTGACGAACTGCCGGTCTTTCGGCTGCTCGCCGGGGGTGTAGGGGACGGCGTCTTTGATGCGCCTGCTCCAGAACTCCTTCATACCGTCTCCCCCTCCCGTCTCACCTTGCGGATGGCCTTCTCCGCCCTGCTGCGGGGCACCATGACCTCATGGCCGCAGCCGGAACAGCGCAGCTTAAAGTCCATGCCCACCCGGAGCACCTGCCACTCCCTGCTGCCGCAGGGGTGCTGTTTTTTCATCTCGATGACGTCGCCCACCCGAATATCCATCGGCATGAGAACCGCCTCATTTCTTCTTGATCTTGTCCCAGTAGGCTTTGGCCGCCTGCTCGTTCTTGTTGGGGCCGTACTCGTAGTATTTGTGATCCTTGATGGCGTCGGGCAGATACTGCTGCTCCACCCAGTGGTCGGGATAGTTGTGTGGGTACAGGTACCCCTGCTCCCGCTCGAAGCCGGCGCCGTCGGCGTGGACGTTCTGCAGATGTCTCGGATAATCCCCGGTGTTCCCGGAGCGCACGTCGTCCAAAGCGGCGTCGATGGCGCACACCACGCTGTTGGACTTAGGCGCGGTGGCCAGTAAGATCACCGCCTGGGCCAGGTGGAGCCGTGCCTCGGGCAGGCCCACCTGCAACGCGCTGTCCACGCATGCCTTCACAATGGAGATGGCCTGGGGATAGGCCATGCCGATGTCCTCGCTGGCGGAGCAGAGGATGCGCCGGATGGCGGTGATCATGTCCCCCGCCTCCAGCAGCCGCGCCAGGTAGTGGAGGGCCGCGTCCGGGTCGGAGCCGCGCAAAGACTTCATCAGCGCCGAGGCGATGTCGAAGTGGTCGTCCCCGTCCCGGTCGTACCGCATGGCGGAGCGCTGAGCCACTAGTTTGGCGTCGTCCAGGGTGACGGTCAGCTTCCCCTTCTGGATGCGGCTGGCCGACATGAGCAGCTCCACCGCGTTCAGCGCCTTCCGCACGTCCCCGCCGCAGGAGGCGGCCAGGTGCTCCCGGACGCCGTCCTCGCACTTGACCTTCACGCCAAGCTCTTTTGCCAGGATGTCGATGCCCCGATCCACCGCGGGCAGGATGTCCTCCGCCGTGAGCATTTTGAACTCGAACACGGTGGAGCGGGACAGGATGGCGTTAAAGATGGTGAAGTACGGGTTCTCCGTTGTGGAGGCCACCAGGGTGATCTTGCCGTTCTCGATGAACTCCAGCAGGGACTGCTGCTGCTTCTTGTTGAAGTACTGGATCTCGTCCAGGTACAGCAGCACGCCGTTGGGGGCGATGAGGGTGCCCACCTCGTCCATGATCTCCCGCACGTCGGAGAGGGACGCGGTGGTGGCGTTGAGCCGCCGCAGCGTCCGCCCGGACTGTTTGGCGATGATGTTGGCCACGGTGGTCTTGCCTGTGCCGGAGGGGCCGTAGAACACCATATTCGGAATTTTCCCGCTCTCGATGACCCGGCGGAGCAGGCCGTCTTTGCCCAGGATATGCTGCTGTCCCACCACTTCGTCCAGCGTCTCCGGCCGGATGCGGTCGGCCAAGGGCTGATACATCTGCTCCACCTCTTTCATCCGGAAATGGAGAGGGCGGCGTTCCGCCGCCCTCCATAGTTTCTCACGCGATGGTGTCGCGCGGTGCCCGGGAGTCCTTGTCGGCGTCGATGGCCAGCACCACCATCAGGGCCATCAGGGCGTCCTCGTCGTTCTCCACGGTGATGGCGTAGGTATCGCCGACGTGGAGCAGCTCCTGCTTGACGGTGGCGACGGTGTCACCGCCGCTCTTGATGGTGTAATTCCACTCCATCCACTTGCCGTCCACTTCCCAGCCGTTGTAGTCGATGTCGAACTTGGGGGTCAGCAGGGAGAGCTTTTTCTTGATCTTGCCCACCTTCTCCTTGCCGATGTAGATGTCGAAGGTGTCCTGCAGATGGAACAGCTCCTGCCTGATCTCGCCCAGATAGTCGCCGTTGGGGTCGTACACCTGGAGCTTGTGGCCCCAGTCGGGCTTGCCCTCCACCTGGAAGATGACGTTGTCGTTCTCGTCGTAGATGCGGTACTTGTCGAACCAGGTGAGAAGCCGCTGTTTCAGGATCATTTTCATGGACGTTCGCGCTCCTTTCTATGAATTTTGTCATCGCTCACTGATAGATGGGATACTTCGCGGTGAGGGCCGCCACGCCGGCGCGGATCTCGTCGGCCTTCGCCTCAAAATCGGTGGCCGCCCATGCGATATACTGGGCGATCTGATCCATGTCTACCTCCACAAGGCCCCGGCTGGTGACGGCGGGGGTGCCCAGGCGCAGGCCGCTGGTCTGGAAGGGAGAGCGGGTGTCGCCGGGGACTTTGTTCTTGTTGGCGGTGATGCGCACCTCGTCCAGGCGGCGCTCCAGCTCCTTGCCGGTGAGGTCGCCCATGTCCCGCAGATCCACCAGCATCAGGTGGTTGTCGGTGCCGCCGGACACCAGCTTGACGCCCCGCCTGGTGAGACCGTCCGCCAGGGCGGCGGCGTTCTTCACGATCTGCTGCTGATAGGTCTTGAACTCAGGCTTCAGCGCCTCGCCCAGGGCCACGGCCTTGGCGGCGATAATGTGCATCAGCGGGCCGCCCTGGGAGCCGGGGAAGACGGCGGAGTTCAGCTTCTTGGCGATGTCCTCGTCGTTGGTCAAAAGCATACCGCCCCGGGGGCCCCGGAGGGTCTTGTGGGTGGTGGTGGAGGTCACGTGGGCATAGGGCACCGGGGACGGGTGCAGACCCGCCGCCACCAGGCCGGCGATGTGGGCCATGTCCACCCACAGATACGCGCCCACCTCGTCGGCGATCTCCCGGCAGCGCTTGAAGTCGATGATCCGGGGATAGGCGGAGGCCCCCGCCACGATCATCCGGGGCTTGCACTCCTTGGCGATCTTCTCCAGCGCATCGTAGTCGATGCGGCCGGTGAGCTCGTCCACGCCGTAGGACACCACATTGAAATACTTGCCGGAGAAATTCACCGGGCTGCCGTGGGTCAGGTGGCCGCCGTGATCCAGATTCATGCCCAGCACGGTGTCCCCCGGCTGGCACAGGGCCATATAGACGGCGTAGTTGGCCTGGGCGCCGGAGTGGGGCTGCACGTTGGCGAACTTGGCGCCAAACAGCTCGCACGCCCGGTCGATGGCCAGCTGCTCCGCCACGTCCACATACTTGCAGCCGCCGTAATAGCGCTTGCCGGGGTAGCCCTCGGCGTATTTATTGGTGAGCACGCTGCCCGCCGCCGCCAGCACCGCCTCGGACACGATGTTCTCCGACGCGATCAGCTCCAGATTGCCCTGCTGACGGTCATATTCGGCCCGGATGGCCGAGGCCACCTCCGGGTCAAACTGCTCCAGAAATTTGATCTGATCCAAAACCATGGGAAAGTCCCGCCTCTCATCATAATTTAGCAGAGTACATTATAACACCCCATCCCCAAAAGCACAACCGTTTCCTCAAAAAAATCCGTCTCGCTTTTTTCGTCGTTTTATGGTAGAATGGCGTAAATCAGATTTGAGGTGACACGCCATGGATCACGGATCCGTCGTCAACATCGTCAACGCCCTGAAAGAGCTGTACCCCGACTCCCTCTGCTCCCTCCAGTATGACAAGGACTACGAGCTGCTCTTCGCCGTGCGGCTGTCCGCCCAGTGCACCGATGAACGGGTGAACATGGTGACACCCGCCCTGTTCGAGCGGTTCCCCACCCTGGAGTCCATCGCCGAGGCCGACCCCGACGAGGTGGGCCGGTATGTCCACTCCTGCGGGTTCTGGCGGGCAAAGAGCCGGGACATCGTCCAGTCCGCCCAGATGCTGCTCCGGGACTACGGTGGAAAGGTGCCCGGCACCATGGAGGAACTGCTCAAGCTCCCCGGCGTGGGCCGCAAGACCGCCAACCTCATCCTGGGGGACGTCCACGGCGCCCCCGGCGTGGTGGTGGCCGACACCCATTGCATCCGTATCACCGGTCGGCTGGGCCTCACCGACGGGACGAAAGATCCCGCCAAGGTGGAGACCCAATTGAGGGCCGTTCTCCCCCCGGAGGAGTCCAACAACTTCTGCCACCGGATGGTGCTCCACGGGCGGGCCGTCTGCACGGCGAGGAAGGCCAAATGCGCAGAGTGCCCGCTGACGGAGTGGTGCAAGTACGCGCAGACGGAATTTGAGGGCTGAATCGCGCCTTATGCTTGACAAAACGCGGGATGTCAGCTATAATAGCAAATGGAAAGGGCGCCACCGATAAGCGGTCAGCCCAAAATGAAGATTGTTATTGAGCTAAGCCCAGAACAACCGTCACTTGGCAGAGTGGCGGTTGTCCCTTTTTATCCGAATCGTCACGGTGAAACCGAGAACGTGGATCGTGATAATCAGAGGCATATGGTCACCTCCCTTCACGGGAGTGGCCGACCGCCTACCGTTATGGCAGCACCCTTTCCGAGGTCTATTATACCGGATTCGACAGAAATGTCAACGCCGCGCGACAAAAGCCCACCCAAATTCAATCCTCATCCTTAAAAGCCTTCCCCATTTATGGGGAAGGTGGCCCGAAGGGCCGGATGAGGCTGAGGGGTGGGCTTTCATCATTTTACCCGTTCCGCTTTTTGTCCAGACGCTCAAAATGATCCCGCAGGAGCAGGTTGATGTAGCTGGACATGGAGCGATCCTGATACTCCGCCTCGGCTTTCAGGCGTTCCAGGATCGGGTCGTCCAGCGTAATGCTGATCTTGCTTTTCAACGGCTTTTCTGACTGCATAACACTCACCCTGGTTAAAATACCACCGAAAGCGATTTTCGATTGACAATTCCTACTAAATCGCCTATAATCGCTCTATAGCCAAGGAGGTGTCCGTTATGCCCGATCTGTTTGAAAAACCCTACGCCCATCTGGTGGGTGAGGTGGACGGTGTTCTGTCCTATATGATCCGCGATATGATGCTGCCCCACGCCTACGACTGGGATCACGTCCGGGTAGTGATGGAGCGCCTGCGCGCCGCCCTGGAGGGGGCGGAGGACATCTACATCGAGCAGAGCGAGAAATAGGGGCGGCCATCGGCCGCCCCTTTCTCTTATTTTTGATGGTTTTGCGCCGCGGTCAGCGTGTTCCGCATGAGCATGGCCCGCGTCATGGGCCCCACGCCTCCGGGCACCGGGGTGATGTAACCGGCCTTAGCGGCCACCTCGTCGTAGCACACGTCGCCGCAGAGCTTGCCGGCGTCGTTGCGGTTCATGGCCACGTCGATGACCACCGCGCCCTCCTTCACCATATCGGCGGTGACGATGCCCGTCTTGCCGATGGCCGACACCAGGATGTCCGCCTGGCGGCACTCGGCGGCCAGGTCAGGCGTGCGGGAGTGGCAGACGGTGACGGTGCCGTGGGCGTGGAGCAGCAGCAGCGCCATGGGCTTGCCCACGATATTGGAGCGGCCCAGCACCACGCATTTCTTCCCCGCCGGGTCGATGTGATACTCCTTCAGCATCTCCATGACGCCGCCGGGAGTGCAGGGCTGGAACACCGGCTCGCCGATGGTGAGCTGACCCACGTTATAGGGATGGAAGCAGTCCACGTCCTTGGCGGGGTCGATGGCCAGCAGCACCGCCCGCTCGTCCAGCCCCTTGGGCAGGGGCAGCTGCACCAGGATGCCGTCGATGTCGTCCCGGTGGTTCAGCGTATCCACCAGCGCCAGCAGCTCCTCCTGCTCCGTGCCGGCGGGGAGGGCGAACTCCTCGCTGACGAAGCCGCACTCCTCGCAGTCCTTCCGCTTGCTGTTGACGTACACCCGGGACGCGGGATCGTCACCCACGATGATCACCGCCAGACCGGGCTTGCGCTCCAGCGACGCCGCCTCAGCGCGGACCTGCTCCTTCACTTTGGCCGCCAGGGCCTTGCCGTCAATGATCGTCGCCGCCGCCATTGATGTCCCCTCCTCGGTACGTTCTTCGATCGTTTCGATCTTTTCCTCGGTATGTTCTTCGACCGTTTCAACCTCCGCCTCCGGGACGATCTTCCCCGTCCGGCTCCGCACGACGAGCACCACGACGCCCAGGATCACGGAGAGTACGCCCACCATCTGGGAGGTGCGGATGCCGGTGCCGAAAAAGTACAGGCTGTCCGTCCGCAGGCCCTCGATCAGCGCCCGGCCGAAGCCGTACCAGATGAGGTACCCGGCGAAGTTCTGGCCCTTGAATTTCCGTTTCCTCGCCAGCAGCGCCAGGATGATGAACCCGAGCAGGTTCCACAGGGACTCATAGAGGAAGGTGGGGTGGACGCCCAGGGTGCCGTCGATGACGGCGCGGTAGGTGTCCATATCGGTGATCTGCCCCTGGCTCCACAGGACGTTGGCGATGCGCTCGGAGCACATCCGCCAGGGCAGCGTGGTCAGGCCGCCGAAGGCCTCCACATTGATGAAATTGCCCCAGCGCCCCACCAGCTGGCCGATCATGATGCCCAGGGAGCCGACGTCGGCGTAGTCCCAGAAGTTCTCTTTTCGGATCCTGCAGTAGATCAGCCCCACCAGGAAGGCCATGATCACCCCGCCGTAGATGGCGAGGCCCCCGTCCCAGACGGCGATCATATTGTAGAAGCTGAACCTGCCGTTCTCGTCGAAGCAGATGGACGGGTTGAAGATCACATAGTAGGCCCGGGCGCCGATGAGGCACAGGGGCACCGCGAACAACAGCAGATCGATGATGTGATCCGGGTCGATGCCGTATTTGGGCGCCCGCCACATGCCATACCACACCGCCAGCAGGAACCCGCAGGCGATGATGACGCCGTACCAGTAGACGTTGTGGCCGAACACGGAGAAAGCGATCCGGTTCAATTCAAATTCCAGCCCCAGGCCGGGGAAGGTGACGGTATTGATCATAGCGGCAACCTCTCGTTTGATTGGCGGTGGACACATCATAGCATATCGCCGGCAGAAAATCAACAGACAATCCATTTTGTGGTGAAAAAAGCCGCAATTCGGCCTTGACTTTATGCCCGTCCTGTGTTATCATATCTGCTTGTAAAGCATGTTGACTTTACACTACATCTTGTGGAGGTGCGGTTTTATGAAGAGCCAGGCATACCGGATGGCGCTGCTGTTCGACTTCTACGGCGACCTGCTCACGGAGCGCCAGCGGGAGTTTTACGACCTCTACTACAACGAAGATCTGTCCCTGGCGGAGATCGCGGAGAACTACGGCATCTCCCGGCAGGGCGTGCGGGACGTGATCGTCCGGGCCGAGGCCGCCATGACCGAGATCGAGGACAAGACCCACCTGATCCGCCGGTTCCAGCGGTCACAGGCCGCACTGGACGCCATCGACCAGGCCGCCGACAGGCTGCTGGACGCCGTGGATCACCGCCGGTACGACGACGCCGAGCTGGACGCCATCGGCCGCACCATCAAGGAGCAGACCGCGGCCCTGCGCCAGGATCCGTAACGGAGAACCCCCGCTATGGCGTTTGAAAGCTTAACCGATAAACTCTCGTCCATCTTTAAGAAGCTGCGCGGCAAGGGCCGCCTCTCCGAGGCCGACGTGAAGGAGGCCATGAAGGAGATCAAGATGGCGCTTCTGGAGGCGGACGTCAACTTCAAGGTGGTCAAGAACTTCGTGGCCTCCGTGTCCGAACGGGCCGTGGGCCAGGACGTGATGGAGTCCCTCACCCCCGCCCAGATGATCGTGAAGATCGTCAACGAGGAGCTGACCGCCCTCATGGGCGGCGGAGACAGCAAGCTGACCATCTCCTCCGCCCCGCCCACGGTGGTGATGCTGGTGGGCCTCCAGGGCGCGGGCAAGACCACCAACGGCGCCAAGCTGGCCGGCCTGATGAAGAAGCAGGGCAAGCGCCCGCTCCTGGCCGCCTGCGACGTGTACCGCCCCGCCGCCATCCAGCAGCTGGAGGTCGTCGGCGGGCAGCTGGACATCCCTGTGTTCCAGATGGGCCAGGTCGACCCGGTGGACATCGCCAAAGCCGCCATCGCCCACGCCAAACAGCACGGCAACGACATGGTGTTTCTGGACACCGCCGGCCGGCTCCACGTGGACGAGGCGCTGATGGACGAGCTCCGCGCCATCAAGGCCGCGGTAAACCCCGATGAGATACTGCTTGTGGTGGACGCCATGATCGGCCAGGACGCCGTCACCGCCGCTAAGGCCTTTGACGACGCGCTGGATCTCACCGGCGTGATGCTCACCAAACTGGACGGCGACGCCCGGGGCGGCGCGGCCCTGTCCATCCGGGCGGTCACCGGCAAGCCCATCAAGTTCGCCGGCACCGGCGAGAAGCTGGATCAGATCGAGGTGTTCCACCCCGACCGCATGGCCAGCCGTATCCTGGGCATGGGCGACGTGCTCTCCCTCATCGAGAAGGCCGAGCAGACCCTGGACGCCAAAAAGGCCGCCGAACAGCTGGAAAGGCTCCGCAAGAACCGCTTTACCCTCAACGATTACTACGACCAGCTCACCCAGCTGAAGGGCATGGGCTCCATGGAGGACATCATGGGGATGATCCCCGGCATGGGCGGCAAGAAGCTGGACATCCCCGCCGACGCGGCCAACTTCACCCGCATCGAGGCCATCATCCAGTCCATGACCCCCGCCGAGCGCGAGGATCCGTCCATTTTGAACTCCAGCCGGAAAAAGCGCATCGCCGCCGGCTCCGGCACCCAGGTGGTGGACGTCAACCGCCTGCTCAAGCAGTTTGAACTGCTCCAGTCCCTCACCCGCCAGTTCTCCAACCCCAAAAAGGCCAAGGGCCTCATGGGCCGGCTCAAGGGCTTCGGGGGGATGGGCGGCGGGCTGCCGTTCTGACGTTGGTTACTGTCCAAAAGACATTGCCATATATGTAAACAACTTATGGAGGTGAAGATAAAATGGTGAAAATCAGACTGCGCCGCATGGGCGCAAAGAAGGCTCCCTTCTATCGTGTCGTGGTGGCCGACTCCCGCTATCCCCGGGACGGACGCTTCATCGAGGAACTGGGTACCTACGATCCCCGGCAGGATCCCGCCGCGATCAACATCGACGTGGAGCGCGCCCAGGCCTGGATCAAGACCGGCGCTCAGCCCACCGACACCGTGCGCGACCTGCTGAAAAAGGCCGGCCTGTAATTCTTAGGGAGGCCACATGAAGGAACTGCTCACTTATATCGCCCAAAGCCTGGTGGAGCACCCCGAGCAGGTAGTCGTCGAACAGATCGACTCCCCGTCCGGCATGGTGCTGGAGCTTCGGGTGGCCCCGGAGGACATGGGCAAGGTGATCGGCCGGCAGGGCCGTATCGCCAAGGAGATCCGCACGCTGATGCGCTCCGCCGCCCAGCGCCAGGGGATCAAGCTCACCGTGGACATCGTCGACGACTGAGCGCGGCTGTCTGAAAAAGGCGGGGTTTTGATACCCCGCCTTTTCCATTTTCCGACGAAATCAAAGGAGGTATCTCCTATGACCGAATATCTGGACTGCGGCCAGGTGGTAAACACCCACGGCGTCCGGGGGGAGGTGCGCGTCGTCCCCTGGGCGGACTCCCCCGACTTCCTGTGCCGGTTCAAGACCCTGTATCTGGACGAAAAGCCCGTGGCCGTCCAGTCCTGCCGGGTGCACAAGGGCAGCGTCATCGTCAAGTTTCAGGGCGTGGACTCCATTGAGGGGGCCATGCTGCTGAAAGGCAAGACGGTGTATATCCGCCGCGCCGACGCCAAACTGCCCGAGGGCACGTTTTTCATCGCCGACGTAGTGGGTCTGGACGTGCTCGACGAGGACGGCAAAAAGCTGGGCACGCTGAAAGAAGTCCTCTCCCCCTCCCGGCAGAACGTGTACGTGGTGGAGGGCGACCGGGAAATTTTGATCCCCGCCGTGCCGGAGTTCGTGCTGGAGACCAACATCGAGGGCGGCTACATCAAAGTCCGGCTCATCGAGGGGATGTGACCATGTACCGCGTCGATATCATGACCCTGTTCCCCGACACCGTGGGGGACGTGCTGTCCGAGTCCATTCTGGGCCGGGCCCAGGAGCGGGACTTCTTACGCATCGAGGCCCACCAGATCAGGGACTACACGACGAATAAACAGAACCAGGTGGACGACTACCCCTACGGCGGCGGCCACGGGGCCATTTTACAGGCCGACCCCCTGTTCCGCTGCTGGGAGCACCTGTGCGCCCAGGCGGAGAAAAAGCCCCACACCATCTTCCTCTCCCCCTGCGGCAAGACATTTACACAGGCGGACGCCAGACGGCTGGCCTGGGAGCATGACCATCTGATTTTGGTCTGCGGCCACTACGAGGGCGTCGACCAGCGGTTCATCGACGCCTGCGTGGACGAGGAGATCTCCCTGGGGGATTTCGTTCTCACCGGCGGGGAGATCGCCGCCATGGCGGTGACCGACGCGGTGTGCCGCCTTGTCCCCGGCGTGCTGGCCGACCCCGAGTGCTTTGAGAACGAGAGCCATTGGGACGGCCTGTTGGAGTACCCCCAGTACTCCCGGCCGGAGGTGTGGCACGGGATGGCGGTGCCCGAGGCGCTGCTCACCGGCGACCACGCCTCCGTGGAGCGGTGGCGGCGGAAGCAGTCCATCGCCCGGACGCGGGAGCGCCGGCCCGACCTGTTTGAAAAGCTGGATCTGTCCTCCAGGGAGGATCAAAAACTGCTGGCGGAGCTGGGCCGGGAGGCCAGCCGGCCCCTCCTGCCGGAGCAGATCGTCTGCCGCCCCGCCGTGGAGGCCGACATTCCCTCCATGGAGGCCATCGCCCGGGCGGCGCGGGAGTACCTCCGCGCCCACGGGGTAGACCAGTGGGGCGGGGACGATCCCCCCTATCCCGGCCCGGAGAGCTTTACGGCGGACATGGCCAAGGGCGCGTGCTATGTGCTGGACTGCGCCGGGGAGATCGGCGCGTTCTTCACCCTGCTCACCGAGCCCGACCCCAACTATGCCTCCATCACCGACGGCAAGTGGGCGTCCGACGCGCCCTACGCCACCCTGCACCGCTGCGCCGTGGCCCCACAGTGGCGGGGCTCCGGCCTGTCCGACCGGATGGTGAAGGAGTGCGAGCGGCTGGCTCTGGAGGGGGGCGTCTGCTGGCTCCGGGCGGACACCCACAAGAAGAACAAGGCCATGCAGGGGCTGCTCCGCCGCCACGGGATGCAGTATCGGGGCAACGTGCTGGTGTCAGTGCCCGAGGGCCACGACCCCCGGCGGGTGGCCTATGAGAAGCGGATCAAGCAGGCGCGGAGGGACTGACATGGACTTGACGAATATTCAGGAGGTCAAAGCCCTGCTGGCCCGGCACGGGTTCCGCTTCTCAAAGGCGCTGGGGCAGAACTTCCTCATCGCGGACTGGGTGCCCCGGGACATCGCCGACGCCGCCGGACTGGACAAATCCTGCGGCGTGGTGGAGATCGGCCCCGGCGTGGGGTGCCTCACCCGGGAGCTGGCACAGAGGGCCGGCAAAGTGGTGGCGGTGGAGCTGGACAAATCTCTCCTGCCCGTGCTGGCGGAGACGCTGGCGGACTTCGACAACGTGGAGATCGTCCCCGGCGACGTGATGAAGCTGGATCTGGCCGCGCTGGTTGCTGACAGGCTGAACGGCTTTACTCCACACGTGTGCGCCAACCTGCCCTACAACATCACCACGCCGGTGCTCACCAAACTGCTGGAGAGCGGGCTGTTCCGCTCGGTAACGGTGATGATCCAGAAGGAGGTGGCCCAGCGCATCTGCGCCGCCCCCGGCTCTGCGGACTACGGGGCCTTTACCCTGCTGTGCCGGTACTACGCCGACTGTGAGCTGCTGTTCGACGTGCCCGCCGGCTGCTTCCTCCCCGCCCCCAAGGTGACCTCCGCCGTGGTGCGGCTGGCTGTCCGGGATACGCCCCCGGTGGACGTCCCCCCGGAGGCGCTGTTCAAAACCGTCCGGGCGGCCTTCGGCCAGCGGCGGAAAACGCTGCTCAACGCCCTGTCCTCCGCCTATAGCAACCGGTTTTCCAAGGACGAGCTGCGGCAAGTCATCCTGGACTGCGGCCTGCCGGAGAGCGTCCGGGGGGAGGCGCTGGGGCTGGAGCAGTTCGCGGAGCTGGCGCGTAAATTGGACGTCCAGCCGTAGGGGGCGCCCATGTGCCGCCCCCATTGAACCGCCGGGCCCGGGCCGCCACATGGGGTAGCCCCTACAAGAACCCTCCCTCCCCTTCCGTCATAGGATGGGCACAAAGGAGGGTTTTCTCATGCCTGTGATCTACTTATCTCCGTCCACCCAGGAGGCCAACGAGTACGTCAACGGCGGCACCGAGGAACAGTGGATGAACCGTCTGGCCGACGCCATGATCCCCTACCTCAACGCCTCCGG
>CANQZJ010000026.1 GCA_947628315.1 uncultured Oscillospiraceae bacterium
GTAGTCTCCATAGGGCGGCGCTTATCAATGTTGGTGTATTTTGATAGATAAAACCTCTTGCTGACAGCTTGCAAACCGTTGATTTTCCTGGGTTTCTTTCAAATCCTATAATTACACTCCGACCACGTCGGAAGAACTCCGAAGATAAGAGGGGACTGCCCTGAGGCAGTCCCCTCTTATCGATCGCAGTCCTTCCTCCTCTCCCCACAAAGCCAAAGGGCGGCTTTGCGGGGGCACATTCAGCTTGCTCCGGCGTTTTTTTCGCCCCCCGCCCCCTCCTCGCCAAAAAAATTTAGCGCTTTTAAGAAAAAAAGTGCCCGCGGGGTGTTGAAAAAGGTCGAGAAAGGTGATAAGATATCGGGCGGTCGCAGTCAAGCGCTCACCCGGAAGGAGTGATCCCCATGCGATTTACACCGCTGGCCGGCGGCGAGACCGACTCCGCCCTGCTGAATGAGGAATATAAGGCCGCCCGGGAGATCGGCAAGCTGCGCCTGGGCGCGGAGCGCCTGTATTTCCGGGCGGGGCTGAAGACCTGGTTCATTCCCTACAGCCAGATCCGCCGGTACTTCCGCCGGGTGATGCAGATCCCCGCCAAGCTGTGCTGCGGCAAGGGGAACTTCGACATCGAGAGCCTGGTGCTCTGCGGCGACGGGGGCGAACTGGCCCAGATCCAGCTGCCGGGCACCAAGGCGGCGAAGATCGTGATGGAGCAGCTGAAAACGCTGGCCCCCGGCGCCATCCCCCGCGCCCCGGAAAAGGACGCGGCCAAGGCCCCGGAAACGGCGGAGAAATGATCCCGAGGAGGCAGAACCCATGAGCCCGTCAGACGCGCTGCAGACCATTTTGCGCTCCTTCCACCGGTACTACGACGTGCAGGAGGAATGCGTGGAGCCGCCCTTTGACGCGGAGGCCGCCTTCCACTCCCACGACGAGCAGTTCTTTCTGGTGAAGTCCGCCAAGCTCTCGGAGGCGGAGTCCCATGAGTACATCTTCTTCGCCGCGCGGGACAGCCTCTCCCCGGAGGAAGTCCAGGCGCTGGGACAGACCGCCTGGGAGCGGGGCACCGGCCGGGCCAGGCCCCACAGCAGCCACCGCAGCACCGACGTGACCCTGGTGCTCATCGCGGAGACCATCTCCCCGGAGGCAAAGGCCTGCCTGGAGAAAAGCAAGTACTATCAGAGCTACCGCTTCACCTTCCACGGGTGGAGCCACTACCGTGCGATCGCTCTGGAGACCTCGACCAGCACCCTGATCTGCAACAGACGGGGGCGGGAGCTGAGGAAACTCTTTCGCGATATATTAAAACTTTCGTGAGAAAAGAAAGGGGAACTTAAACATGACAGCAATTCTCATCATCGCTGCCGCCATTGTCCTACTGGTTCTGGGCTATGTGTTCTATGGCTCCTGGCTGGCCAAGCAGTGGGGCATCGACCCGTCCCGCAAGACCCCCGCGGTCGAGATGGAGGACGGCGTGGACTACGTGGCCGCCAAGCCGGCGGTTCTGATGGGCCACCACTTCTCCTCCATCGCCGGCGCCGGCCCCATCAACGGCCCCATCCAGGCCTCCGTGTTTGGCTGGCTGCCCGTGTTCCTGTGGTGCGTCATCGGCGGTATCTTCTTCGGCGGCCTGCAGGACTTCGGCTCTCTGTTCGCCTCCATCCGCCACGGCGGCAAGTCCGTGGGTGAGATCATCGCCGACACCATGGGCTCCCGGGCCAAGAAGCTGTTCATCATCTTCGCCCTGCTGGTGCTGATCCTGGTCATCGCCTCCTTCGTCAACGTGGTGGCCGGTACCTTCGCCTCCACGAACGTGGGCTTCACCACCAGCCCCACTGGCAACGAGACCACCGCCATCATCTCCCTGGGCTTCATCGTCCTGGCCATCATCTACGGCCTGCTGACCAACCGCCTGGGTCTGAAGACCGCTCCCGCCACCGTCATCGGCATCGTGGGCATCGCCCTGCTGGTGGTGCTCGGCCTGAACGTGGGCTTCGCCCTGGGCCGCGTCACCTGGATCGTGCTGATCGGCGCTTACATCACCATCGCCTCTCTGGTTCCCGTGTGGATCCTGCTCCAGCCCCGTGACTATCTGTCCAGCTTCCTGCTGTACGCCATGATGGCCGTGGCTCTGGTGGGTATCGTGGTCTCCGCCTTCGCGGGCACCGCCACCTTCGAGATCCCCATGTTCACCGGCTGGTCCACCTCCATCGGCACCCTGTTCCCGGCTCTGTTCATCACCGTGGCCTGCGGCGCCTGCTCCGGCTTCCACAGCCTGATCTCCACCGGCACCAGCTCCAAGCAGCTGGCCAACGAGCGCGACGCCAAGCCCATCGGCTACGGCTCCATGCTGATCGAGTCCGCCCTGGGCGTCATCTCCCTGATTGCCGTGGGCATGGTGTTCACCAAGTACACCGGCGGTGAGTTCGGCTCCCCCGCCGTGGCCTTCGCCTCCGGCATCGCCACCATGTTCGGTGAGAACTCCCCCGCCTTCCACACCATCTACGCCCTGCTGACCCTGGCCGTGTCCGTCTTCGCCCTGACCAGCCTGGACACCGGCACCCGTCTGAGCCGGTTCATGTTCTCCGAGCTGTTCCTGAAGGAGGGCGAGGCCACCTATAAGGACGCCACCGGCATCCGCAAGTTCCTGGCCTATCCCCTCACCGGCACCCTGCTGATGGTGGTCATCGGCTGCGTGCTGGGCGGTCTGAGCCTGAGCCAGATCTGGGGCCTGTTCGGCGCCGCCAACCAGCTGCTGGCCGGCATCGCGCTGATGGCCGTGGCCGCCTGGCTGGGCAACGTGGGCAAGAACAACAAGATGTTCTACATCCCCATGGCCTTCATGCTGATCGCCACCATCACCAGCCTGTGCATGACCGTCATCGCCAAGGTGAAGATGATCGGCGCCGCCACCGCCGCCTGGGGCGACTGGTTCCAGCTGATCTTCGCCGCCGCCATGGTGGTGCTGGCCGTCATCCTGGTCATCGAGGGCGTCCAGACCTTCACCAAGCAGAACAAGGCCAAGGCCGCCTGATCTGTGCTTCGACCGACGAAACGACACGAAAAGAGCCACGCGGCAGACGCCGCGTGGCTCTTCTTTTACCCTGCTCACTTGTGGAACAGCTGGTTGGTCTGGTACTGGGGGGTGCAGGTGAGCCGCAGCCCCAGGCGGGCGTAGATGCCGCTGTCGGCGGCGGAGAGGATCACCGAGGAGTGGGCCTCGCAGTCCCGCAGGTCGTCCAGGTGGGCCAGCGCCTTGGCCGCCAGGGGGTCTGTGGCGGCGGAGATCGCCAGGGCGATCAATATCTCGTCGCTGTGGAGCCGGGGATTGTGGCTGCCCAGGTGATCCACCTTCACGCCCTGGATGGGCTCGATGGCCTGCCGGGAGATCAGATCCACGTCGTCCCCGATGCCCGCCAGGCGCTTCAGAGCGTTCAGCAGCGCCGAGGAGGACGCCCCCATCAGGTCGGAGGTCTTGCCGGTGACGATGGCGTCGCCGGGCAGCTGGATGGCGGCGGCGGGCTCGCCGGTCTCCTCCGCCTTTTTGCTGGCGGCGGCCACCACCGGGCGGTCAGCGTCGGACACCCCGGCCTGCTTCATCAGCAGCTCCAGCTTGTAGACGACCTCGTCGCTCCCCTGCCCCCGGCGGCGGTCGCACAGGGCGGTGTAGTACCGGCGGATGATCTCCTGCCTGGCCGCGGCGGAGACGGCCTCGTCGTCAAAGATGCAGTTGCCCGCCATATTGACGCCCATGTCCGTGGGGGAGCGATACGGGCTCTCCCCCAGGATCTTCTCGAACATGGCGGCCAGCACCGGGAACACCTCCACGTCCCGGTTGTAGTTGACGGTGGTGACCCCGTAGGCCTGGAGGTGGAAGGGGTCGATCATGTTCACGTCGTTCAGGTCGGCGGTGGCGGCCTCATAGGCCAGGTTCACCGGGTGCTGGAGGGGCAGGTTCCAGATGGGGAAGGTCTCGAACTTGGCGTAGCCCGCCTGTCTGCCCCGCTTGTGCTCGTGGTAGAGCTGGCTTAAACAGGTGGCCATCTTGCCGGAGCCTGGGCCGGGGGCGGTGACCACCACCAGGGGCCGGGAGGTCTCGATGTAGTCGTTGTGGCCGTAGCCCTCGTCAGAGACGATAAGGGACACGTTGTGGGGGTAGCCGGGGATGGGATAGTGGAGATACACCCTGATGCCCAGGCCCTCCAGACGGCGCTTAAAGGCGTCAGCGGCGGGCTGGCCGGCGTACTGGGTGATGACCACGCTGCCCACGTACAGCCCCTCGGAGCGGAACGCGTCGGTGAGGCGGAGCACGTCCTCGTCATAGGTGATGCCCAGGTCGCCCCGGATCTTGTTCTGCTCGATGGCGGCGGCGCCGATGGCGATGACCATCTCCACGCTGTCCTTCAGCTCCAGCAGCATACGGATCTTGCTGTCCGGGGCGAAGCCGGGCAGCACCCGGGCGGCGTGGTAGTCGTCGAACAGCTTGCCGCCGAACTCCAGATACAGCTTGCCGCCGAACTGGGCGATCCGCTCCCGGATGCGGGCGGACTGGGTCTCCAGGTACTTTTGATTGTCGAACCCCACTCGATTTGCCATAGTCATTCCGGGCTCCTTTGCCTTCCGGGAGGCCGTCCTCCCGTTCTCTCTGTTGGATGAGTCAAAACAAAAAGTCGGGGCAAGCATGCGCTTGCTCCGGCTTGGCAGCGGATGAAGGATTCGAACCCTCACAAACAGAGTCAGAGTCTGGTGTGCTACCATTACACTAATCCGCTATATTCGCGGCCTCTCACCGAAGCCGTGTGTTATTATATCAGAACGGCGGCGTTTGTCAAGCCCTTTTTTCGCGCTCCGGCAAAAAGGAAGCCCCCCGCTCAGGCGGAGGGCTTTCCCCTTACATTCAGATCAGGCGTAGAAGGCGTGGCCGCCGATGGTGCAGAGATAGGGGCGGTTCCGGGCGGCCCAGGTGTTCTTCAGGTAGGTGGCGTTGAAGAACTTGGCGGTGGGCAGGACTTGCACGCCCTCCAGCACCAGCTTGGCCGCCACGATGGACTGGGCGTTGGGATCCTTGTAGACGGAGCCGCTCATGGCCGGGGAGAACTGGTTCGTCTGGAAGATGACCCCCTGGATGGTGTCGGGCCAGTTGGTGGAGGTATCATTCACCCGGTTCATGATCACGTTGCCCACGGCGATCTTGCCGTTCAGGGGCTGGTTGCCGCTCTCGGCGTTGATGATGTGGGACAGCCAGTACAGGCTGTCGCTGTTGTAGTAGGCGCTGCCGCTGGTCAGGAAGTCCGCGGCGCCCTCGCGCTTCATCAGGAAGGTCACGCCCACAGATGCGTCGGTATACACGTCCATGTTGCACACCTTGGCCATCACCTGCACGGGCACGGCCACCCGGCCATTCACATAGATGGTGCCGCCGGACACGTAGAGGCAGCGGCCATTGGCCTCGATATAGGTAGCGCCGGCGCCGGCGGACAGGGTCAGGCCGGAGCCGCTGACGGTAACGGTGCCGTTGCTCTCAGAGACCGCGGCGGCGGGAACCATGATGGAGGCAAAGGCCTGCACGGTGATATAGCTGGTGCCGCCCACATTGAGATAACCGGTGTAGGGCACGGCCACCTCGTTCACATACAGCCCGCTGGTGTACTCGCCGCCCGCAAACTCGGGGATCTCGATCATGCTGACATAGTCGGAGCAGACATAGCCCGTCAAGTCGCCGCAGGTGATCTGATACCAACCGTTCAGCTTCTCCCCGACGGTCATAATGGTGCCCTGGGACAGGGAACCCAGCAGGCTGTAGCTGGTGGCGGGGCCGGAGCGGACGTTCAGGGGGCCGTCGCTGACGACGCACATCTCGGCCTCGTCGGCCTTCTCAGGCTCCTCAGAGGGCTCCGCGTCCTGGTGGTCGTCGGACGCAAGGGCCTCGTCCCCGGAAGCGGGTTCCTCGGGCAGGACGGGCTCCACGGCGTGATCGCCCTCAGGATCGGACTGCGTCTCCTCCGGCAGAACGGGCTCCACGGCGTACACCTCGCGCTTTTCGCCGGAAGAGGTCTCGGCGAACGCCAGAGGCGCCAGGCCGGCGACGAGCGCCAGAGCCAGCAGCAGGCTGATCAGTTGTCTCATATGCTTTTTCATGCGATTTCTCCCCATGATCGGCTGTACTAATAGCTGGTTACAATTTCAGGTGGAATTGTAACCGTATTGTAACCTACCTAAACCCGCATTTCCATAGTTAAAACACCCAAATCTTAACGTCCAGATTTGGGTGTTTTGTATAATTTATACGGTTTTGGGAGATTTTCGCCTTTCTTTGCCTCCAAAATCAAGTCATTTCTTTGGAAAACGCCCCGAATTTTTAACGCACGCCTCCTCTGTTTTTCAGCATTTGGATTACATAATGTAACTTTTGTTTACATAATTATCAACGATAGAACCAGTGGACGCCGATGGTGGTCACATAAGGCCGGTTCTCCATCACCCAGTGGTTGGCGGTCAGCGACGGCGCGATGAAGTACAGGCTGTTCCCCGCCTCCCTGCCGCCGTCCAGCACCAGTTTGGCGGCCAGCACGCTCTCGGCGGTGGGCTCGTTGTAGATCGTCCCGTTGGCCACCGGGGTGAACTGGACGCCCCACTGGTCGTCAAAGATGACCGACCTGACGTCGTTTGGGAACTCGGAGCTGGCCACCCGGTTCATCACCACCGTGCCCACGGCCACCTTGCCCTTCAGGGGCTCGCCCCGGCTCTCCGCGGAGATGATGCGGGACATCCAGTACAGCTCGTCAGACGTATATGGCGTCTTGCCCGGCCTGCCGCTGCCCGCGGTGACGGTGACGCCGCCCGCCGCGCTCCAGTCCACCGCGCCGCCCAGCGCCTTTGCGATAGCCCGCACCGGCACCATGACCCTGCCATTCTGCGCCCGCACGCCGTCGGGGATATAGATCGCCCGGTCGTTGACGGTGAGGTAGTTCTGCCCCGGCACGGCGGTGACCTCCACCCCGCTGCCCCTGATGTGGGCGGCGCCGCCCGCCCAGGTGACCTCCGCCCCGGGTGCCAGCGTCTCCGCCATGGCGCGCAGGGAGACATAGGTGGTGTTGTTCACCATGTAGGCCCCCGCCTGGCTCCACAAATTCTTCCCGTTCACGGTCAGCTTCTCCGTCACGGCGTGGGCCGGAAGGGTCAGCGCCACGGCCAGCACCAGCGCGGCCGGCAGCCATCTCCATCGGATCTTCATAGGAACACTTCCTCATATTTAATGTTAGGGCCGCCGAACTGCGGCGAACCATGATAAAATTGTAACCTGTCCGCCTTCCCTCCCGCAATGCAAAATGATTGCCAGCGGCGCCGGCCGCTGGCAGCGACGGAAAAGAAAAGCCCCGGAACCAGACGGTTCCGGGGTTGGAGCAGGTGAGGGGAATCGAACCCCCGTGTTCAGCTTGGGAAGCTGACATTCTGCCATTGAACTACACCTGCAAGTGGGCCTATTATAGCAAACGGCGGAGGGAATTGCAAGCCCTTTTTTCCGTGCTGGCCACACCATCTTGAAAATAATTATGGTCAACCACAAAATATTGTGGTCATAAATTTTTTACAAAAAAAGTCTTTACAACCGGGTATTCTTTTGCTATAATGTACAACAATAAAAGAGAAAGGAAGTGATCGCAATGAAGATCATCTACCAGGCAGGGCCTCAGGATATCGACGAGTTGATCTTCGCCGGAGAGGATACCGTTCCCAGCGACCGCTGAGAGGGATTCATTCCTATTGAGATGAACTCGTCCCTACGGGGGCGATTTTATTTTACCAAAAGCCGTCCGCAGTGCGGGCGGCTTTTCTATGCGCTGATACAAACTTTCGGCTTGACAACGCTGAAAAAGCTGGTATAATACCCCTTGTGACTCGCCCGATGGAGTGGTATCGAAGCGGTCATAACGAGCACGATTGGAAATCGTGTGTACCTCATAAGGGTACCGAGGGTTCGAATCCCTCCCACTCCGCCACAAAAAAACCTCCGGCCTGGCCGGAGGTTTTTTGCGCCTTTTTACCTGCTGTTCCTGCTGCTTCCAAAGAACCGCAGCAGATACAGGAACAGGTTGATGAAGTCCAGATAGAGCTGCAGCGCCGAGTACACCGACGCCTTTTGCAGCATCACGCTGTCGTTGTAGAAGTAGTCGTAGTTGGCCTTGATCTTCTGCACGTCGTAGGCGGTGAAGCACAGGAACACCACAATGCCAATCATGCACACGACCCGCTCCAGGAAGGAGAAGCCGGGGATAAAGGCCATGAGCAGCGCAGCGATCAGCAGGAAGATCAGCCCGCCCACCAGCAGGGGGCGCAGCCGGGACAGGTCGGTTTTGGTGAACCGCCCGTACAGGGCGAAGGCCCCGAAGAACAGGGCGGTGAGCAGGAACACCGCCATCAGGTTCACCACTTCGAACATCAGGAAGTAGAGGGAGAACACCACCCCGTTCAGGACGGCGTACAGGAAGAACAGCGCCCTTGTGACCCCCACCGGCCGCTTCAGCAGGGTGGCGGAGAAGGCGACGACCACGATCAGCTCCACCACCGTCAGAGCGATGAGCGCGAAGGGCGACTCGATCAGGGAGAACGCCAGGCCGAAGGCCGCCGTCGCCACCGCCACGGCGAAGGTGATCAGCAGGCCCAGGAACATCCACCCGAAGGTGCGGGCGATGTACTGGTTCAGGGTGACGGAGGGGGTGTAGGCGCTGTCGAAGCCGTACTGCTGGGGAAATTGATCGTAATTGTAGCTGTTATCGTCCATATTCAAGTCTCCTTATCCGTTTGACGCATCTGTTTCAGGTTTCCGATCTTCTGGGCCCGCCGATCCAGCTCGGAGAGCACGTCGTCCAGGGGAATGCCCTTCTCCGCCATCATCACCATCAGGTGATAGATGAGGTCGGAGATCTCCCCCACCGTGTCGGCGGGCACGTCGTTCTTGGCGGCGATGATGGTCTCGGCGCACTCCTCGCCCACCTTTTTCAGGATCTTGTCCAGCCCCTTGTCGAACAGGTAGCAGGTGTAGGAGCCCTCCTGGGGATGGGCCCTGCGATCCAGCACCACCTGATAGAGGCTCTGCAAAACATTGTCGTTCATGGGTATCACGTCCTTAGTCTGCCCGGTTTTCCCGCGGGGCAACAAATATTATAACTCTATTTCCTGGAAAAAGCAAGAGTACGCCCCGGTGTGGCAGGTTGGCCCGTCCGGGTCGCAGAGGTAAAGCAGGGTGTCGGTGTCGCAGTCGGTAAAAATCTGCTTCACATGGAGGAAATTGCCCGACGTGGCCCCCTTGTTCCACAGCTCGCCCCTGCTCCTTGACCAGAACCAGGCGGTTTTGGTCTTCAGGGTCAGCTCCACCGCCTCCCGGTTGGTGAAGCCCAGCATCAGGATATCTTTATTCTCCGCGTGCTGGATGATGACCGGGATCAGCTCGGATTTTTGAAACAGCTTGTCCAGATCGAACATAAGATCACCTCACGGGGATATTCCGGGAACGCAGATAGTCCTTCACCTGCGGCACCGTCAGCTCCCCGAAGTGGAACAGGGACGCCGCCAGCGCCGCGTCGCAGTTGGTGACTTCAAACACCTCCGCGAAGTGCTCCAGGCTGCCGCACCCGCCGGAGGCGATCACCGGGATGGTCACCGCCTGGGTGACGGCTTTCGTCATCTCCAGATCGAACCCGGCCTTGGTGCCGTCGGCATCCATGGAGGTGAGCAGGATCTCCCCCGCCCCCAGCGCCTGGCCCCGCTTGGCCCATTGGATGGCGTCGATGCCGGTGGGGGTGCGGCCTCCGGCCGTCACCACCTCGTACCAGCCCTCGGGGCGTTCCCGGGCGTCGATGGCCAGCACCACGCACTGGCTTCCGAACCGTTCGGCGGCTCTGGCGATCAGGGTCTCGTCCTTGACCGCGGCGGAGTTGACGGAGATCTTGTCCGCCCCGGCCCGCAGCAGCCGCTGGAAGTCGTCCAGGGTGCGGATGCCGCCCCCCACCGTCAGGGGGACGAACACCTGGGCGGCGGTGCGCTCCACCACGTCGGCCACGGTGTCCCGGGCGTCGCTGGTGGCGGTGATGTCCAGAAAGACGATCTCGTCCGCCCCCTGGTCGGAGTAGTATTTGGCCAGCTCCACCGGGTCGCCGGCGTCCCGGATGTTGACGAAGTTGACCCCCTTCACCACCCGGCCGTCCCGCACGTCCAGGCAGGGGATGATGCGCTTGGCTAACATTGCTCCCCCGCCTCCCTCACGGCCTCGCTGAGGTCGATGGTACCGGCGTAATACGCCTTGCCGATGATGGCCCCGTAGAGCCCCATGTCCCGGAGGCGCTTCACGTCGTCCAGGGTGGTGACGCCGCCGCTGGCCACGATGTTGCAGCCCACCCGCTTTTGCAGGGCGGCCAGCTGGCAGAAGGACGGCCCGGACAGCATCCCGTCGGTGGCGATGTCGGTGTAAACGATGTATTTTACGCCCAGCTCTTCCATTTTGGCGGCGAAGTCCAGGCAGTCCAGCCCGGAGTCCTCCTCCCAGCCGGCGGTGCGGACTTTGCCGTTCAGACAGTCGACGCCCACCGCCACCTTCTCCGGGCCGTACTGCCGGAGGGCGTACCCCACCAGCTCCGTCCTGGTCACGGCGGCGGAGCCGATGACCATCCGGCCCACGCCGGCCCCGCCCACGGCATCCACATCCGCCTCAGTCTTGATGCCGCCGCCCAGATCCACCTTGAGCCCGGATGTTTCGATCACCTCACGGATGAAGGGGAAGTTCTTCCGCTCCCCGTCCCGGGCGCCGTCCAGATCCACCATGTGGATCCATTTCGCCCCGGCGCCGGCAAAGCGTCTGGCGGTCTCCAGGGGGCTGTCCGCCACCTGGTGGGTGGTGGAGAAGTCCCCCTTTTTCAGCCGGACGCACCGGCCGTCCTTCATGTCGATGGCGGGAAAAAGGATCATGGGTGTCGCTCCTATCCGAACACGTAGTCGTAAAAATCATTCTCGACGAGCAGGCTGGTGCTGTCCACCTTGTAGCCCGCCAGGCGCCGCATGGCGTCCACGTACTCCTCCTGCTCCTCCGCCGTCATGGCGACGCCCTCGGCGGGGGTGAACTCCTGGGTGAACCGGTTGTAGAACCCCCGGTCGGTCATCCAGCACCGGGAGGAAAACACCACCATCCCCTCGCTGTCGGAGAGGATGTCGGTGCCGTCCAGCATGCGGGAGTCGTACTCCAGCCCCAGCAGGTTGGACACGGTGGGCAGGATGTCCACCTGGCAGCACACCTTGTCCACCTTGACCGTGTCCTCCATGGACGCCGACCAGATGATGAGGCTGCTCTTGTACACGTCGAAGTCGATGTTGCCCTCCTGGATGTACACCAGGTCGTCGGAGCTGCCCAGCTTCTTGCCCGCCAGCTCTTCCAGGGTGTCCACGTTGAAGTAGGGGATGTGATCCGGCGCGGCCACGATGAGGGTGTTGTCCAGCTTGCCCGCGGCGTCCAGCTTGTCGATGAGCAGCTTCATGGCCCGATCCACCTCCATGCAGGTGGCCAGGTAGTTCTGGGTGGTCTCGCTGTACTGGGTCAGGGCCCGGACGGTGTCCTCATAGGGGGTGACCACCCGGTTGGCGGAGTAGGGCATATGGCCGCTGATGGTCAGATAGTAGACGTAGAAGGGCTGGTCGCTGTTGATGTAGTCGTCGATGCTGGCCTCCACCAGCACGGTGTCCTTCTGGGGCCACAGCAGATCGCCGCCGGAGCTGACGTCCAGCCCCTCGAAGTTCAGCAGGTGGCCGTCCCCCACGGCGGTGACGCCGCTCTCGCCGTACTGGTGCCATTCAAGCCCCAGGTTGGGGTGGGAGAGGTTCCGGCCATACATATCGCCGTTGGCGTGGTAGCCCAGCGCCTGGTAGCCCTGCCGCTTCAGCTGCTCCGCCAGATTGAAGTAGCAGTTGGTGCCCAGGGTGCCGGTGCGGGTCATGGTGGCGGGGCTGCCGTTCTTGGGGTAGAGGCCCAGCAGGTTCTGGCACTCGCCGCCGGAGGTGCTGGTGAAGTGGAGGGCGGTATAGAAGTTGTTGAACACGAAGCCCTCGTGGGTCATCTTGTAGAGGGTGGGGGTCAGCACCGGGTCGATGGCGTAGCCCGAGAAGCCCTCCAGGGTGAAGAAGATCACGTTGTACCCCTTGAACATACCGGTGTACTCGTTCTTATTGGTTGGGGTGACGCTGTTGAAGTAGCTGGCAAGCCACTTGACGTCATCGTTGCCGGCGCTCTCGGCGATGGCCGCCAAATCCACGTCCATCACGTTGGGGGAGGTGTCCAGGGGCCGCTCCGTCTCCACCGGGGCGCTGGGCCCCTCGCTGGGCTGCGCGCTGGACTGTGTGCCGGGGCCCAGATTGCTGAAATCGTCGCCCAGGTCGTTCTTCACCGGGAAGATCATGTGCTTGGCGTCCAGCCGGAGGGCCGTCCACAGGCCCAGCTGCTCCACCTGGTCGTCCAGGTTGGAGTCCATGTTGTAGAGCCGCGCGGGGGTGAGGTCGCCCTTCCATGGCAGGTGCACCACACCCAGGCCCAGCAGGTGGAGGATCACCGCCGCCGCCAGCGCCACGCCGGACAGCACGACGTTGTACCGCTCAAAGCCCATTGCCCGCTTCCCCAGCAGGAACAGCAGGATGGCGGGCAGGAACAGCACGACGCCGATGGGGACGGTTTTGACCACCGTGGGGATGATGGCGTCCAGATAGTCGGTGAGTTTGTTGCCGGCGGCCATCCCCAGGGAGCTGAAGGCGTAATAGTTCTGCAAAATGGTCTTCGCCACGATCTCCACCACGTAGAGCAGCGGGAAAAAGACGGCGAAGACCTTCATCAGGATCCCGTTGACCCGGGGGACAAAGGGCAGCGTCAGCGCCGTCAGCACCAGCCCGCCGGACAGGGCGAACGCCGCCCAGATGGGGACGTAGGCCATGGGCGCGCTCATGTAGAGGTGGAACACGATCTCCAGATACAGCAAAAAGGCCGGGAAAAACAGCAGCCGGATCAAAAGTCTGGCGGTCTCACCGAGCCGGATGCCCCGGACAGGCTGCTCCTTGACGGCGGCGCCCCGGCGCTTGTCCACCCCCGCCGGCTGGCGGCGGGCGGGCGCTTCAGAGGCGCTCCGGCTCTGCCGGCCGCGCTCCCGCTGATCGCTCAGATCCGCGAAATAGTTCCGGCGGCCGGGATCTTTCCCGCCGCTCTTCTGCCGCTCTGTGCCGCGGTGGTTTCTCTTTTTTCTCCCGCTCATAGGGCACGCCTCTTTCCGTCTCTTTTCAGCGATTCAGCTGCGCGAAATTCCGCAGGATGGTCAATCCCGCCTCCCCGCTCTTCTCCGGGTGGAACTGGCAGCCGTAGACCCCGTCCCGGCCCACCGCCGCCACCACGGGCGCGCCGTAGTCGGTGCGGGCGATCACGTCCTCCTCCCGGCCGGCGCGGCCGCAGAAGGAGTGGACGAAGTAGACATAGACCCCCTCGTCCAGCCCCCGGAACAGGGGCGACGGGTTGGGAAAGGTCAAACTGTTCCAGCCGATGTGGGGCAGCTTCAAATCCGTCTCGATGCGTTCCACCGTACCGCTGACAAGGCTGAGACCTTCACAGTCCCGAACCTCCTCGCCCCGGTCGAACAGCAGCTGCATCCCCAGGCAGATGCCCAAAATGGGCTTCCGCCCCGCCTGGGATTTGAGCGCCCGATCCAGTCCGCCGGCGCGGAGCTTGTCCGCCGCGTCGGGAAAGGCCCCCACGCCGGGGAGGATGACGGCGTCCGCCCGCCCGATCACCGCCGGGTCGGCAGTGACCACGCTGTCCTGGCCGATGTAGTTCAGGGCGTTGGCCACGCTTTTCAGGTTGCCCACGCCGTAGTCAATGATGGCGATCTGCCCCATTACAGCGTTCCCTTGGTGGATGTGACGCCGCTGCCGTCCACTTTGGCGGCCTCCTTCAGCGCCAGCCCCAGGGACTTGAACAGCGCCTCGGTGATGTGGTGGGCGTTGGCGCCGTACTCGCACTTCTGGTGGAGGGTGACGCCCGCGTTCACGGCGAAGGCCCGCATGAACTCCACCGTCAGGCAGGCGTCGTAATCCCCGATCATGGGCTGGGGCATGTCCGCGTCAAACACCAGACAGGGCCGGTTGGAGATGTCCAGCACCGTGCGGCACAGGGCCTCGTCCATGGGCACATAGGCCGAGGCGAACCGGCGGATGCCGTTCTTATCCCCCAGGGCCTCCTTGAAGCCCTGGCCCAGAGCGATGCCGGTGTCCTCCACCGTGTGGTGGCCGTCCACCTCCAGGTCGCCCTGTACGGACAGGATCATCCCCCAGCCGGCGTAAAATGCCAGGGCGGTGAGCATGTGGTCAAAAAAGCCGATGCCGGTCTTGACGCTGACCTCCCCCCCGTCCAGATTCAGGGTGAGGAACACGTCTGTTTCGTCGGTCTTGCGCTCTACGGTCTTGCTTCTCGCGGCCTTGCTTTTCATCAGTTTTTCCCCCTTATTTTGTTTCAAACCGCACCTGGATGGAGTTTGCGTGGGCGGTCAGTTTTTCTGTCTTTGCCAGGGCGATGATCTCCCCGGAGAGGCGCTCCAGAGAGCCCCGGTCGAACTCCAGCACGCTCATGGTCTTGAGGAAGCTGTCCACGGACAGGGGCGAGAAGAACCGGGCGGTGCCGCTGGTGGGCAGCACGTGATCCGGCCCCGCCAGATAGTCCCCCAGGGGCTCCGGGGTGTAGGAGCCCAGGAACACCGCCCCGGCGTTTTTGATGACGGGGAGCAGTTCCCTCGGCGCTTTCGTCACGATCTCCAGGTGCTCCGGAGCGATGTCGTTGGCCAGTTCCGCGCATTTCTCCAGCGAATCGCACACGATGGCGCAGCCGAAGTCCCGGAGGGAGGCCTCCATGATCTCGGAGCGGCTGAGATAGCCCGTCTGCCGGACGATCTCAGCGTCCACCGCCTCCGCCAATTCCATGGAGTCGGTGAGCAGCACGGCGGAGGCCAGCCGGTCGTGCTCCGCCTGGCTGAGCAGGTCGGCGGCCACATATTTGGGGTCGGCGGTGTCGTCGGCGATGACCAGCACCTCGGAGGGGCCGGCCACCATGTCGATGTCCAGCGCGCCGTAGGCCAGCCGCTTGGCGGCGGCCACATAGGCGTTTCCGGGGCCCACCAGCTTGTCCACCCGGGGGATGAATCCCGCTCCGTAGGTGAGGGCCGCCACAGCCTGGGCCCCGCCCACGGCGATGACCCGATCCACCCCGGCGATCTTCGCCGCCGCCAGCACGGGGGCGGACAGGTTCTCCGTGGGGGGCGTCACCATGACGATCTCCCCCACCCCGGCCACCTTCGCCGGGACGGCGTTCATCAGCACCGAGCTGGGGTAGGCCGCCGTGCCGCCGGGGACGTAGACGCCCACCCGGCTCAGGCCCCGGACGATCCGGCCCACCTTGCCGCCGTCGGGGGACGTCCACTCCATGGACTTCGCCAGCAGCTTTTCGTTGTAGTCCCGGATATTTTCCGCGGCGTGCTCCAGCGCCCGGATCAGCTCCGGGGCGCAGGAGGCGTACGCCCCGTCGATGGTCTCCCGGGAGATCACACAGGGGGCGGCGTGGTCAAACCGGAGGCTATATTTTTCAACGGCAGGCAGGCCGTTTGCCCTGACGTCCTCCAGGATGGCCTTCACCGCTTTTTCCACGTCGGAATTTTTGGCGGCGGCACGGGAACGCATGGCGCCGAGCTGTCTCTGCTCGGCGGCGCCGTCCGCCCTGATAATGGAGATCATACCGTTCCCTCCCCCGCGGCCTCGCACCGGGCGATCAGCTCGCCGATGGGGCCCTTGTTCAGCTTCATGCTGGCGGTGTTCACGATGAGCCGGGCGGACACGTCCGCCACGTCCTCCACCACCGCCAGACCGTTCTCCTTCAATGTGGCGCCGGTCTCCACGATGTCCACGATGCCGTCGGCCAGTTCCAGAATGGGGGCCAGCTCCACGCTGCCCTCGATCTTGATGATGTCCACGTCCATCCCCTTCCCCTCAAAGAAGGAGCGGGTCACGTTGGGATATTTGGAGGCCACCGTCCGGGTGAGGTAGGTTCCGTAGAAGTCGTCGCCCTTTTTGACGGCCAGGGCGAAGCGGCATTTGCCGAAGCCCAGATCCAGCACCTCGTAGAAGGAACCGCCCTTCTCCAGGATGGTGTCCTTGCCCACCACGCCCAGGTCGCACACCCCGTGCTCCACGTAGGTGATGACGTCGGGGGCTTTCGCCAGCACCACGTCCAGCGGCCAGTTGGGGATTTGGTGGATGAGCCGCCGCCCGGGGTTCCTGATGGGGGAGCAGTCCAGCCCCATCCGCTCAAACAGGGCGACGGCCTTGTCCTGGATGCGGCCCTTGGTCAGGGCGATGCGCAGACGCCGGCCCGACTCCGGGGCCTTCTGGCCCAGGCAACTCACCACCGCGTCGGCGTCCACGGCAAAGCCGGTGGCCTCCGCCTTGCGGCCGAAGCGCTCCATCAGGTTGTCGTACCGGCCGCCGGACAGCACCGGCGCGCCCGCGCCCTCCACATAGCCCCGGAACACCATGCCGGTGTAGTAGTCAAGCTGGTGCACCAGCCCCAAGTCGAAGCGGATGTACGCCCCGTACCCGGCGGCGCTCAGCCGGTCATAGAGCCGGCGCAGATAGGTGATGCAGGCGCTCTCCCCCGCCAGCTTTTCCGCCTCGTCCAGAACCTCCGGCCCGCCGAACAGATAGGGCAGGCGGCGGAGGGCCGCCCAGGCGGGCCGGCCCCGGTAGGGCTCCAGCAGGTCGTTGAGCAGAGCGAAATTCTTGCCCTCGATGGCGGCACGGACGCCCTCCATCTCACCGGCGGTCATATTCATCCTGCCGGCCAGCGCCCGGTAGAACCCGGCGTGGCCCAGCTCGATGTGAAAGCTCTTCAGTCCGCAGCACCGCAGGGACTCCACCGCCATGGAAACCATCTCCACGTCGGCCTCCTCCCCCACCGCGCCGATGAGCTCCACGCCGCACTGGGCGATCTCCCGGCGCTCGCCCCGGTGGGCGCCCCGGTCGCGGAACACCGTCTGGTCGTAGTAGAGGCGCTGGGGTAGCGGCGATGTGCGCAGCCGGGTGGCCGCCACTCTGGCAATGGGGGTGGTGCAGTCCGGCCGCATGACCATGATCCGCCCGGAGCGGTCTTCGATCTTCAGAAGAGCCTCCTGGGGGATGGGGTTGCCGGACTGGATGAACAGGTCGTAATATTCCACCTCCGGGGTGATGACCTCGGCGTAGCCGCGGCCCTGGAACAGCTCCGCCAGCGCGCCCCGCACCCGGCGGCGCGCCTCGCACTCGGAGAACAGCAGATCCCGGGTGCCCTCCGGGGTATTGATGGTCAAATCCATGGGGATCCCTCGATTCTTTAGTTCGCTAATGTGATGAATTTTACCACACCCCATGAACTCTGTCAAGAGGGGTCAAAACAGGGAGAACTGGCTGCTGTCCGGCAGGTCGCCGAAGGCCCCCGCCTCTTTCATCTGCTCGATGTGGGTGGCGGACGCCTTGGTGCAGGTCAGGGCGAACTCCTCGATGGAGAGGAAGTCCCTCCCCTTCCGCTTCTCAATGATGTCCCAGCCCACCGTCTCGCCGAGACCGGCCACGGAGGTGAAGGGCGGGATCAGGGCGCCCCGTTCCTCGTCCACCAGGAAATTCACCGCGTGGGAGCGGGCGATGTCCATCCGGGCGAAGGTAAAGCCGCGGAGATAGAACTCGTACACCACTTCCAGGGTGACCAGCATATCCTCCTCCACGGCGGAGGGCCGGTCGGCCCGGTTCTTTGCGTTCTTCCTGTCGTTGATCTCCTTCATCTTCCGCTTGACCACCTCGATGCCGCGGCACATGAACTTCTCGTCAAACGCCTTGGCGCGGATGGAGAAGTAGGCGGCGTAAAACGCCAGCGGCCGGTGCACCTTGAACCAGGCGATGCGGAAGGCCATCATCACATAGGCCACCGCGTGGGCCTTGGGGAACAGATAGGCGATCTTTTTGCAGGAGCCGATGTACCAGTCGGGCACGCCGTGATCCTTCATCTCGTCCTCGGCCCCGTCGGGCAGGCCCCGGCCCTTGCGAACCGACTCCATGATCTTGAAGGCCCGCTTGGGCTCGAACCCCTTGGAGATGAGGTAGAGCATGATGTCGTCCCGGCAGCCGATGGCCTCGTTGACCTTGGCGGTGCCGGAGGTGATGAGGTCTTTCGCGTTGCCCAGCCACACGTCGGTGCCGTGGGAGAAGCCGGACAGCCGCACCAGGATGTCGAACTGGTCGGGCTCGGTGTCCTCCAGCATCCCCCGGACGAAGGAGGTGCCGAACTCCGGGATGGCCACCGCCCCGGTGGGGCCTAAAATGGGGTCGTCCTCGAACCCCAGCTTCTCCGAGGTGGTGAACAGGCTCATGGTGTCCGGGTCGTCCAGGGGGATCTTGCGGGGGTCGACGCCGGTGATGTCCTGCAGCATACGGATCATGGAGGGGTCGTCGTGCCCCAGCATGTCCAGCTTCAGCAGGTTGGACTCCATGCAGTGGTATTCAAAATGGGTGGTGATGATGTCGCTGTTGGGGTCGTCCGCCGGGTGTTGCACCGGACAGAAGTCGTAGACCTCCTTGTCCTGGGGGATGACCACCATGCCGCCGGGGTGCTGGCCGGTGGTGCGCTTGACCCCCATACAGCCGCGGGCCAGACGGAGGATCTCCGCGAAGGGCCTGTCCCCTTTCCCGGTGGTCTCCAGGTACTTTTTCACGTAACCGATGGCGGTCTTCTCCGCCACGGTGCCGATGGTGCCCGCCCGGAACACATGATCCTGGCCGAACAGCTCAAAGGTGTATTTGTGGGCGCTGGCCTGGTATTCGCCGGAGAAGTTCAGGTCGATGTCCGGCACCTTGTCGCCACCGAAGCCCAGGAAGGTCTCGAAGGGGATGTTGAAGCCGTCCTTGTCATAGGGGGTGCCGCAGACGGGGCACACCGCGTCGGGCATATCGGCCCCGCAGCCGTAGGGGTGGGCGGGATCCTGGGCGTAGTCGAAGTCGGCGTGGCCGCACTTGGGGCAGCGGTAGTGGGCGGGCAGGGAGTTGACCTCCGTGATGCCCGACATGAACGCCACCAGGGACGAGCCCACAGAGCCTCTTGAGCCCACCAGATAGCCGTGCTCCAGGGAGTTCTGCACCAGCTTCTGGGCGGACATATAGATCACGTCGTAGTGGCGCCCGATGATGTCCTTCATCTCCGCGTTGATGCGATCCAGCACGATCTGGGGCGGATCATCCCCGTACAGCTCGTGGGCGCGATCCCACACCAGGCGGGTCAGCTCCCCCTCGGAGTCCTCCAGCGTGGGCGTGAACAGCCCCTCGGGGAGCGGGTGGACTGTGTCGATCCAGCCGGCCACGATGGCGGGGTTGTCGATGACCACCTCGTGGGCCTTCTGTTCCCCCAGATAGGAGAACTCCTCCAGCATCTCGTCGGTGGTGCGGAAGTACAGCGGGTTATCGCTGTCCGCGTCCTCGTACTCCTTGGCGGCCAGCAGGATATGGCGGTAGATCTCCTCATGGGGATCCATAAAGTGGACGTCCCCGGTGGCGCACACCGGCTTGCCCGTCCGCTCCCCAAGAGCGACTACCCGCCGGTTGAAGTCCCGCAGATCCTCCAGGCTGCCGGCGATGGCCCGCCCCTCCTTGTCCGGGCGGAGCATATAGGCGTTGTTGGACAGGGGCTGTATCTCCAGGTAGTCGTACCAGGCGGCGATGCGTTCCAGCTCCCGGTCGTCCCTGCCGTCCACGACGGCCCGGAACAGCTCTCCGGCCTCGCAGGCGGAGCCGATGATCAGCCCCTCCCGGTGCTGATCGATCAGCGATTTCGGCATGATGGGGAACCGGCTGAAATGCTCCAGGTGGGACAGGGACACCAGCTTGTAGAGGTTGCGGAGCCCGGTCTGGTTCTGAGCCAGAATGACCAGGTGATAGGCGGAGCGTCTCCCCCGCCCTCCCCGCTTCCGGCCGGCCATGGCGGGATTGATCTGACCGGCGGACTCCAGGCCCTCCCCGCGGAGCAGCCTGAACAGCTCCCACAGGATCTGGCCGCAGACGGCGGCGTCGTCATAGGCCCGGTGGTGCCGGAAGGGCGGCAGCTGGAGGGCGTTGGCCACCGTGTCCAGCTTGTGGTTCGCCAGGTCGGGGCACAGATACTGGGACAGCACCATGGTGTCGATGTACAGCGGGTCGAACGTCCGGCCCGATCTCTTGCAGGATTCCCGGACAAAGCCGGTGTCGAATGCGGCGTTATGGGCGCAGAGGGGCGCGTCCCCCAGCCAGTCCAGGAACGCGTCCACCGCGTCCTCCGGCCTGGGCGCGCCCCGCAGCATCTCGTCGGTAATGCCGGTGAGGGACACCGTCTTGGCGGACAGGGGGCGGCCCGGGTCGGCGAAGGAGGAGAATTTGTCCACCACTTCCCCGTCCCTGACGCGCACCGCGCCGATCTCGATGATGGCGTCGTGCCGGGCGTCCAGGCCGGTGGTCTCCAGGTCGAAGGCCACGAACTCCCCGGTAAGCGGGAGGTCGCCGGGGCCGTGGACGGCCACGTTCTCGTCCACGTCGTTCTGGTAGTAGGCCTCCACACCGTACAAAATCTTGATCAGCTCGCCCTTTTTGGAGGCGTTCCAGGCGTCCGGGAAGGACTGCACCACGCCGTGGTCGGTGATGGCGATGGCCGGGTGCCCCCACTGGATGGCCCGCTTCACCGCCGCCCCCGCGTCGCACAGGGCGTCCATCATGGACATTTTCGTATGTAAATGGAGCTCGATCCGCTTCTCTTTGGCGGTGTCCTTCCGGCCCTCGGGCCTGGGCACCTCGCTGATGGCGCTGGGCTCCAGCACCGTGTCGCCGTTGTCGAACTTTCCCACGGTCAGGCGGCCCTGGATCCGGAGGCGCTTGCCCTCCTTCACGGCCCTGATGATGGGCTGCGCCGCGTCCCCCTCCATGAACTGGGTGACCCGGATGGAGCCGGTGTAGTCGGTGACGTCGAAGCACACCACCCAGGCCTTCCGCCGGGGCAGCTCCCGGTGCTCGATGTTGAACACCTCCCCCTCGATGAGCACGTTGCCCATGTCCAGCTCCAAATCGCCAATGGGGGTGACTTTTTTCCTGTCGTTGATCTTTCCGCAGATGGCCCGGGCCTTCCGCGGGGTCTTCTCCCCGGGGCTCTCGGGGCGCATGTACTTTTTCCGGGCGGCGGCCAGCTGGGCCTCCAGATCGGGGGCCGCCTCGGGGGGCCTGTCCGGCGCAGGGGCGGCCTGCTCCGCCGGTTTGGAGGGCTTGTCCTCCGCCACCGGGGCGGTCACCCGGAACGCGACCTCATTGAGCCGGAGAGCCTCCTTGACGGCCTCCGCCGCCTTATCCAGGACGGTCTGGTCGATGCCGGCGCCCTCCACGTCCGCCTCCATGGCCCGCTCCGCCCGGCGCACCCGCACGGCGACGGGGCAGCCGCCCAATACGGACAAGACCCCTTCCGGGAAGGGGCACTTGCCGAAGGTCTGTTGAAAGGTGGGACGGGTCTCCATGGTATGTACGCTCCTTATCGTCGTTTCAGAAAATCAGATAGTTGGCCAATGCGGTCGATAGTAACGTCGGGCTCTTCCTCCGGCGTGCGGGGAACGGCGAGACCGCCCATCCCCTGCCGCACCCAGACGGTCCGCATCCCAAGTTCTTTGGCGGGGATCACATCGTTATCCAGCCGGTCGCCCACCATAGCGGCCCGCTCCGGTGGGCAATTTGCCTGTTCCAGCGCCATGAGGAAAATACGCGGGTCCGGTTTGGCCGCCCCGGCCTCCGCCGAGCAGACGATCACATCGAAAAAACGGCGGACGCCAAACCGCTCCAGGCGCTGTTCCGCCCCCGGCTCCTGGTTGGCGATGACCCCCAGTCGATACCGCCCGCTCAGCCGTTCCAGCAGATCCCCGCTCTCCGGGTATAGCGTTTCTTCCTCCGGGCGCCAGGGCGTTTTGGTCAGTCCGAACCGCCCCAGCGCCGCCTTGTAGCCGTTTTCATTCCGCCGGGCGGCCTCAAGCGCCGCCTGGAAAAACGCCTCGTATGTGACATCGGAACCCGCAACAGTCTCTTTGATCCTGCGGCGCTCCGCCCCGCTCTCGTCCAGCAGTGTGGAGCCCAGGTCAAAGAAGATCCAATCCACATCGATGGTCATAGCGTCTCGATAAGCGCCATCAGCTCCGGGATGAGCCGGTCCTCCGGCACCTTTTTCACGATCTCGCCGTGTTTAAACAGGACCCCCTCGCCGTCTCCGCCGGCCAGCCCCACGTCGGCGTGGCGGGCCTCGCCGGGGCCGTTGACCACGCAGCCCATCACCGCCACGGTGACGTCCTTATGGACGTCCTTCAACAGCTCCTCCACCTGTTTCGCCATAGGGATCAAATCGATCTTCGTGCGGCCGCAGGTGGGGCAGGAGATCAGCTCCGGGCCGTCTCTCCGCAAACCGATGGCCTTCAAAATGCGCCGGGCGGCGTAGACCTCCTCCACCGGGTCGGCGGTGAGGCTCACCCGGATGGTGTCGCCGATCCCCAGCGCCAGCAGCCCGCCGATGCCGGCGGCGGCCTTCAAAACGCCCATGTCCGGCGTGCCCGCCTCTGTGACCCCCAGGTGCAGGGGGTAATCGTACTTTTCCGCCATCAGCTGATAGGCCCGCATGGTCACCGGCACAGAGGACGCCTTCAAAGACACGCAGACATCCTCAAAGCCGTACTTCTCCAGCAGGCGGATGTGCCCCAGGGCGCTCTCCACCATGGCCTCCGGCGTGGGGCTGCCGTATTTGGCCAGCAGGCTGCGCTCCAGAGAGCCGCCGTTGACCCCCACGCGGATGGGGATGTGCCGCTCCATGCAGGCCTTCGCCACCGCCTCCACCCGCTCGGGGGCGCCGATGTTGCCGGGGTTGATGCGGATCTTGTCCACCCCCTGCTCCGCGGCCTCCAGGGCCAGCCGGTAGTCGAAGTGGATGTCCGCCACCAGGGGGATGGAGATTTGGGCCTTGATGGCCCCGATGGCCTTTGCGGCGTCCATGTCCGGCACAGCGACGCGGACGATATCGCACCCGGCGGTGGTCAGCGCCTTGATCTGCTCCACCGTGGCCGCCACATCAGCGGTGGGGGTGCTGCACATGGACTGGATGGACACGGGGGCGCCGCCGCCCACGGCCACGCCGCCCACATGGATCTGCCTTGTCATGGTATCACCTACCTAAAGATGTTCCACACGTCGTGGAAGGCGATGAGCAGCATCAGCGCCATCAGCAGGACGAAGGCCGCCGCGTGGACATAGCCCTCGTACTTCTCCGGGATGCGCCTGCGGCAGATGAGCCACAAAAGGCCGTTCAGCAGCACGAAGAACACCCGGCCCCCGTCCAGGGCGGGGATGGGCAGCATATTCATCACCGCCAGGTTCACGGCGATGAGGGCCATGAAGTAAAACACGTTCATCACGCCCTCGGCCACGGTGTTGGAGTCGGCGCCCACCTTGGACACGATATCCACCACGCCGATGACCCCGGAGAGCTGATCCACCGACACCCGGCCGGTGACCAGGTCGCCCAGGCTCATCCACACCATGCGGACGAAGTTGACGGCCTGCGCCGCCCCCTGGCCGATGCGCTGGGGAACCGTCAGATCTTCTATCGCCCCGAAGATCAGGCCGAAGCCGTGGTTGGTCTGGCCCTCGTAGGTGTAGTCCATGCGGTACATGGGCACCAGCCCCAGGTCGATCTTCTTTCCGTCCCGCTCCACCACCAGCTCCACGCCGTTTCCGTCGTTCCGGGAGAGATAGGTCTGCACGTCGCTGTACTCCCAGATCCCGTGGCCGTCGATGGACAGCAGGCGGTCGCCGGCCATCAGGCCGTCCTCCCCGATGCACTGGAACTCCGGGGCGAACTCGGTGACCACCGGGGCCCGCACCTGGGAGACGCCCAGGAACAGCGCCACGGTGATGATGACGCCCAGCAGAAAATTCATAAACGACCCGGCGCACAGGATGATGATTTTCTTCCAGCCCGGCTGCCGGGTAAAGGCCCGGGGGTCGCCGGTGTCCTCGTCCTCCCCCTCCATGGCGCAGTAGCCGCCGATGGGCAGGGCCCGGAGGCTGTAAAGGGTCTCCCCCCTCTGCTTCGACCACAACTGCGGCCCCATGCCGATGGAGAACTCGTTCACCTTCACCCCCAGCAGCTTGGCGGTGAAGAAGTGTCCGAACTCGTGGATGGCGATGAGCACGCCGAACAGCAAAATCGCCAGCAAAATGTACAGGATACGCGCCATCTGTCAGGTCACCTCGTCATGTCAGCGACCGCCTGCCGGGCGGCCCTGTCCGCTTCAAAAATATCCTTCAGAGAGGGTGATAAAACGGTCTTCACCCGCTCCAGGGCCCCCTCCGCCAGGCGGGGGATGTCCAGAAAGCCGATCTTATCCTCCAGGAACAGCCCCACGGCCTCCTCGTTGGCGCCGTTCAGGATGGCGGTGGTGGTGCCGCCGATCCTGGCGCACTCCAGCGCCAGCCCCAGACAGCGGAAGGTCTCCGCGTCCGGCCTTTGGAACGAGATGGGCGGGCAGGAGAACAGATCCAGGGGCGCGGCGACGCCCTCGGTGCGCTCCGGCCAGGTCAGCGCGTACTGGATGGGGAGCCGCATATCCGGGCTGCCCAGCTGGGCCAGAATTGCCCCGTCCACGAACTCCACCAGCGAATGAACCACGCTCTCCCGGTGGATCGCCACGTCGATGCGCTCCGCGGGGATGCCGTACAGCCGCATGGCCTCGATGACCTCAAAACCCTTGTTCATCAGGGTAGCGGAGTCGATGGTGATTTTTGCGCCCATCGACCAGGTGGGATGCTTCAGGGCGTCGTTTTTGGTGACAAGGGAGAGTGCTTTATGGTCTTTGCCGTAAAACGGCCCGCCGGAGGCCGTGATGATGAGCCGTTTGACCTCGTTTTTGCGCGCCCCCTGGATGCACTGGAAGATGGCCGAGTGCTCCGAGTCCACCGGGACGATGTCCACGCCCTTCTCCCCGGCCCGGGCCATCACCAGCTCGCCGGCGCACACCAGGGTCTCCTTGTTGGCCAGGGCCAGCCGCTTGCCCGCGTCGATGGCGGCCAGGGTGGGCCTTAATCCCGCGATGCCCACAATGGCGCCCACCACCGTGTCCGCCTCCGGGAGGGCGGCGGCCTCCACCAGGCCCTCCTCCCCGCCGAGGACGCGGATATCCGTGTCCGCCAGCCTGATCTTCAAGTCGGCGGCCATCGCTTCGTCGGGGGTGGCGGCCAGGGCGGGCCTGAATCTCCGGGCCTGCTCCTCCGCCAGCTTGATATTACGTCCGAAGGTCAGCGCGGCGACCTTGTGGCCGCCGGCCTCCGCCACCTCCAGCGTCTGCCGGCCGATGGAGCCGGTGGAGCCCAAAACGGAGAGCGTGCGTCCCATCACACCGCCCCCGTGAACGCCGGCAGGGCCGTGACGATGGCCAGCACCACCGGGGCGCAGAAGAACATGCTGTCGAACCGATCCAGCATGCCGCCGTGGCCGGGGAGCAGATGGCCGTAGTCCTTCACGCCGTACTGCCGCTTGATGAGGGAAAAGGACAGGTCGCCCAGCTCTGTGGCCAGCGCCCCGAACAGCCCGCACAGGGCCAGGGACAGATAGTTGGGCCCCGCCCCGGTGATCGCGCCGATCACCAGGCCATAGAGCACGGCGAAGATGACGCCGGTAAGGAAACCGCCGATGTAGCCCTCCAGGCTCTTGTTGGGGCTCACCCTGGTGACGCCCCGGTGCCTGCCCAGGAACACCCCGGCGAAGTACGCCCCGCCGTCGGTGATGAAGGTGAGCAGAACGGTCAGCAGCACCAGGTATTTGTCCATGGCCTTCAGCACCGCCAGGGAGGACAGCGCCATGGGCATCACCAGGCCGGCAAAGATGTTCAGCAGCACCTGGGCGAAGCCGATCCCGGCGTCCCCCTCGTCATAGGCGCGGATGGCGCACCAGAAGGACACCGCCGCCACCAGAAAGGCGCAGATCCAGGCCGCCAGATCCGCGAACTCACATAGCCGCGTCAGGGGAATGGCGGCGGCGGAGGCCACGGCGATGACCTTCATGGGGGCGGTGACCTTCCCCTCCCCGGCGGCCCGGAGCAGCTCAAAGGAGGCCAGGGCGGAGATGAAAGCCACCACCAGCGCCCACACCGCCGGCGGGGCGAACAGCATCAGCAGGATCAGCAGCGGCACGAAGATCACCGCCACGATGATACGGGTTTTCATGGGTCACACGCCTCCATACCGCCGGGAGCGGTGTTGGTAGACGGCGATGGCCTTCAACAGCTCCTCCCTGGAGAAGTCGGGCCAAAGCACGTCGGTAAAGTAGAATTCCGCGTAGGCGGACTGCCAGGGCAGGAAATTGGACAGCCGCACCTCCCCGCTGGGCCGGATCACCAGATCAGGGTCGGGCACGCCGGCGGAGTAGAGATAGTTTCCGAAGCTGTCTTCCGTCAGATGGTTGGGGTCGGCTTTGCCCTCCACGCAGTCCAGGGCAAAGGCCTTGGCCGCCCGGACGATCTCGTCCCGACCGCCGTAGTTCAGGCAGATGTTCACCTGGCAGCCGTCGTACCCCTTTGAGATCTCCTCCGTCTCGCGGCAGAGCTGCTGGAGCTTTGGGGCCAGGGGGGACAGATCGCCGAAGAAGGCCATCTTCACCTTATCTTTCGCCATGCGGCCGATGGCCTCGTGGAGATACTTCTCCAGCAGGCCCATGATGGCCTGGACTTCCTCCGGGGGCCGCTTCCAGTTCTCGGTGGAGAAGGCGTACACCGTCAGGTACTCCAGGCCGATGTCTTTTGCGTAGGTGGCGATGGCGCGGAAGGTCTCCGCCCCGGCGGCGTGTCCGGCGGTGCGGGGCTGCCCCCGTTTTTTGGCCCAGCGGCCGTTTCCGTCCATGATGATGGCGATGTGGCGGGGCAGGTGCTCCAGGTCGGCCTCGGGGGCCTTTTCCCACCGTGAAAAGAGAGCCATAGCGACAACTCCTAACAATTATATGCGGAATATTCCCGCGTCAAACAGGTTGTAAACCACACAAGTAGGGGCGGCCCCGTGTGGCCGCCCCTATAGACCGTTGCCGATGGGCCGCCACATGGGGCGGCCCCTACCATTGCGGGCGTCACACCGCCATCAGTTCCTTTTCCTTGGCGGCGGTGATGTCGTCCACGTCCTTGCACCGCTTCTCCACCAGATCCTGGAGTTCCTTCTCCAGATCCTTCTGGTCGTCCTCGGTGAGCTCGGTGGCCTTCACGGCCTTCTTGATGGCCTCCATGGCGTCCCGGCGGATGTTGCGGATGGCCACCTTGCCCTCCTCGCCGTACTTGCGCACCTGCTTGGTCAGCTCCTTGCGGCGCTCCTCGGTGAGCTGGGGGAAGGCCAGGCGGATGACGGAGCCGTCGTTCTGGGGGTTGATGCCCAGGTCGGAGGTCTGGATGGCCTTCTCCACGGCCTTCACCAGGGAGCGGTCCCAGGGCTGGATGGCCAGGGTGCGGGGGTCGGGGGTGGAGATGGTGGCCACCTGCTGGATGGGGGTGGGCACGCCGTAGTACTCCACGCTGATGCGATCCAGCACACCGGCGTTGGCGCGGCCGGCGCGGACGCTGGCGTTGTTGGCCTTGACGGCCTCCAGGGTCTTTTTCATCTTCTCGTCATAGGTGCTGATCTCAAAGCTCATGGGAACCTTCCTTTCTCATTCGGGATTTACGATATGTTCAGGCCAGCCGGCCAGAGGGTCAGTTCTGCACCACGGTGCCGATTTTCTCGCCCCGCACCACCCGCAGGATGTTCTCCGGGTCTTTCAGGGCGAAGAGGATGACGGGGATGTTGTTGTCCATGGACAGGGAGGTGGCGGTGGAGTCCATCACGCCCAGGTGCTGGGCCAGCACGTCGTCGTAGCTGATGACGTCGTACTTCACGGCGCTGGGATCCACGTTGGGGTCGGCGCTGTACACGCCGTCCACGTTTTTCGCCAGCAGGATGATGTCCGCGTTGATCTCCGCGGCCCGGAGGACGGCGGCGGTGTCGGTGGAGAAATAGGGGTTGCCGGTGCCGCAGCCGAAGATGACCACCCTGCCCTTCTCCAGGTGGCGGATGGCGCGGGAGCGGATGTAGGGCTCGGCGATGGCGCGCATCTCGATGGCGGTCTGCACCCGCACGTCCACGCCCTTCTGCTCCAGCACGTCGGCCAGGGCCATGCAGTTGATGGTGGTGGCCAGCATACCCATGTGGTCGGCCCGGGTGCGCTCCTTCATGCCCTTGCCGTCCTTCAGGCCCCGCCAAATGTTGCCGCCGCCCACAACGATGCCCACCTGGACGCCCTCCCTGACGCACCGGGCGATGACGTCGCACACGCTGTCGATCACGTCGAAGTTCAGGCCCCGCCCGGCGGAGCCGGCCAGCGCCTCGCCGCTGACCTTCAGCAGGACGCGCTTGTATTTCAGTTCGCTCATCGGTATCCGCTCCCTTTATCGATTGGTGTCGCGCTCTTATCCGCTATTATACTGGAAATCTTCTCTTTTGCATAGGGGGTAATTGAAAATTTTTTGGCAACAGTACGCATAGAATAGAACGATGGGAAGGAGGCGCAGCCCATGGTCTGCCGCATCGCGGAACTGCAGTACAAAGAGGTCATCGACGTGTCCGACGGCGCCCGCTACGGCTTCGTCCACGACGTGGAGGTGGATCCCGCCAGGGGCACCGTGGAGGCCGTCGTGGTGAGGGGGCGGCCCCGGTTCTTCGGCCTGCTGGGCCGGGAGCCGGACGAGGTGTTCCCCTGGAGCTGCGTCCGCCGCTTCGGGGACGACGTGATTTTGGTGGACGGACGCCGCCGGGCGGTGAAAAAGCAGTAATTTTTCTCAAAAAAGCCGCAAATAACTCTTGCGTTTCGGATTTTTTCATGGTAAGATATTACGGATTCCGCACGGGAGCGGATCTTTTGCCCGGTGTCCCCTGTCTCAGGGGATGGGCAAAGGGGATGAAGTTCCCGGAGGTAACAACAAAAAATTAGGAGGAAAAAATCAATGGCAGTCGTATCTATGAAGCAGCTGCTGGAGGCCGGCGTTCACTTCGGCCACCAGACCCGTCGGTGGAACCCCAAGATGGCCGCTTACATCTACAC
>CANQZJ010000027.1 GCA_947628315.1 uncultured Oscillospiraceae bacterium
GGTTCCGGCTCCGGCGGCGGCTCCGGCTCCGGCTCCGGCGGCGGTTCCGGTTCCGGCAGCGGTTCCGGTTCCGGCAGCGGTTCCGGCTCCGGCAGCGGCTCCGGCTCCGGCAGCGGCTCCGGTTCCGGCGGCGGCTCCGGTTCCGGCGGCGGCTCCGGCTCCGGCGGCACCAGTCAGGAGGAAGCCGCCGCGGCCGCCGCGGTGAACGAAATGCTGGGCGAGGTTCATGCGGCCGAGGACGCGGGCCAATTGATGACCGCCATTGTCAACGACTATGTATATGGCCAGGTGACCGCCGCTTTGGAGGCGGAGCGGCCGCTGGTAGCACAGCTTCTGGAGGATCAGAAGGCGCAGCTGGAGCGGGATCAGTCCACTCAGGAGGGGGTAAACGCCGCGCAGGATCGGCTGGACGCCCTTGACCGGCAGATCGCGCAGTACCGTACGCTCAAAAAAGAGGCCGGCCTGGTGATCGACAAGTTTACCGGAAAGAGCACCGACGGGCTGAGCCTTTCGGTCTCGCTGGAACTGGTGGACGTCAGCGGGCTTGACGCCTCGGAACTGTACGCGGCGGCTCTGGAATACGCCCAGGCCATCGACGCCGGCCGGGATAAGCTGGATGAGCCCCAGCTGCAGGTGGATGTAAAGACCCAGCTGCTGGATCTGAACATCGCCTATGAGAACGTGCAGGGCGCCAAGCGCACCCTCCAGCGGATCCTGGAGGCGCTTGACCGAACCAGCGGCTCCTATGACATGGGGCTGGCCGACAAGACCGCCCTGTATGAGGCGCAGATCAGCGTATGCGACGCCCTGTCGTCACTGTATCAGTCTGTCGGAGGATTTACCAGCCAGTTCATCCGGCTCAATCAGACGTCCGGCAGCTGGATGTCCCAGCACTATGACTGGTTTGCCGCCCCCTTCCAGACCATCCGCGCGGAGAGCATCGAAGCGGCGGAGAAAGAGGCCGAGGAAGAGCGCCAAAAGGCCGAGCAGGAGGCAAAAGACCGGGAGGCCCTGGACAAACTGGAAAAAGACCCCGGAGAAACGGGCGAAGATCCGGAGGGACAGGGATCTGAAGGGCAGAAACCCGAAGAGCAGGTTCCCGGAGAACAGGGCCCCGAAGAGCAAGGCCCCGAAGAGCAAGCCCCCGAAGAGCAAGGCCCCGAAGAGCAAGCCCCCGAAGAACAGACCCCCGAGGAACAGGCCCCCGAAGAGCAGAAGCCTGAAGAGCAGAAGCCTGAAGAGCAGGGGCCTGAGGAGCAGGGGCCTGAGGAGCAGAGCCCTGAAATACAGGGCCCTGAAGAGCAGAAAAACGGAGAGCAGGAGATCGAAGCCTGATCCCTGAGAGGAGGAGACGACATGGCGGATTATACGGCCCTGGTGGAGGCGGGCACGGCCCTGATGGAGCTGCTCCGGGACAAACTGACCCCGGAGCCCATCGGTAACCGGGAGCTCATCGCCCTGTGCTCCCCTCACGAGAACGAGAACAACCAGCTCACCATCTGGCTCTACCAGGTGGAGGAGGATACCCAGGGGGTGGAGATGGGGTACTATCAGGTGAGCCGGGACGTCCAGCGCATCCGGCCCGCCCGGTACAATCTGCGCTTTTTGATCACCGCCCACTCCAAAGCCCCGGTGCAGCTGCGGGAGGCGGATCAGTATCGCATGATCGGCGCGGCCCTCCAGGTGCTGAAGGACAGCCCCGTCATCGACGGGAAGTACCTGTCCGGTTCCCTGAAGGAACGGGAGGCCAATATCACCCTGACCCTGGAAAAAACCTCCATGGATCAACTGTTGAAGATCTGGAACAACAACTCCAAGAGCTATAAGCTGTCCTTCACGGTGCTGCTGGGCAATGTGGAGATCGACTCCCAGCGTGAGCGCCGGATCAGCCGGGTCACCGAGGTCGCCATCGGCGCGGCCCAGACCCCGCCCCGGCCCGGAGAGGAGGGGCCGGTATGATCGCCTTTCGCGCCGGAGGCGTCTTCCATGTGCGGGACGCCTTCACCGGTCTGCCCCTGGCCCCGTCCAAAGTGCTGTGCAGCCTGGACGGGCGGCCCTGCCGCCCCGTCGCCAAACGGGAGGGCTATCTGATCCTGCTGGATCTGCCCGCCGGCCCCCACACGCTGACTCTGCGCTGCCGGGGCTACCGGGATGAGACTGTGGACTTCATCGCCGGGGAGACCGCCCCGGAGCTGGACGTCACGCTGAAGCCGGGCGTGGGTTATCCCTTCCGGCAAAAGCCGGTGCGGCTGGAACTGATCCTCAAACGGGACGGCGTCCCGGCGGAAGGGATCCCCTTCTGGCTGGCCGCCGTGTCCGGGCCGGAGATCAAGCTGGCCCAGGCCCGCGCGGAGGCCGGAGAGTGGCAGCTGCGGCTTTTCTGCAAGTATCCCGACACCGTCCCCACCCCGGCCCCCTTCCTGCTGGAGGACGGGGCGGACAGCGAGCTGGTCACCCTGCGCTCCTTTGAGGGGGAGACCGGCGTCCTGGCCGCCCCCCTGGCGAAGGCCCACGGCCGGGGGAAACGGCTGCTGCCCGCCCAGAGCTACCGAACCGATCCCGCCGGCGGCGCCGCTGCCCTTTTCCGGAACCCCTGCGAGGCCCTGGTGTTCCACCAGGAGCTGGGTCTGCTGGGCCGGGCGGAGCTGAACGAGGGCGAAAACACCCTGGAACTTACATTGAGATAAGGAGGCGGCTGTCATGGGCAATCCAATGGTCATGAGCGCCATGTGTACCTGCTCCTTCGGGATGACCCCGGCACCCCTGATGGTGTCCAGCAATCAGACGGTGACCATGTGCAAGATGATGGCCGCCACCATCATGGACAACAAATTCCCCACCTTCGGCATGTGTACCAGTCTGGCCAATCCCACTGTGGCGGCGGCCACCGCGGCGGCCATGGGGGTGCTGACCCCCATGCCCTGCATCCCTCTGACGGTGGCCCCCTGGGTTCCCGGCTGCCCCACGGTGATGGTCAACAAAAAGCCCCTGCTGAACAACACCAGCAAGCTGATCTGCGGCTACGGCGGGATCATCCAGCCCATGATGACCCCGGCCATGCAGGTCAAGACCCCCTGAGGCGCGGCCATGGACGAGTACGACCTGCGGGACGTGGCCTACGATAAGCTGGGCCGGGGCTATGAGAGCCAGTGGGAGCTGATGGACGACCTGTTCGCCTGGCTGGATCTGCGCCTCTATTTCTTTTACAAGCACCACCAGTGGCTGGGCCCCAAGAACGATATGCGCAATATGCTGGGCCTGGTGGTCAGCCGGGAGGAATTCGAGCACAATCTGCTCAAAGCGGCCCAGCTGGGCCTGCCCGCCCGCATGGACGGGGAGGAGTCCGCCCAGATGGCCGCCTCCTGGGAGGCCATCCAGTCCCGGCTGGCCCGGACGGAGGGGGAATTCCCCCTGCTGGCTCTGGCGCGGCGGTGCCGCCTGGACGAGTTTGAGCGGGGCTGTGCCGTGCTGGCCTACGCCGCCGCGCTGGATCGGAAGTATGAAAAGCTGATGGCCTATCTCCAGGACGACATCACCCAGAAGGCCCCCACCGCCGCGCTGGCGGTGCAGCTGTTCCTGCCCCTGGAGGGGAACATGGAGGAGTATCTGTCCCGGTTCTCCCGGCGGGACGCCTTTACCGGCCTGTTCGACCGGGAGAAGCTGGCGGCGGGGGCGCTAGTTCTCCACCCCATCACGCTGGAATTTCTCAGCACCGGAACGGTGGCCCCCCAGGCGGGGCTGCGGCTGTTCGACGGGAGCAAAGACGCCCCCGGCGGCCCCCTGGTCATCGGCCAGGAGCTGGCCCGGCGGCTGGACGCCGTGTACGCCGAGCCCGGGGAGCGGGTCATCTGCCTCACCGGCGGCCCCGGCAGCGGCAAGCGGTTCCAGTGCGAGCATCTGATGGCCCGCGGCGGAACCCGGTGCGTCTTCGCCGACCTGGACTGCGAGGATCAGCTGGCCCGGGCCGGGGACGCGTTCCTGGCCGCCCGGCTCACCGGGGCGGCGGCCGCCTTCAGCCACATGGAGAAGACCGACCAGGACGGCAAGCTCCAGCCCCCCCAGGGGCGGCTGCTGGAGGATATCCTGGCGCTGGCGCCCCCCGGCGGGAAGGTTTTTTTCCTCTCTCAGCTTCCCGCGCACGCCCGGTTCGACCGGCTGGCGGTGGAACTGGAAATCCCCGACCCCACCGAGGAGGAGCGCATCCGCCTGTTCCGCGCCGCCCTGAGCGGCCTGGAGCTGGAGGGGGCGACGGCGGAGGAGCTGGCGGCCAAGTTCCGCTTCTCCCCCCGGCAGATCGCTCTGGGCTGCCGTCAGGCGGCCGGCCTGGCCCGGCTGGACGGCCGGGGGACGATCCCCAGCCGGGAACTGCATCAGTGCTGCTACCGTCAGGCGGTTCACAAGCTGGACGATCTGGCCCGGCGGGTTCGCCCCGCGTTCAGCTGGGGCGACGTGGTCATGCCGGAGGATCAGAAAAAGCTCCTCCAGCACGCCTGCGGCCACATCAAATACCAGTACCAGGTCTACTGCCAGTGGGGCTTTGACAAAAAGATCGCCTATGGCCGGGGGCTGTCCATCCTCTTCGCCGGGGCCCCGGGCACCGGCAAGACCATGTGCGCTCAGGTCATCGCCAACGAGCTGAACATGGAGATGTATAAGATCAACATCTCCCAGATCGTCAGCAAATACATCGGCGAGACGGAAAAGAACCTCCACGCCGTCTTTACCGAGGCCCGCAAGTCCAACTGCGTGCTGTTCTTCGACGAGTGCGACGCCATCTTCGGCAAGCGCAGCGAGGTGAAGGACGCCCACGACAGGAACGCCAACGTGGAGGTGGCCTATCTGCTCCAGCAGATCGAGGAGTACGACGGGGTGTGCATCATGGCCACCAACCTCATCGGCAACATCGACGAGGCGTTCATGCGCCGCATCACCTATGTGGTGCGCTTCCCCTTCCCGGACGCCGCCGCCCGGGAGGAGATCTATCGGCGCACCCTGCCGGAGGGCGCCCCCCTGTCCGACGACATCGACTGGGCCTTTTTGGCGGAGAAGTTCGAGCTGTCCGGCGGCCATATCAAAAACATCGTTCTCTCCGCCGCCTTTCTGGCGGCCCAGGAGGGGGCCCCCATCGGCATGTCCCATCTGCTGCGCTCCGCCGTGGGCGAGCTGAAGAAAAACGAGATCGTGGTGGTTCGGGAGGAGCTGCGGGAGTACGCGGATCTGCTGGACTGAACGGAAAAGGGTGAACGACGGATGAAACATAAATTCTGGTCCGGCCTGAGCTTTCGGATGATGGCTATGGCCCTGCTTATGTGCGTACTTCTTCCCGCCGTCGCGCTCTATGTCTGCTGTGACCGGTACACCGCCCAGTTGATGGGCTATTATGAAGAACTGGGATCCGGTCTGAGCCGGGCCCTGGCTGAACAGCTGTCTGACCAGGAGCTGGATCGGTATCTGGACGAGCAGGATGTCGACGAACGCTTTGTGGAGCTGAACGCCACGGTGGAGACCCTGCGCTCCGGCAGCGGCGTGGATCACGTGTATGTGGTTCGGCCCGAGGAGAGGGGGTTCCGCATCGTTCTGGAGTCCGCCGTCATCCCAGGCACGGATTTCTACCGGAACAGCTATGAGGGCCTGGGCGTTTTGCTTGAGCCGGCGGTTTTTCCCCTGACCAGTGAGCAGGCCATGCGGGGAGAGACCTTTGTCCCATTCCGGGACAACGACGCCACCGCCGGCCTTCTGCTCACCGCCGGAACCCCTGTTTTCCACACGGACGGCGCCTTCTCCGGGTACTACGCCATGGTGGATATCGTCCTGGAGCAGGTGATGCAGAACGTTTACGCTTTTGTCAGCGGGGCGGCGGCGTTCGTGGCCGTGGCCGCCGTGGTTCTGTTAGTCATCTTCCTGCTGCTGCTCCGGCGGTATTTTGTCCAGCCTGTCTCCCAACTGGCCAGCGCCGCGCGGAGCTATGCGGAGGGAGAGAACAAGCGGGCCTTCAGCGGCCTGTCCTTCAAGGGCGGATATGAGTTCAACGAGCTGGCCGATACCTTCCGGCTCATGCTGGCAGAGATCGAAGTGAACAATCTCGAGCGGCTGGAGACGGCCGTTTATGAACAGAAGCTGGAGAGCGACACCCGGCTGGCCAACGGCCTGAAAAGCGCCATGCGCCCCAAGGCCCTGCCCCAGCGGGAGACTCCCTATCCCTTCCAGGTCCACGGGGGCGTGCGCTGCCGGGAGGGGCTGGCCTGCTGTTTTTACGACTACTTCCAGCTGGACGGGGAGCGGCTGTGTGTCCTCATCGGCGAGGTTCCCGGCGAGGGGCTGACCCAGGCCCTCTATACCGTCATCGCCCAGACCACCCTGAAGAGCCACCTGCGCTCCGGCCTCAGCCTGGATCAGGCCATGTCGGCGGCCAACCGGCAGCTCTATGAGACCAGCGGGGGCGGACTGTGCCTCAACGTGCTGGCGGGAGTGCTGGACGGCGTCACAGGCCGCTTTTTCTGCGTCAATGCCGGGGAGCAGACCCCGCTGCTCCTGCGCTTCCGGGAGGAGCGGTATGACTGGGCGGACGTCTTCTCCTATGCCCCGCTGGGCCAGAATGAGAACGTGGCCTACAACGCACAGGAACTGGATCTGAATCAGGGGGATCGGCTGTTCTTCTACACCGCCGGCCTCGCCGCCATCCAAGGGCCGGAGGGCGGGACGTTCGGGAAGGAACGGCTGCGCCCCTGTCTGAACGAGCTTCGCGTCCGTCAGGCCGATCTGGAGCAGCAGCTCCAACTGGTGGGGGACGACGGAGGCGCCTTCGCCGTCCGCAGCGGCGAGGTGGGCGCCTTTGCCCTGCTGGCCCTGGAATACTGCCGCCGGGATCGTGCCCAGGCCCACTGTCTCCTCACCGGAGACGCCGCCGGATCTACCGCCCTGGCGGAGTTCCTCCAGGGTCAGCTCCGGGCGAACCGTGTCCCCCAGAGGGAGGCGGCCCAGCTGCTGGTCATGGGGGACGAGCTGTTCGCCCTGTGCCGCGCGGGCGGCCGGCCGGATGGGCGCTTCATGGCCGAATTTACGGTCTCCCCGGAGGAGGCGCTGATGATCCTGCGCATCCGGGGGGCGATGGGGGGCCGCGACCCGCTGGATATCCCCGAAGGCGGGGCGCTTCGCGGGGCGGCCGACTTCGTCCGCCGCTCTTGCGACCGGATCCTCTTTGAATCCGGCGGCGGGGGGGACGCCGTCACCGCCGTCAAGCGCGTCGCGACCGGGCGGGAGACAGGAAAATCGTAAATAGGGAGAGAGGATCGAATGGATATCCAATATCTGCTTTTTCTGCAAGATCTGCGGGCGGCCACCGGCGGCGTTCTGGACGGCTTTATGGAGCTGGTCACCAAACTGGGGGAGACCGCCATCCTGACCATCGCCCTGGCCCTGGTCTACTGGTGTATCGACAAACGGGAGGGGATCTTCCTGATGTTCTCCCTCTACTCCAACCGGGTGGTCAACGGGTTCGCCAAGATCACCGCCTGCGTCTACCGCCCCTGGATCCGGGATCCGAGGGTCACGCCGGTGCCGGCGGCCATGGCCGACGCCACGGGCTATTCCTTCCCCAGCGGCCATTCAGCCAACGCCACCAGCTTCTGGGGCGGGCTGTCCGCGGAAAAACGGCTGGCGAAACCGATCCGGATCCTGCTGATCCTTCTGGTGCTGCTGATCGGCTTCTCCCGGAACTATCTGGGGGTTCACACCCCCCAGGACGTGATCGTGTCCCTGATCCTGGGTGTGATCACCCTCTGGGTCGCCCGCAGGGTGCTGGATATGCTGGAGGAACACCCGGAGCGGGACGTGTGGGTTCTGGCGGCGGGCGTGGTGATCTGTGCCCTGCTCATCGTCTACGCCTCGGTAAAGTCCTACCCCGTGGACTATGACGCCGCCGGCAATGTGATCGTGGAGCCGTCCAAGATGGCGGCCGACTCCTATAAAAACGCCGGCATGGGGCTGGGCTTTTTCCTGGGCTGGTTCGTGGAGCGGCGGTTCATCAGGTTCTCGGTGGAGGGGAGCCTCCTGAGCCGGGTCGTCCGCTTCGTGGTGTGCTGGTTCCTCTATATCCTGGTGCGGGACTACGGAGCCGCTTTCGTTTCCGACGCGCTGGGCGGCGGAGCCGGGAAGGCGGCGGGGCAGTTTTTGTGCGTGTTCTACCTGGTGGCGCTGGCGCCGGCGCTGATCCGCCTGGCAGGCCATTTCCTCCGCAAAGCGCGGTCCGGAGCGGAACAGTCCGCTTCTTGACGGTGTTTTACACCGATGCTATGATAGCTGAAGAGATCACCCGGGAGAGCCCCATATCGGAAAGGAGCGTCTGATTATGTATCGCGTGGCTGTCTGTGACGATGAAAAGACCGCTCTGGAGGAGCTGTGCCGGATCTGCGGCAGCACCCTGACCCAAATGGAGGTGGAGCACGAGGTGAAGCCCTTTTCCTCCGCCCGGGATCTGGCCGACGCGCTGACCTCCGGGCGGGAGCGGTTCGACCTGCTGTGTCTGGACATCTGCATGGAGGGCAAGACGGGCATGGCCCTGGCCCATGAGCTGCGCGCCAGGGACGACCAGACCAGCATCCTGTTCATCAGCAGCAGCGAGGACTATCTGCGGGAGGGCTACAGCGTCCGTCCCATCCAGTATCTGTCCAAGCCCCTGCGCGCGGAGGAGCTGGAGGAGGCGCTGCGGGGCGATCTGAGGCGCAACCACAGCCCAAAGCTCGTGACCTTCCGCCGGGGCAACCGAACCTCTGCCCTGCCCATCGCCGAGATATTGTATGTGGAGAGCCGGGATCACGGGATCTGCCTGCATATGTCCGGGGAGGATCGCTCCTTTTCCATGTCCCTGACCGAGGCGGAGCAGATGCTGCCCCGGGAGCAGTTCTGCCGCTGCCACAACAGCTTTCTGGTCAACATGTCCGCCATCCAGGAGTTCAGCCGCAGCTGGGTGACCCTCACCGGCGACCGAACCATCCCCGTGGGCCGGCGGTACTATGAACAGGCCCAGAGCCGCTTTATCCAATATCTGAACGCCAACCGATAGATCAAACAGATCAAAAAATCAGCGCCGGTCAAAAACCGGCGCTGATTTTTTGTGATTGCGCTCACTGGGGACTGTCCGCCGCTTTTTTCCGCTGATTCAGCTTCAGGGCGGTCTGGACGGTGAAGACCTTCCCGTCATAGCTCAGTTCCAGCTTGCTGCCGTACTTCCGGGCGACGGACTCCATCTGCTTGAGGCCGAAGCCGTGGCTGTTCCTGTCCTCTTTGGTGGTTTGGGGCCAGCCCTTTTCGTCCAGGAGCAATCCGCCGGCGTAACTGTTGCTGCAGCTCACCGCCAAAAATCCCTGGTTGACCTGGAGGGAGACCGACACGAAGCGCTTCGCCGCATCCTCCACCTGCCCGGCGGCCTCCAGGGCGTTGTCCAGCAGGTTCAGCAGCAGACTGCACAGATCCCCCTCGTCCACCGGCAGCTCCGCCGGCAGCGGGGCGCGGGCCTGGAACCGGACGCCCGCCTGGGCCGCCCGGGACGCCGCGTTCTGCAGCAGGGCGTTGACGGTGAAGTGATCGGAGAAGCTGGGCAGCCGCAGCCGATCCAACTCCTGCCCCAGCGCGCCCAGGCGGCGGCCGAGTCCCTCCATGTCCTTCTTCTCATACAGCAGCCGCAGGGCGGTGAGCTGGTTGTTCAGGTCATGGCGCAGAGCGGCGGTGCCGGCCACGTTCTGTTCGATGGTACGGTAGTTGTCCATGATGAGCCGGTTCTTGAGGGAGAGCGCCTGCGCGTCGCTCCGGACGCGAACCATGCTTTGAAGCAGGCTGTAGGCCGCGATACAGCCGCAGGCCGCCAGCAGATAGGTGTTCAGCCAGATCAGCAGACCATGGGGGTATCCCTGCAGGGCGCCGGTGACAACGACGGTCAGATTGTCGTCAAAATGGCCGCCGGTCATTCTGGAATAGACGTAGTACAGCGCTGCCGCTGCCAGTGTGCCCAGCGACACCCGGCCCAGATAGCGCCAGAAGGAGCGCCTGCGGTTGAGCAGCAGATAGATCAGGAGCAGGACGGTGGGGATCAGAGTGCCCTTGGACGAGATCAAAGTCATGTATACCGCTGGGGAGAGGAAATAGACGCCCGAAGGTATGCTGATCCCGGTGGCCGTGGTGAGGGCGGCCGCCAGGGCCAGCAGGATCAGGCTCCAGTCGGGGCTCCCGGAGGCCAGCCCCACCAGGAAGATGGCGCACATAATCACCATGCCCAGGGAGTAGGCGCCGGCGGGGATAGCCGCCTGATTATAGTAGGCCGCGTCGGCGGCGCCCACGGAGTACCAGCTTTCAAACGTGGCGATGGCAGGGGAGAAAAAGAGGTCTTCACTGCTGGGCGCGAACAGGATGACGAGTTCCTTTTCGGCGGCGTCAGGCGGGAGGGTGAGGTGCATCTGCTGGTAATTCTGATCCTGCCCCATGCCCTGTGTGCCGCAGCGGAAGTACTCCTCTCCGTCCAGCGAGATCACCGTTTCACCGATCCCCGGGAAAAAGCATAGATAGGCGTCCTCATACAGGCGGGGGATCTCTCCCTCTTTTGGGAGACGGAAGGTCAGGCGGAGCCGGTCTCCCACATCCAGGCCCCAGTTGTCCTGGGAGTCGAACACGTCCACCGGGCGGACGGTGCCGTCCGCCTCCTCGACCTCGGCCCTATCCCACATAACGGCGCCCAGCAGAGGCGTCTCGGTGCCGGTAAAGCGCCCCAAAAAGTTGATGGCCAGCAGGCAGATCACCGCGAAGGCCGCGATACAGCCCCATTTGCGGATCTTTTTGTCCATAAAAGCCCTCCTTTTCGTCCCGCGGGCCGGCCGCGGAGACGGGAGATCATCTCTCTATCCTGTATTGTAACGGAACGGCGCCTTGATTGCAAGTGTCAGCGGTGAGCCGGCGCCGACGATTTGGGATCGATTCCTAAACGACCAAAATTGCCGCCTAAACGACAATCTAAGAATTTCACAAATCATGGTATAATTAAAATTGATTTTTTGGCTTTTTGCCGGGGAGGGAGCGGTATGCGCGCGGCGGTCTGTATGAGCGGCGGCGGAGAGAGCGCCGCACTCTGCCGGGCGATCCGGCTGTGGAGCGATATGGCGTGCGTCCGGGTAGAGGCGTTCCCCTGGTTCCCAGAACAGGGGCCCCTTCCGGACGACGTGTCGGTGCTGTTCTGGGACATGGACGGCGCCTCCGCGCCGCCGCCGGATGGATTTTCCGACGGCTCGGGCAGGTTCCTGTTCCTGTGCGCCTCGGCGTCCCAGACGGCCATCGAGAGCTATGCCCTGCACCCCGCGGGCCTGTTCAAAAAGCCCATCCAAATGGACGCCCTCCGGCAGGCCCTGGATCGATGCCTCGGAGCCTGGTGGGACGACCTGGAGCAGGTGGAGGTTCTGTGCGGTGGACTGCGGCGGCAGATCCCGCTCTACGGCCTGCTGTGGGTGGAGAGCTGCCAGCATGGGAGCCTGCTCCACACCAGCTGGGAGCGCATTCAGACCAGGGAGCCTCTGCGGGATCTGGCCGCCCGGCTGCCTGACGGGGTCTTCCTGCGCTGTCAGCGCAGTTTTCTGGTCAATCTGTACCACGTCCGGGGGGTCAGTCAGGACTCCGTCGCCCTCTCCAGCAGGGATCGGATCCCCGTGGGGCGGAGAGTCCGCGCCGGAGTGCTGGAGTCCTGCCGGGACGCGCTGCGGCTGTGGAACGGCGTCCTTCCGCCGGCGGAGCGGGACGGAGGGGCGGAGACCGCCCGAAAATAGAGACGATCCCACCGGGCATATCCGGACAAAGGGGGTATGTGACATGGAGCTCACCATTGCGGTATGCGACGATCTGCGGGAGGAGCGTGGGTCGCTGGCCAAAATGATCCACGACTGCTGCCGGCAGCGGGGCATCGACGCCCGCCTGCGTCTGTTCGCCTCCGGGGAGGAGTTTCTCTCCGCCATCCGGCGGCCGGGGCAGTTCCATGTGCTGTTCCTGGACGTCTATATGCCCGGCCTGTCCGGTGTGGAGACCGCCCGGCGCCTGCGCCGGGTGGATCGGAGCTGCGCCGTCGTCTTCGCCACCACCAGCACCGACCACGGGCTGGAGAGCTTTGAGGTGGAGGCCTCGGACTATCTGGTAAAGCCCATCCAGCAGGAGGACGTGGATCGGGCCATGGACTGGTTCCTGGAGCACGCGCCCAAGGAACTGCGCCCCCTGTCCGTCTACGCCGAGCGGGAGTGGATGGACATCCCCCTGGCCTCTATCCTGTACATCGAGATCCTGGGACACCACGCCCATATCCACACCGGCACCCGGGACGTGGTGGTTCGGCGGGGGATCGACGATCTGGCCTCCGCCATCGACAGCGAGGATTTTCTGCGCTGCCACCGCAGCTACCTGGTGAACCTGAACTATGTGAGGAGCATCGAGGGAAGCGACTTCCGCCTGACCGACGGCTCCCGGATCCCCATCCGCACCGGCGAGCTGGCCGCTCTGCGCGGCCAGTTCGTCAACTGGACCTATCGAAAGACGTGGGCGAGGGTATGAAGGCGGGCCTCTGCCTGCTGGCCGGGGCCTGCGTATTGCTTTTGGCGCTGCTGGCGTGGATCCTGCTGATCCTGCGGCGGGAGCGGGCTGAAAACCGGCGGCTGCGGGAGCTGACCGCTCTGCTCTCCCAGGGCGGAGAGGAGGAGCGGCTGCGGCGGCTGCGCCATGATCTGCGCCACTACCTGCTCGCCGGAGGCCAGCTTCCGGAGGGGCTCTCTCAGGAGAGCCTTCAGGAGGGAGCGGGCCCGAACGCGCCGGTGGAGGCGCTGGTGGAGCACTACCGGGAGCAGGCGTTGGCGCTGGGCGCCCAGGTGGACATCCGGCTGGACATAGACGGCTGCGAGGAGCAGCTGCTGCCGGATCTGTACTTAGTGATCAGCAATCTGCTGGAAAACGCCGTGGAGGCCCTCCAGCGGGAGGAGGGCGGCTGGGTGCGCGCCCGGTGCACCTGCACCGAGGGATATATCTCTCTGGTGGTGGGCAACCGCTGCGGCAGCCCCCCGCGGACGTGGAAGGGGCGGTACCTCTCCAGCAAGGCGGAGGGCCGTCTGGGCCTTGGGCTGTCCATCGTGGAGGACATCGCCCGCAGGCGGGGCGGTGAGGCCCGGTTCGACGCCGAGGAGGGGCAGTTCCTGGCCTCCGTGTTCCTGCCCCGGGCCGTACAGGAGCGCGGCGAACCCAGGCGGGACGCCGTGGGAGCCGTCTGAGCCCGCTCCGGCGGGCGCGCGGACAGGGAAAGATACGATCAACAGGCCGGATGCGTTCCGGCCTGTTATTTTTGGAGAACAATTCACGCCCCGACCGGCGGGCTGGGGCTTTTCAACGGAGCAAGACTGTGATATACTTCATCCATGAGGATCCTGGCCCCTGCGGCGGGCAAGAGGCCCCCGCCGGCAGGCCGGAGGATAGAGCGGTTCTGGAGCATTTGAACAGGAGGAAGGAATTATGACGATCACAAAGACCCGGGAGGGCAGCCGGCTGACTCTGGCCCTGGAGGGCCGGCTGGATACCGCCACGGCGCCGGAGCTGGACGCGGAGCTGAAGAGCGGTCTCGCCGGCGTGACGGCGCTGGAGCTGGACTTTGCCGGGCTGAACTATTTATCCTCGGCGGGGCTGCGGGTGCTGCTCAGCGCCCAAAAGACCATGAACCGCCAGGGTTCCATGAAGCTCACTCATGTGAATGATACCATTATGGAGATCTTTGGGATCACGGGCTTCACAGACATCCTGACCATCGAGTGAGCCGGCCATGGACAGAAACGAGCGGAACGGAAAACGGAGGCCTATCCGCCGGCAGGTTCAGCGGATGGTGCTGCTGCTGTGCGTGGCGGCGCTGATCCTCACCGGGGTGCTGTGGGCGGGGAGCCTGACCGCCCTGCGGGACATCGTACTGCGGGACAGCCAGGATCTGGGCGGCGCCGCGGCCTCGGCCGGCGCCGGCGCTCTGTTGGATCAGATGGAGCAGAACCTCTACAAGGGCGCCCAAAGCGAGGCCGGCGTGGTGGACGAGAAGCTGGAACGCTACGCGGGCCATGTGCGGGACTTCGCTTTTTTTGCTCACCGGCTCTATGAGGAGCCGGTGGCCTATGTGCCCAAGGAAGTCCTGCCCCCGGATGCGGAGAACCAGTACACCTATACCATGCAGCTGGTTCTCCGGGACGGGGCCGTGGATCGGGAGGCCATCGTTGAAGAGGTGGAACTGCTGGCCAACCTGGTTCATGTGTGGCAGCCGGTGATGACCGACGACCCGGAGAACATCGCCTCCATCTATCTCTGCACCGAGAGCGGCTTCATGATCAACTACGACGAGCGCTCCGACCTGACGTCTGACCGGTTCGACTATACCGGTTCCATTTGGTATGCCGCCGCCAGAGAGGCCGGGGAGGCCGTGTTCACAGTCCCCTATCTGGACACCTTCGGCCGGGGGCTGATGCTCACCTGCGCCGCCCCCTTTTACGACGAGGCGGATCGCTTCGCCGGGGTGGTGTGCATCGACCTGATGGTGGAGGATCTGTGCCGCTCGGTGCTGGACATCGACTTTGGCGCGGGCTCCTACGCCTTTTTGGTGGACGCCGGCGGGGACATTATCGTCTCCCCCCAGATGGAGTACACCGGGGACTTCGAGAACATCCGGGATCCGGACTGCCTGGCCTATGAGGCGGCGGACAGCATCATGGGCGGCCAGGCGGGCGTCACTCCCACCTCGGGCGAACTCTATTACGCCTACGCCCCCATCGCCGCGGCCAACTGGATCCTGGTGATCCACGTGCCGGAGACCATGGTCACCGCCCCCGCGGAAGCCATCCGGGAGGACATCACCGCCAGAACCGGCGCCACGGGAACGGCCATGGATCGGAGCATCCTCCGGGCGGGGCTGATCTCCCTGGCCGTGTTCGCGGTGGTCATCGGGGCGGTGGTGGCCGCCAGCGGCGCCTTTGCCAGGCGGCTCACCGGCCCCCTGCTGGAGCTGCGGGAGGACGTGGAGCGCATCAGCACGGGGGATCTGCTCCACCAGGCCCAGGTTCGCCAGAACGACGAGATCGGCGATCTGGCCCGCTCCTTCAACGATATGGCCGCCTCTCTGGATCGGCACATCCACGATCTGACCGCCGTCACGGCGGAAAAGGAGCGCATCGGCGCGGAGCTGGACATCGCCCGGAACATCCAGAGCTCCATGCTCCCCTGCATCTTCCCCGCCTTCCCGGATCGACCGGAGATCGACGTCTACGCCATCATGGATCCCGCCAAGGAGGTAGGGGGCGACTTCTACGACTTCTTTATGGTGGACGATACCCACCTGGCCGTGGTGGTAGCCGATGTGTCCGGCAAGGGGATCCCCGCGGCGCTGTTCATGGTCATCGGCAAAACCCTCATCAAGGATCACACCACCCCGGGGCGGGATCTGGGGGAGGTGTTCATGGAGGTCAACCGCCTGCTGTGCGAGGGCAACGCCGAGGAGATGTTCATCACCGCCTTTGAAGGGGTGCTGGATATGGAGACCGGCCAGTTCAACTTTGTGAACGCCGGGCATGAGACGCCCTTTATCCTCCGGGCCGGCGGAACCTATGAGCCCTATAAGGTGCGCCCCGGCTTCGTGCTGGCCGGCATGGATGGGATCCGTTATCGGATGGGGACTCTGACCCTGGAGCCGGGCGACAAGCTGTTCCAGTACACCGACGGGGTGCCCGAGGCCACCAACGGACAGAATGAGCTGTACGGCATGGATCGGCTGGCGGCGGTGCTGAACGCCAACACGGCCGCCGCTCCGGAGGAACTGCTCCCGGCGGTGAAGGCCGATATCGACGCCTTTGTGGGCAGCGCGCCCCAGTTCGACGACATCACCATGCTCTGCCTGGAGTTCCGGGCGAGGATGGGGGCGGGCGCTTCCGACGAGATCACCGTCGACGCCGCGGTGGAAAACGTCCCCACCGTGACGGCCTTTGTGGATCAGCGGCTGGAGGCCCTGAACTGCCCCATGAAAACCCGGATGCAGATAGACGTGGCCATTGACGAGGTATTTTCCAACATCGCCCGGTACGCCTATGATCCTTCCGGCCCGGCGACAGTACGGGTGGACGTGGATCAGGATCCCCTGGCCGTGCGCGTCACCTTTATCGACCACGGCAGACCCTATGACCCGCTGGCCAGGGAGGATCCGGACGTGACCCTCTCCGCGGAGGAGCGTCAGGCTGGCGGGCTGGGCATCTTCCTGGTAAAGAAGACCATGGACGATGTGCGGTATGAGTATCAGGACGGACAGAATATCCTGACCATCCGCAAACTGATTTGAACGCTTCGCGGCCCCACCCTGTAAGGGAAAAAATAAGGGGAAAAACGAAGAGAAACCCTGTGATCGTTGAGATCACAGGGTTTTCTCTGGCGCGGAAGGAGGGATTTGAACCCTCGCGCGCTGTTTAGACGCCTACTCCCTTAGCAGGGGAGCCCCTTCGGCCACTTGGGTACTTCCGCAAGCCGAACATCATAAACATGATGGAATTTTCATGGCGGAGAGAGTGGGATTCGAACCCACGGCCCTTTCGGGTCACCGGTTTTCAAGACCGGCTCCTTAAACCACTCGGACATCTCTCCCAATCGGATGGGCCAGACGCATGAATGATACTAACATATTTGTGCCCGAATGTCAACGGTAAAATTCCGGCCGGGGGGTTGACAAACCGGGGCTTTTCCGATAGAATACCCCCAAAGGCGCAGATGGGAAGAAGACGCGGATCGCCCTCCCACAGAGAGCCGGCGGTTGGTGCGAGCCGGCAGAGGAGTCCGCGTGGATACTGGCCCCGGAGCCGCCGCCCCCAACCGGTCACGCAGTAGGGACGGACGGGCGATCCCGTTACAGGTCATGGCCTTGTTGGAGGCCGAGAGCGCGCATCGGGTGACCGTGCGCGGAACAAGGGTGGTACCGCGTGATTTTCACGCCCCTGACGACACGTCGGGGGCGTTTTGTTTCCCCCGGAATTCCAAAGGAGGAATTTTCCATGTATTTGAAGCCCGGATTTGAGAAGTACATCCCCTTTGTCCCCCAGCCCATCGAGGGCCGCACCTGGCCGGACAACACCATCACCAAGGCGCCGATCTGGTGCTCCGTAGACCTGCGGGACGGCAACCAGGCGCTGATCGACCCCATGAACCTCCAGGAGAAGCTGGAGTACTTCCACACCCTGGTGGACATCGGCGTGAAGGAGATCGAGATCGGCTTCCCCTCCGCCAGCGAGACGGAGTATGAGATCTGCCGGGAGCTCATCGACGGCGGCCACATCCCTGACGACGTGACCATCCAGGTGCTGGTGCAGGCCCGGGAACACCTCATCAAAAAAACCTTCGAGGCCATCAAGGGCGCCAAGCATGTCATCTTCCACTTCTACAACTCCACCTCCACCCTTCAGCGCAAGGTGGTGTTCCACACCGATGTGGAGGGGGTCAAGAAGATCGCCGTGGACGCCGCCAGGCTGATCTACGACCTGTCCCAGGACGCCGTCAAGGACGGCATGGATCTGCGGTATGAGTACTCCCCGGAGTCCTTTATGGGCACCGAGATGGACTACGCCGTGGACATCTGCCAGGCGGTGGTGGAGGCCATCCACGCCACGCCGGAGAACAAGATCATCCTCAACCTGCCCACCACCGTGGAGAACTGCACCCCCAACCAGTTCGCCGATATGCTGGAGTATTTCATCCGCAAGCTGCCCGGACGGGACAGCGCCATCATCTCCCTCCACCCCCACAATGACCGGGGCACCGGCGTGGCCACCACCGAGCTGGGCCTGCTGGCCGGGGCGGAGCGGGTGGAGGCCACCCTGTTCGGCAACGGCGAGCGCACCGGCAACGTGGACATGGTGACCCTGGCCATGAACATGTACACCCAGGGCGTCGACCCCCACCTGGACTTCTCCCACATCAACAAGGTGAAGGACATGTATGAGCGCTGCACCAAGATGAAGGTGGGCGAGCGGCAGCCCTACGTGGGCGAGCTGGTGTTCACCGCCTTCTCCGGCAGCCACCAGGACGCCATCAACAAGGGCTTTGAGTACACCGACAAGTCCGGCACCGGCCTGTGGGAGGTGCCGTATCTGCCCATCGACCCCACCGATTTGGGGCGGGAGTACGAGCCGGTGCGGATCAACTCCCAGTCCGGCAAGGGTGGCGCGGCCTTTATCATGCACCACAAATTTGGCTACGACATGCCCAAGGCCATGCACGCGGACTTCGGCGCCATCGTCCAGAAGGAGTCCGACCGGGTGGGCAAGGAGCTGCGGGCGGAGCAGCTCTTCGAGCTGTTTGACCGGGAGTACCTCTCCGCCCCCAAGACCTATCAGCTGGAGCGCCACCACTTCCAAGAGGACGCCCGCCACGGCGACGCCAGTTGGGTCACCTTCGACGGCGAGGTGGGCTATAACGGCAAGAACATCGCCGCCCACGGCGAGGGCACCGGCCCCATCGACGCCTTCTTCAACGCCCTGCAGGAGCTGCCGGAGGGCGCCATCAAGGGCTATCAGTTCGTGGACTACAAGGAACACGCCATGGCCTCCGGCTCCGACACCCAGGCCGTGTGCTACATCCAGCTGAAAGACCCCCAGGGCCGGGACGTGTTCGGCGTGGGCAAGAGCCACAACATCAACCGGGCCTCCCTGCGGGCTATCCTCAACGCCATCAACCGCTCCCTGCTGAGCTGAAAACGAAAGCGGGTGTTTACTGTGAAAAAAGCGGCGTTCATCGGAACAGGCAATATGGGCGGGGCGCTGGCGAGAGCCGCCGTCCAGGCGCTGGGCGCGGATCAGGTGATCCTGTCCAACCGCACCGCCGCCAAGGCGGAGGCGCTGGCGGACGAGCTGGGCTGCGCCGCCGCGGCGAACAACGCCGAGGCCGTCCGGGAAGCGGAGTACATCTTTCTGGGCGTCAAGCCCCACATGATGGCCGATCTGCTGAAAGACCTCTCCCCCACCCTGGCCCGGTGCCACGAGGTGTGGAACGACAAGGTGCTCATCTCCATGGCGGCGGGCCGCACCATCGACAGCCTGCGGCCCCATCTGGCGGGGGCGGGGTACGACGTGCCCCTGCTCCGCATCATGCCCAACACCTGCGTGGCCATCGGCAAGGGGATGACGGCCCTGTGCGCCGCCCCCGGTACCGATGAGGAATATCCGGCGGCGGTGGAGGAGATCCTGTCCGCCTCCGGCCGGGTGGAGCGGATCGCCGAGAGCCAGATGGACGCATTCTCCGCCGTGGCGGGCTGCGGCCCGGCTTTTATCTACCCCTACATCGAGGCGCTGGCCGACGGCGGCGTGATGGCCGGCCTGCCCCGGCAAAAAGCCCTCGCCTGGGCGGCGCAGATGGCCATGGGGGCCGCCTCCATGGTGCTGGAGACCGGCGAGCACCCCGGCGCGCTGAAGGACGCGGTGTGCTCCCCCGGCGGCTCCACCATCGCGGGGGTGGCCGCCCTGGAGCGGGGCGGTCTGAGAGCTGCCGCCATCGACGCGGTGGTCGCCGCCTGGAAACGAAACGGCGAACTGGGAAAATAAACACAAAACGGCCCCTCCCGCTCGGGAGGGGCCAAATTTTTGGCCGATTCAGTTGTCCCAGTTGTGCCAGACGTTCTGCACGTCGTCGCTGTCCTCCAGGTTGTCGATGAGCTTTTCCATGTTGGAGATATCCTTCTCGTCGGTGAGGGTGACGTAGTTCTGGGGCACCATCTCCACCTTGGCGGACAGGAAGGAGTAGCCCTTGTCCTCCATGGCGGACAGGACGGCGGGGAAGTCGTCGGGGGTGGTGTAGACGGTGAACACCTCGTCCTCGGGCTCGAAGTCGGCGGCGCCGCACTCCAGGGCGTCCATCATCACGGTGTCCTCGTCCAGATCCTCCTTCTCGATGACCAGCACGCCCTTCTGGTCGAAGGACCAGGACACGCAGCCGGTGGCGCCCAGGTTGCCGCCGAACTTGTCGAAGTAGTGGCGCACGTCGGAGGCGGTGCGGTTGCGGTTGTCGGTGAGGGCCTCCACGATGACGGCCACGCCGGAGGGGCCATAGCCCTCGTAATTGATGGCCTCGTAGTTATCCGCGTTGCCGGAGCCCACGGCCTTGTCGATGGTGCGCTTGATGTTGTCGTTGGGCATGTTGGCGGCCCGGGCCTTGGCGATGACGGTGGCCAGGCGGGAGTTGTTGGCGGGGTCGCCGCTGCCGCCGGTCTTGACGGCCACGATGATCTCCCGGGCGATCTTGGTAAAGGCGGCGGAGCGCTTGGCGTCGGCCGCGCCCTTGGTCTTCTGGATGTTATGCCACTTGGAATGTCCGGACATATGAAAAACTTCCCTTCGTTCAGAGGTTTACAAAATTGACGCAAAGATGATACCACACATTTCGCCGCATTTCAAGAGGAAAAGAGCCCATCCGAACCGGATGGGCTCAATTTCATGCGATATTTTGCTCAGGGACGGCCCAGCAGGGCGAACATGTTCTTCTTGTAGGCCTCCACGCCGGGCTGGTTGAAGGGGTTGACCCCCAGCATATGGCCGCTGATCCCGCAGGTCAGCTCGAAGAAGTAGAACAGCTCTCCCAGGGTCCGGGGGCTCATCTTGTCCATGCGGATGACCACGGAGGGGGCGCCGCCGTCCTTATGGGCGGCCAGGGTGCCCTTGAACGCCATCTCCCGGACAAAGCTCAGGGGCTTGCCGGCCAGGTAGTTCAGATTGTCGCCGTCGTCGTCGCTGTAGGGGATGGCCACGTCGCAGCCGGTGTCGTCCACATAGATGACCGTCTCGAACAGGTGGCGCTCGCCGTCCTGGATGTACTGGCCCAGGGAGTGGAGGTCGGTGGTGAACTGGGCGGAGGCGGGGAACAGGCCCTTGCCGTCCTTGCCCTCGGACTCGCCGAAGAGCTGCTTGAGCCACTCGCCCACATAGCTGTAGGAGGGCTCATAGCTGCAGAACAGCTCGATCTTCTTACCGGCGCGGTAGAGGAGCGTCCGGGCGGCGGCATACTGCCACACCAGGTTGCCCATATCCCGCTGGTCGAAGGCCACCATGGCGTCATGGGCGCCGCCCATGAGCTCGGTGATATCCACCCCGGCGGCGGCGATGGGCAGCAGGCCCACCGCGGACAGCACGGAGTAGCGGCCGCCCACGTCGTCGGGCACCACGAAGGTCTCCCAGCCGTTGGCGTCGGCCACGCCCTTCAGGGCGCCGCGGGCCTTGTCGGTGGTGGCGTAGATACGGCCGTTGGCCTCGGCGCCGTACTGCTTCACCAGGGCGTCCCGGAACACCCGGAAGGCCACGGCGGGCTCGGTGGTGCCGCCGGACTTGGAGATCACGTTGATGGACCAGTCCTTGCCCTGCACCTTGTCCAGCACCTTCTGCAGCTCATTGGGGCTGAGGGAGCAGCCGGCGAAGTAGATATCCAGGCCCTTGGAGGGGAACACCTCCAGGGTGGCGCGGGCGCCCAGATAGGAGCCGCCGATGCCAATGACCACCAGAGCGTCGGAGTCGGAGCGGATCTTGGCCGCGGCCGTCTGGATGCGGGCGAACTCATCCTGGTCGTAGGTCTCCGGCAGGCGCACCCAGCCGGTGAAGTCGGAGCCGGGGGCGGCGGGATCGTACAGCTTGTTATGGGCGGCGGCCAACTCTCCGGCCATGCCGTTCAGCTGCTCCTGGGAGACGACGCCCTCCAGGTTGGACAGATCGAGTTTCAGCATAAGTAACACTCCTATTCAGATATATTTGTGATCACTCGCAGAAAAACAGCGCCGCGCCGCCGAAGGTGCCGGCGTCGTTGCCCAACTGGGCCCGGGCGAAGGGCACGCGGGCGTTGGGGGCGAAGGCCTCCAGTTTGAAGGTCTCCTGGATGGGATCCATCAGCAGCTTGCCCGCCGCAGACACGCCGCCGCCGATGAGGATGATCTCCGGGTTGAGCACGCAGGCCAGGATGGCGGCGCAGTGGCCCACCGCGTGGCCGGCTTCGGTCACCACCTTCTGGGCATCCGGGTCACCATCCTTGGCGGCGTCGAACACATCCCTGGCGGTGAGACGCTCCCGCTCCTGGAACTGGGGATACTCCCGGGCGGCCCGGATGATGCCGCTGGCGGAGGCGGTGGCCTCCAGGCAGCCGTACTTGCCGCAGCCGCACTGCCAGTCCGGGTGGAAGGAGGAGGGGATGTGGCCCACCTCGCCGCCGCCGCCGTTGAAGCCGGTGATCATACGGCCGCCGCTGATGAGGCCGCCGCCCAGACCGGTGCCCACGGTGAGCAGCACCAGATCTTTGCAGCCGCGGCCCGCGCCCTGCCACATCTCGCCCATGGCGGCCAGATTGGCGTCGTTGGCGGCCTTGATGGGCAGGCCGGTGCGGCGGCCCAGCTCTCCGGCCACGTCCACATCGCCCCAGCCCAGGTTGGCGCAGCCGCGCACCAGCCGATCCTCGATCACCGGGCCGGGCACGCCCACGCCGGCGCCCACGCACTCAACGTCGGGAAAGTGGCCCAGCACCTCTTTCATATGCCCGGCGATGTTGTCAAACATCTCGCCCACGTCGTGGGCGGAGACAAACTCCTGCTTTTCCAGCAGCTCCCCGTCCTGGGTCACCAGACCCATCTTGACGGTGGTGCCGCCCACGTCGATGCCGAAACAGGCCTTACTCACGGGGGATCCCCTCCTTCGTGCGGTTTATTTCTTGACCTTGGTGTGCCAGATGTTCTTCATATACTCCTCCACGGCCCGGTCGGCGGAGAAGAAGCCAGCCTTGGCGGTGTTCACCAGGGACATGTTGGTGAACTTCCGCTGGTCGGCGTACACCGCGGACACGTCCCGCTGGGCGCGGACGTAGTCGTGGAAGTCGGCAAGGCACATATAGGGGTCGGCGGTGCCCTTGCTGTTGGTGGTCAGGGAGCGGACGATGTCGTCGAAGTGCATGCCGTTGATGCCGCCCATCAGCAGATCCATGACCGCTTTCAGCTCCGGGTCGCTGCGGATATAGTCCAGGGGGTGATAGCCCTGGGCCCAGAGGGCGTTGACCTCGTCGGTCTTGAGGCCGAAGAGGAAGATGTTGTCGTCGCCCACCTGCTCGTGGATCTCCACGTTGGCGCCGTCCAGGGTGCCCAGGGTCACGGCGCCGTTGATCATCAGCTTCATGTTGCCGGTGCCGCTGGCCTCCTTGCCGGCGATGGAGATCTGCTCGGAGATCTCGGCGGCGGGACAGATGACCTCGGCCAGGGACACGTTGTAGTCCTCCATGAAGACCACTTTCAGCTTATCCCGGGTGTCGGGGTCGTTGTTGACCATCTTGGACACGGACACGATCAGCTGGATGATCTGCTTGGCCATGATATAGCCGGCGGACGCCTTGGCCGCGAAGATGAAGGTGCGGGGCTGGAAGCGCGCGCGGGGGTTGGCCTTGATCTCCAGATACATGTGGAGAATCTGCAGCACATTCAGCAGCTGGCGCTTGTACTCGTGGAGACGCTTGATCTGCACATCGAACAGGGAGTTGGGATCCACGTACAGGCCGTTGCGCTTCAGGATCAGGTTGGACAGGCGCACCTTGTTGGCCAGCTTGATCTCCCGCAGGCGCTGGAGGACGGCGGGGTCGTCGTGGAACTTCATCAGCTTCTCCAGCTGGGTGCTGTCGGTGGTGTAGCCGGGGCCGATGAGCTCGTTGAGCAGATCCCGCAGCTCCGGGTTGGACTGGCACAGCCACCGGCGGTAGGCGATGCCGTTGGTCACGTTGGTGAACTTGTCGGGCTCCATCACATAGTAGTCGTGGAAGATGCTGTCCTTCAGGATCTCGGAGTGGAGCTTGGACACGCCGTTGACCTTGTGGCAGCAGGCCAGGCACAGGTTGGCCATGCGGATCTCGCCCTTGGACACCACGGCCATATAGTCCAGCTTGCCCCAGTCGTTGCCGTAGAAGTCCTGCAGGTCGATCATCAGCCGGCGGTTGATCTCGCACACGATCTGGTGGATGCGGGGCAGCTGCTCGGAGAACAGATCCTCGCTCCAGCGCTCCAGGGCCTCGCTCATGACGGTGTGGTTGGTGTAGGACAGGGTGCGGCAGGTGATGTCCCACGCCTTGTCCCAGCTGTAGTCGTACTCGTCGATGAGCAGACGCATCAGCTCGGGCACGCACAGGGCGGGATGGGTGTCGTTGATGTGGATGGACACCTTGTCGGGCAGGTTGTCCAGGGACTTATATTCCCGCAGGTGCTTTTTCAGGATGGTCTGCACCGAGGCGGACACCAGCAGGTACTGCTGGCGCAGGCGCAGCCGCTTGCCGGCGATGTGGTCGTCGGCGGGGTACAGCACCTTGGAGATGACCTCGGCCATGGTGTCGCCCTCCAGGGCCTTGGCGTAGTCGCCCCGGGAGAAGGCGGACATATCGAAGCTGTTGGGGGACTTGGCGCTCCACAGCACCAGGGGGTTCACCGCGTCGCTCTGGTAGCCGGAGATGAACATCTCGTTGGGCACCGCCATGACGGACTGGTAGTTCAGGTGGGCCACCCGGAACTTGCCGTTGTCGTCCCAGGAGTGGATCTGGCCGCCGAACTTGACCTCGATGGCCTCGCTCTCGTGGGGGACCAGCCACACGTCGCCCATGGACAGCCAGTCGTCGGGGAACTCCATCTGCCAGCCGTCGATGATCTTCTGCTTGAAGATGCCGAACTCATAGCGGATGGAGTAGCCGGTCATGGGCAGGCCCAGGCTGGCGGCGGAGTCCATATAGCAGGAGGCCAGGCGGCCCAGGCCGCCGTTGCCCAGGCCCGCGTCGGGCTCCAGCTCGTACAGATCGTGGATATCCACGTTGCACTTGGCCAGGGCCTTGGTGAACACGTCCTCCAGCCCCAGGTTGTAGAGGTTGTTGCGGAGGGAGGTGCCCACCAGGAACTCCATGGACATATAATATACCTTTTTATTGTGCTCCGCCTCCTGCTTGCGGTAGTAGGCGGCGCTCTGGGTAGCCAGCAAACGGTTCACGTTATAGCACAGGGCCCGGTAGATCTGCTGGGGAGAGGCGTTCTCCATCTGGCAGCCGTAGCGCACCAGCAGCGTGTTGTTCAAATTGGAAATGATCTGTTTCTGATCCATGCGCGAAACTCCTTACCCGCCGGCGTACACCGGCAATTCTATTTGGTCGAGCTCATAGCCATTTTCTGGAGCCGATTGCTCCCGTTGAAACGCTATCGGCGCTCACAGCCCGGCAATCCGGGCCGTGAGCGCTCGAATACTATATCATAGAGAGGTCGCGGATTCAAGTTTTTTCTTACAGGGAGCGGTAGATGTCCCAGTAGTCCTCCACGGAGACCTTCCAGGAGCTGTCCACCGCCATATCGTTCTTCTGCAGGGCGGCCCAGGCGTCCTTGTCGCGGAACAGGGCGCAGCCCCGGCGGATGGCGTCCAGCATGTCGTGGGCGTTGTAGGTCTTGAAGGTGAAGCCCCGGCCGGCGCCGGTCTCGGGGTCGTAGGCGGGCACCGTGTCGAACAGGCCGCCGGTCTCCCGGACGATGGGCACCGTGCCGTACCGCATGGCGATGAGCTGGGTCAGGCCGCAGGGCTCCTGCTTGGAGGGCATGAGCACCAGGTCGCCGCCGGCGTAGGTCTGGTGGGCCAGGGTGTTGTCGAACACGATGTTGGCCGACATCTTGTGGGGGAAGGCGTAGGCGTAGCCCCGGAACATGTCCTCATACTGGGCCTCGCCGGTGCCGATGACCACCAGCTGCATATCGTCCCACATCAGGTCGTCCATGACGGCCTGGATCAGATCCACGCCCTTGTGGCCGGCCAGCCGGGTGATCATGATGACCACGGGCACGTCGTCCCGGACGGCCAGGCCCAGCCGCTCCTGGAGGAAGCGCTTGTTTTCCGCCTTTTTCTCCAGGGCGCCGCCGGTGAAGTTTGCGTAGATCAGGGGATCGGCGGCGGGGTTCCACTCCTCGGTGTCGATGCCGTTGACCACGCCGGTGAGCTTCCAGCTGTTCTCCTTGAGGATGGCGTCCAGCCCGTGGGCGAAGTAGGGATCCTGGATCTCAAAGGCATAGGTGCGGGACACGGTGGTGATCCGGTCGGCGGCCACGATGGCGGCCTTCATAAAGTTCACCGCGCCGCTCATGTCCACGGTGCCGCGCCAGTCCTCGCCCAGGCCCATGACCTCGCCCAGGAAATCGTGGCCGACCCAGCCCTGGTACTCGATGTTGTGGATGGTGTACACCGTGTGGATGCCGCTGTAGCCCTCCAGCCCGCGATAGCAGGCGTTGAGGAACACAGGCACCAGGGCGGTCTGCCAGTCGTTGCAGTGGATGATGTCCGGGTACCAGTTCAGATACCGCAGGGACTCCAGAATGGCCTTGGAGAAGTAGGCGAAGCGCTCGCCGTCGTCATTGTGGCCGTAGATGGAGCCGTCCCGGTAGAAATAGTACTCGTTGTCGATGAAGTAGTACTGGAGTTTCTTCTTCCGGGTGACCAGACGGTACACGCCCACATAGGCGTTCCGCCAGGACAGGGGCACGGTGAGCTCCGCCACCAGCTCCGTCTGGAGCTCGGTGTTATCCTTCAGGTTCTTATAATAGGGGATGAACACCGCCACCTCGGCGCCCGGTGCCTCGCTGAGCGCTTTGGGGAGCGCCGCGGCCACGTCGCCGAGACCGCCCGTCTTGATAAACGGGGCGCACTCGCCGGCGGCAAACAGGATCTTCATACGGTGGCTCCTTTCCGGATGATCACCGGGTTATTGGGCAGGCCCTTCAGCTCGGCGCCTGCGGTAATGTTGGCCCACTTGTCCACGATCACATTCTCCAGCTCCACGTTCTCGCCCACGATGCTGCCCTGCATGATGATGCAGTTCTTCAGCTTGGCGCCCTTGCCGATGCGCACGCCGCGGGAGAACACGCAGTGGTCGGCGCTACCCTCGATGTTGCAGCCGTCGGCGATGACGCAGCCGGACACGGTGCACTCAGGGCCGTAGTAGGTGGGGAACTCGTCGGTGACGCGGGTGTAGATGGGACGGTCGCCCCGGAACAGCGGGCCGCCGACCTCTTCCCTGATGACGGCCATGCTGGCGTCGAAATACTCGTTCACGTCGCGGATGCGCAGGGTGACGCCCTTGAACTCATACAGGTTCAGGGACAGCTGGCCCCGGTTGAACTGGTGCTGGATGAAGTCCCGCTCCAGGTGGTAGATGCCCCGGGCGGTGTACTCCCGGATGGCGCTGGTGAGCAGCTGGCGGGAGATGAGCATGCAGCCCATGCCGGCGTAGTCGCCGGGGCGGGCGGTGCAGTTCAGGGCGTAGGAGGTGACCCGGCCGTCCCGGTTGGCCTGGAGCACGGAGGAGAAGGGCTTCTCCGTGGGCTCCTCCACCTGGGTGACGGCGATGGTCACGTCGGCGCCGCTGTCAACATGGGCCTGGAGCATGGGGCGGTAGTCCATGTTGCAGACCACGTAGGCGTCCGCCAGCAGCACATAGGGGGTGGAGGCCTGCTCCAGATAGTTCAGGGCGTTGCGCAGCTCGTCCAGCTTGCCCCGGTTGTTCTGGGTGACGGACTCGGAGGCGAAGGGGGGCAG
>CANQZJ010000028.1 GCA_947628315.1 uncultured Oscillospiraceae bacterium
CTCCGTCTGCGCGGGGAGGACACCATTTTTAACGTCGAGGAGGGCCTTTTGAAGGGGCTGAATCCGAGCCTTGAGGGGCACACCAGCACCACCCTGAGGAAGGGTGAAAGCTGTTCCTTCGTCCTTCCCTATATCTTATACAAAGCGCAGTTCCCTTTCAGCTGGACGCACCTGGATCGGTGCTCTCTCTATTTGAACGTGACCATCAATTCGGATATCCGCTTGCAATGAGTAGGATCTTCTGAGCACACATAAACGCCTGAGGCCAAAGTCCTCAGGCGTTTTTGTATATACCGCTTTTCATCAAACGGAAATAATAGAATGGCGCAAATAATCAACGAGGTTCTACAGAATTAGTCTTCCTGGTCAAAATCTTGTGGATTTTTTCTCCCTCCTGTGGTATTGTGCCTTGCTAACAGGAGGCGAGACACATGAACGAAACCCTCAAAGCCTTATACGACAGTTTCTACATCCGCCCCGAAGTCCCCGCAGCCGAAGCGGAGGCCGAGGCCGCCCGTCAGGCACTCGGTGAACTGCTGGACAAGCAGGGCCGCCGATTGGTACTGCGGATCATTGACGCCAAGGATGAGATTGCGGACGTCCGCTCTCTGGACAGCTTCATTAGTGGGTTCCGGCTGGCGTGGCGGCTGGCCATTGAACTGAATCGATACGACAGTGAGCGCCCGGAGTTTCTTCCGGGCGCTCACCGCGTCTATCAGGACATGGATAGTGAGTGATTACTCCGCCCGCTCCGCCGTCCGCCAGGAGAGGTACCCGTTTGCCTTTCTGCGGTAAGTACACCTCCATCGGCTCCCGTCAAAAACCTCGTCGGCAAAGTTGATGAGCGTCTCCTTGGGCGAGTAGTTCACGCCCCAACTCTGCCACCAGGCTTGGAGCATGACCTTCCGCCCATCATCCGCGTCGAAGCAGCACAGCAGCATGGGCTTGTTCCTGTGCCAGCAGCGAAAGGCCAGGGTGCCGGTGAACTCTCCATCCTCGGTGGGAATATGGTACTCGCTCAGCGGCGCGGCCTCCCGATCCGCCTTGGTGCGGATGATCTGCGCCCGACAGGGATACTGTTCCTCGTAAGTCATTTTCGATTCCTCCTCATTTGTGATCAAAGTACTGGTCCTGCTGCTGGCCCAGCTCATACCGGCGCCGCAGCTCCTCGTAGATCTCCGGCGGGATGGAGTCGATGAAACTCTGGTACTCCCGCAGCTCGTAGATCAGGTTCAGCCCCTCCTGGTGCTCCTGGTCCCGCTCCCACTTGGCCCGTTCCGCCTCGCCTCGCAGAGCAAGTTCCTCCTCCCGCATGGCCTCGATCTGCTGGCCGTAGGGCTTCAGCTTCGCCTCGAAGGCGTTGACCTTCGGGTACCACTGGGAGAGCAGCGCCAACAATTTCTCCCTCTGTTTTGATGCGTTCAGCACTCCGATGTCCTTGACCTCCCTCCGGATCTGCTTCATCTCCTGGCTCAGCCGGTGGGATTGCTTGTACAGCCAGGTGGGGACGTGCTTCCGCTTGGTGACCGCCGCCGCCTGCCCCCGCTCCAGTTCCGGGAACTCCTCGGCCATGTAGTCGTGGAATCGGTCCTGCCACTCCACCAGCCGCATCCGATCCCCCATCACCTCCTTGGCGGACAACCGGTTGTCCTTGGTAAGCGGCACGAAGCACAGGTGCATGTGAGGGTTGCGCTCGTCCATGTGAACCACGGCGGAAAAGATGTTCTCCGCGCCCACCTCTCTCTGCATGAACTCCAGCGCCCGCTCAAAGTAGCGGCGGGTCTTTTTCTCGGAGAGACTCGCTAAAAATTTCGGTGTGGCGGTGATGATGGTGTCGATGAACTTCACGCTGTCCTTCCTCACCCGGCACCGTTGGTTCTCCCTCTGGGCCCGCTCGATGCGGGACTGGATCTCCGCGTAATATTTCATCTGCGGCTGGACCAGATGGTAGTTCTGAGCGGAGCGTGAGGTGTCCACGTCGGGGTTGCTGGCGTACTGTTCCTTCTTCCGCTCGTGATGTTTTTCCAGGGCGCTGGCCGGGCCGCCCTTCCGTTTCTCAAATCGCAAGATGGCAAATGGCATGGTGGAAGACTCCTTTCAAAAAACAAGTGTGCGGTGGACGGAGGTTTTTCACATCCCGCCCCGGCCCGCCGCCGAGAGGTCTGCGGCAAATACGGCGGTGGCGCGGCGGGCACTCCGCCCATAAAAAGCGCCCGGCTCCCAGGATGGAAGTCGGGCGCTATGTGGCGGTGCAGCGGGGCGGTATAACGCACTATACCTTTCCGCCCGGTCGGGCGGAAAGGCGTGCGGCCGGGGACACCCCGGCACCCCGTTTTGCGGCTTCGCTCCGCCCCGGAGGGGACGGGCTTCGCCGCGCTGCCACGGTGGGGACTGGTACGTTGACAGCGCCGGCAGCCGCCTGCGGGCGGACGAAGGACGAAAGACGGGGGACGTAAAGAATAGGGCGGCAGGGCATAAAAACAGCGCCCGCGCTCTCGCGCGGACGCCGAATCGGATAGGTTCAGTTGTCCAGCAAAAAATCCGTCAGGCGGATGATCTTGATACCGTCCTGCGTGACGGGGTTATCGCAGCTCCCCGCGACGACGATCTTCTCGTAGTTGTCCCGGATCATGCGCAGCGGTGTCAGCTCCCGTTCGCGGGTAGCGGGATCGTTCATAGACTCGGTGACCTGGATGTATCGCTTCTCCGTCGCCGTGGCGGCGATAAAGTCCACCTCCCGATTGCCCACCTTCCCGATGGCCACATCGTATCCACGGCGGAGCAGTTCAAAGTACACCACGTTCTCGATCATGTGTCCCGTGTCCATATCCCGGAATCCCAACAGGTAGTTGCGCAGGCCGACATCCACAATGTAGTACTTCCCCAGCGTCCGCAGGTATTCTTTCCCCTTGACATCAAACCGCTTGATCTCGTAAAATACAAAGGACTCCAGCAGGGCTGCCACATAGGCTTGGACGGTCTGGGCCGCCGGCTTCTTGCGGTCTCCGTCCAGCAGGCGCTCGTTCATCAGCGTGTTCCCAATGGTGGAGATGGAGGTGCTGTTGCCGATGTTATCCGCCAAAAACATGATGATCTTCCGTAGCAGTTCCGGGTCGGTGAGCTGCCGCTGGCCCCGCCGCCGCTCCCGCTCCAGGATGTCCCGCACCACCACGGTGGAGTACACCCCGTCCAGCAGGGCCAGCGCCTTGTCGGTGTCCAGCCCCACGTCCGCAATGCCCGGCATTCCGCCGAATTTCAGGTATGCCTCCAGCAGCTCCTGGGGCTCATAGCTCTCGCCGTCTCCGTCATAGATGCGCCGGCGGAGCGCCCCGGCGGGGCCCCTGCTTTCCCGCACCTCATAGCCGTGGAAGTCCAGAAACTCCTTGAAAGACAATGGCAGCATCTTGATCTCAACGCTCCGCCCGGCCAGGTACGTGGCGTACTCGGAGGACAGCAGATAGGCGTTGGAGCCGGTCACGTAGATGTCGCAGTCGAAGTCCACCCGGAAGGAGTTCACCGCGTCCTGCCACTGATCCACCCGCTGGATCTCGTCCAGGAACAGGTAGGCCCGGCCGGTCTCCGGCAGCCGCTCCTTCACATGGCGGTACAGCCCCTCGGCGGTCATCCCCCGGAACTCCATGGACTCAAAATTCATCTCGATGATCTGTTCCGCCTTTACGCCGGTCTCCCGCAGGTGCCGGGCCATCAGGCGGAGCAGGCTGGACTTGCCGCACCGGCGGATGCCTGTGATGACCTTGACGGGTTCCGTGTCCTGGAACGCGATGAGGCGGTTCAGGTACAGGTCTCGATTTTTCAGTTCGGACGGCTGTTTCCGCATGGCGATCACCTCTGCTGACAGAATACCACACGACGAACCAAAAATCAAGTTTTTAGAATCAAAGTTTATAAACTTTCAAAATTCAAAGGTTTTTTACATGGCTCGACATTGCTAACAGAATGCTAACAAACTACCGCAAAACCCGCTTTTTCACCCTCTGTCTGAATCCGTTGAAATTGCCCGGAAAGTTCACAAAACGCTTAGAACCACAAGGGTTTCCGCCGTTTTCAGGTGCTAACAGGGGACGGATGAGGACGCCAGAGAGCGCTTGATTTTAAGGGCTCGAAATCAGGTGTACCAGCAATGGTACCGTGGGTTCGAATCCCACCCGCTGCGCCACGTCGGAAGCGTCCTGAGGATGGCGGGAAAACGCAAGCGTTTCCCCTGCCATCGGTCAGGACGCTTCCTCCTTTCCCCAAAAAGCTGAGGGCCGCTTTTTTCGGGTATCGAAGGCATCGCCGCCGGTTCGAGGCGGATCAGGCACAGCCTACGGACTGATCCGCCCAAAATGGCATCAAAAAAGCGTGGTTTTCTTGCGAAAACCACGCTTTTTTGATCTCTTGTCAGTTCAGCTTGTCCAGTCCCAGTTTCAGGCGGCGGATGGTCTCATCCTTACCAAGGATGCGGCAGATCTCCACCGCGCCGCCGGGGGTGACGGCCTTGCCCGCCGCCGCGATGCGCACCGGCCACATCAGCGTGGCGTTCTTCACGCCCAACTGCTCAGCCAGACCGATCAGGCCGTCGTGGACAGTGTCCTGCGTCCAGTCGGGCAGGCCCTCCAGCATGGGGATGGCGGCCTCCAGCATCCGTTTGGACACCTCGGCGTCGGTCTTGGACTTCTTGTTGGTAAACAATTCCGCGTCATACTCCGGCAGTTGGTCGAAGAAATCCACCTTTTCCGGGATGTCGGACAGCTTCTCGCACCGGGCCTGGAGCAGGGCGGCGATGTCCGCCGCGTCGTAGGCGGGGTTCTTGACCGCCTGACGGATCCAGGGCTCGGCCGCTTTGGCGAAGTCCTCCGGGGCCATGGCCCTCAGATAGGAGGCGTTGAAATAGGTCAGCTTGGCCATATCAAAAGCGGCGGGGGACTTGGAGACCCCCTCGATGTCGAACACCTCCGCCAGCTCGTTCAGGGTGAAGAACTCCCGCTCCGCCAGCTCGCCCCGGGGCGCCCAGCCCAGCAGGGACACGTAGTTCACCACCGCCTCGTTGAGGTAGCCCTGGGCCATCAGATCCTCGTAGGAGGGATCCCCATGGCGCTTGGACATCTTGCGCACCGTGCCCGTCTCCGGGTCGGCGATCATGATGGAGGAGCAGTGGACGTAGGTGGGGATCTCCCAGCCAAAGGCCCGGTACAGCAGATCGTACTTGGGGGCCGAGGACAGGTATTCCGCCCCGCGCACCACGTGGGTGATGCCCATCAGGTGGTCGTCCACCACGTTGGCGAAGTTGTAGGTGGGCAGGCCGTCCCGCTTCAGTAGGATCTGGTCGTCCAACTCGGCGTTGTCCACGGTGATGTCGCCGTAAACCGCGTCGTGGAAGGTGGTCTGGCCCTCCTTTGGGATGCGCTGGCGGATGACGTAGGGCTCGCCGGCCTCCACCCGGGCTTTCGCCTCCGCCGGGTCCAGGTCCCGGCAGGGGTCGTCGGAGCGCTCAAACTGGCCGGAGTCCTCCTTGGACTCGGTCTTCTCGCAGAAGCAGTAGTAGGCCGCCCCCTTCTCCACCAGCAGCTCGGCGTACTTCTTGTAGAGGGGCCGCCGCTCGGTCTGGATATAGGGGCCCACCGGGCCGCCCAGGTCGGGGCCCTCGTCCCAGGTGAGGCCGCAGCGGCGCATGGTGGCGTAGATCACGTCCACCGCGCCCTCCACCAGCCGGCCCTGGTCGGTGTCCTCGATGCGGAGGAGGAATTTGCCTCCGGCGTGCCGGGCGATGAGCCAGGTATACAGCGCCGTGCGCAGATTGCCCACGTGCATATACCCCGTGGGGGAGGGGGCGAACCGGGTGCGCACCTCCCCGTGGGGGATGCGGGCCTCCATGTCGTCGAACCACTGCTTGTCCATTGAAACGACCTCCGTGTCGTGTTTTTTCGGGAATTATTGTACCAAACCCCGCTCCGTTTGTAAAGCAAAAACAAAACCGCCTTCCGGCGGTTTTGTTTTTGGGCCAAATCAGCGCTACTTCACCGAGTAGGGGCCCTTCACCAGCAGCTTGACGGTGCCGGCGGTGGCGGTGACGGAGCGGGTGTCGATGGTGACCATGTACAGGTGGTTCGTCACCAGGGCGCCGCCGCTGTCCAGGGTGGAGCCGTCGGTGGTGTCGATGAGGCCGGGATCGCCGTTGGCGACGGAGGCGGTGCCGATGCGCAGCATGATCTCACAGCCCACCCTGCCGGTGAGCACCTGACCCCTGCTCATGGTGACCACCTTGAAGGCGGCGGTGCCCGCCCGCTCGTCGATGGCGTCGTTCAGGGCGTCCTTGATCTCGCCGGAGTAGTCGTCCACCGCGTCCTCCGCCATCTGCTCCACCTCGGGCCGGAACAGCCGCTCCAGATAGCTGAGGGTGACCAGGGGGTCGTCCCTGCCCCCCGCCGCTACGGTGGCGGCATAGACCCCCGTGCCCAGCAGGGTCACGGCCAGCACGATACAGGCGATCTTCCACTTTTTCATATGTATCCCTCCGTCCTCGGGGGGAGCGCCGGCCGGGTGACCGGCGCCCCGCTGTCGGTGGTAAAGTCAAACCAATCGTTCCGGGTTCAGGCCGAAGCTGACGGCGATGGCGTTGTCCACCCGCCGCATGACCTGGTCGTCCACCCGCCCCATGTGCTCCCGCAGCCGCTTTTTGTCCAGCGTCCGGATCTGTTCCAACAGGACGATGGAGTCCTTGGGCAGGCCGGAGCTGTTGGCGGCCAGGGTGATATGGGTGGGCAGGCGGGCCTTCCCCGTCTGGGAGGTGATCGCCGCGGCGATCACCGTGGGGCTGTGCTTATTGCCGGTGTCGTTCTGGACGATGAGCACCGGGCGGACGCCGCCCTGCTCGCTGCCCACCACCGGACTTAAGTCCGCGTAAAAAATGTCGCCGCGCTTGACGATGTTGTCCACAGGAATTCACACTCCGCCGGATATAGTGCCCGTCTACGCCTATGTAGACCGGGTACTATCATTCTCCCACGGGGCGGAGGTTTTTATACCGCAAAGGAAAAACCTCCGCGGCTCGCCGCCGCACTGCCGGCGGGCTCCCCTGTTATCCTATGCGGCGGGGCGAAAAAGGTCAATCCAGATAGAGGCGGGACACTCGGGGCGCCACCGCGCACAGCAGCTCGTAGGAGATGGTGCCGGCGGCCCGGGCGTTGACCTCGATGGGCAGGTGTTCCCCGAAGATCTCGGCCACGTCGCCGGGTTTCACATCGGCGGCGGCGTCCAGGCCGATCATGCACATATCCATGCACACCCGGCCCATGATGGGGCGGGGCTGGCCGCCCAGCCACACGGAGCCGGCGTTGGACAGGGCCCGGTGGAGGCCGTCGGCGTAGCCGATGGGCAGCACCGCCGTCCGTCCGCCGCCATAGCCGAATTGGGCGGTGCGGCCATAGCTCACCGGGGTGTCCGCCGGGAAGTCCCGGACGGCGGCGACGCGGCTTTTCAGGGTCATGACCGGGCGCAGGCCGGGGCCGTCCAGCCCCTCGCAGCACGGGTCTGGGTAGCAGCCGTAGAGGGCGATGCCCGGGCGGATCATGTCAAGCTGGGTACAGGGATATTGTAACACAGCGCCGCTGTTGGCGCAATGCCGGATTTCAAATTCCAGGCCGTGGTCGGACTTGCACCGGGCCAGGGTGTCCAGAAACCGGGTGAACTGGAGCATGGTGTAGTCCTCGCTGTCGGGGCCGTCCTCGTCGGACACGGAGAAGTGGGTGAAGATGCCCTCCACATCCAGATGGGGGCAGGCGGCCAGGGCGGCCAGCTCCTCCGCGGCGGCGATGGGATCCTGGCAGAGGACGCCCAGGCGGCTCATGCCGGTATCGCATTTCAGGTGGACTCTGGCGGTCTTATTCTGCGCGCCCGCCGCGTCGGAGAGGGCCTTTGCCAGCTCTTTCGTGAATACCGTCTGGGTCAGATCCAGGGCCACCACGTCCGCCGCCTGCTCCGGGGGCGTCAGGCCCAGAATGAGGACGGGGGCGGTGACGCCGGCCTCCCGAAGCTCCCGGCCCTCGGCCAGGCAGGCCACCGCCAGGTAGTCCGCCCCCAGCGCCTCCAGCTTCTTTGCCACGGGAACGGCCCCGTGGCCGTAGGCGTTGGCCTTCACCGTGCCCAGGAATTTGCTGTCGGGCGCGCAGGCCCGCAGAGCACGGTAGTTGTGCTCCAGGTTGGACAGGCTGATCTCAGCCCACGTCCGCGCCGTCTCCTGTGTCATCGTCGGTCATCTCCAAAAAGGTAAAATCGCTGAACTGTGCCGTCAGCACGGTCACGCCGTCCCGGCTCATCTCCGCCCGGATGGGGGCGAAGGTCTCCCGGTCGAACAGCATCAAAAATTCCACGCCGGCACCTTCCGGGGTCTCCGGATCCCGGAGGACGGTCTGGAGCCGGGTGCGCCCCTCGTCCGCCCAGCCCACTTCAGCCATGTAGCCGGAGGCCGCCTGCCGGAACAGCTCCGGGATGGCGGACACGGGAGTGAGGCCGTCGCCGTCCAGGTCGCCCAGGGAGAGGGCCGCGCCGTCGTATTCCAGCACGGTCTCTCCCTCCGCCACCCGGGCGGTGATGCCGGCGATCAGCTCCGGGGCGGTGATGGTGAGCACCGTTTCGCCGTCCTTGCGGCAAACCGCGTCCACGGTGAATTCGTAGACCCTGTCGCCGTAGTCCGCCGTCAGATCCACGGTGGCGGAACAGCCCGCCATATCCCGGTAGCGATCCTGCAGATGGAACGCCGCGTCCTCCGGGGTCTCTCCCGCCGGGGCGCAGGCCGCCAGCAGGGTCATCATCAGTACACAGGCCAGCAGTCTGCGCACTTTTTTCAGTTCCTCCGTTTCAGATGGTCTGATCCCGCTCCGTGTGGTCACGCAGCACTCCGGGCAGCTCGGCCAGCAGGTCGGACGGGGTCATGCCGTACTCTCCCAGTTTTTCCGCCGCCCGGTCCCCGGCCTCGCCGTGCCAGTATACCCCGGCGGCGGCCAGCTCCGCCGGGTCGGTGTGGGGGCCGTTCAGGAGCTTCTGGGCCAGCAGAGCGGCGATGATTCCCGCCAGCACGTCGCCGGAGCCGCCTTTCGCCATACCGGGGTTGCCGGTGGTGTTGATCCGGCAGAGGCCAACCGGCGACGCGGTGACGGTGCCGTGGCCCTTGAGCACCAGCACGCAGCGGTGGGTTTTGGCGAAGTCCCGGGCGGCGGGCAGGCGGTTTTGGATGGGCAGATCACACCCGGTGAGCCGCCGGAACTCGCCGTCGTGGGGCGTCAGTACCGTGGGGGCGGCGCGGTTGTCCAACACATCTATATGCGTGGACAGCGCGTTTATGCCGTCGGCGTCCAGCACCACGGGGATGGGCAGGTCAGCCAGCAGACGGAGGACAAGCTGTTCCGTCTCCGGGGCGCGGCCCAGGCCGGGGCCGATGAGGGCCGCGTCACAGCCCTTCGCCTTCTCCAGGATGGCAGCATAGTCATCCGGCAGCGGGAAGGGCATAGCCTCGGTACATTTTACGGCCACGATGGGGTAGATGTCTTTGGGCACCCCAAGATACACCAGCCCCGCGCCGGCGCGGACGGCGGCGTTGGCCGCCAGAACGGGCGCGCCGGTGTAGCCCACGCTGCCCGCCAGGATGAACACCTTGCCGAAGTCCCCCTTGTGGGCGGCCAGGGGGCGGCGGGGCAGCCGGAACTCCCCCGCCTGGACGGTCTCCACCCGCTCCGGGGCGCGATGGATGAGGCGGAACTCCAGATCGTGGGGGACGCCGATGTCCACCACGCGAACCTCGCCGGCGTGGGCGGCCCCCTCGCCGAGATACAGCCCCGGCTTGCCGCAGGTGAAGGTGACGGTGACGGCGGCGTTCACCGCCTCCCCCAGCACCGCGCCGGTGTCGGTGTGGACGCCGGAGGGGATGTCGCAGGCCACCACGGGGAACCGGGGGCCCATGCGGTTCAGATATTGGATGGCGGAGCGGTACAGTCCCTCTACCGGCCGGGACAGGCCAACCCCGAACAGGGCGTCCACCGCGCAGTCGCAGGTGGACAGCCAGGCCGCCTGCCGTTGGTCGCACCGCTCCGGGTGCTCCAGATCCACGGTAAACGCCTCCAGCCGGCGGCCCAGGGCCTCCAGGCGGGCGTTCATCTCTTTGGCATCGGGGGTCAGCTTCTCCCGATCCCCGATGAGGAAGGCCCGGACGTGATAGCCCGCCTCTATCAGCAGCCGGGCGGCGGCGATGCCGTCCCCGCCGTTGTTGCCGGGGCCGCAGAACACGGCCACCCGGGGAGCGGGGTCGGTGTTTTTGGACTCCACGATGGCCCGCAGTTCGTCCATCTCCCGCTGCTCCTCCTCGGTGGGCTGTTTCCCGTCGGAAGAGACAAAGGCCACGGTGGTGAAGCTGCTGACGGTGGGGCCGTCCTCCCCCGCCCGGTCGGGCAGGGGGAGCAGATCCATCACCGCCTCGGCCACGGCGCGGGCGGCGCGCTCCATCAGGTCCAGGGAGGAGACGCCCCGCTCCTCGATGGCGGCGCGGTCAAGCTCTTTCATCTGTGCGGCGGTGGCGAGGGGGAACATGGCGGGGCCTCCTTCCGGTCAAAACTTATATCCTCTCCATTATAATGAAATAGTCCTTGCATTTCAACTGTTTTTATGATATAAAGGTTGGGTGTCAAACGCAGAGAACGGGAAAATGGCGTGTTTGCCTCGCGCAGAGAGGGTGGGTCACCGGCTGAAAGCCCGCCTGTGGGGTGTCGCCTGTTCGCCCGGGAGCGGCCCGTGAGAGCGGGACGGCGGCCCGCCGCTATGGGGCGTCAAGTGCGCGCTGCGGCGCGAATGCGGGTGGTACCGCGGAAGGTTTGCCTTTCGTCCCGGTTGCGGGAGGAAGGGCTTTTTATTTTGTCAAAGGAGGTGCGGCGGATGCGGCGGCTGTGCGCCATAGCGCTTTTTGTCCTGTGCCTGCTCTCTCCGCTGTCCGGCTGCGCCCCCGGGGCGGACGCCCCCGCCTATCCCGGAAAGTCCCTCCCTATCCTCATGTTCCACGACGTGGTGGAGGATGAGGCCGACGCCAACGAGTGGGCCATCACCGCCGATCAGTTCCGGGAGACCCTCCGGTGGCTGGACGGCCACGGCTACACCACGGTGCTGCCCCGGGAGCTGGCAAAGGGAGATCCTCTGCCGGACAAACCCGTGCTGCTCACCTTTGACGACGGCTACGAACACATGCTCAGCCTGGTTCTGCCCATCCTGCGGGAGTATGGCGCCAAAGCGGTGGTGTCCGTGGTGGGCGCCTATGTGGAGGACAAACAGCCGCTCCTGTTTTTGACCTGGGAGAAATGCCGGGAGCTGGAGGCCTCCGGACTGGTGGAGATCGGCTCCCACACCTATGACCTGCACGACCAGGACAACTGTCTGGGCCGCCTCCCCGGTGAGGATGAGGCCGCCTATCAGGCACGGGTGCTTACCGATCTGCAAACCAGCATTGACGGGATCGAGACCAATCTGGGGACGGAGGCGCTGTTCTTCGCCTACCCCAACGGCTCCGGAGACCCCTGGGCGGCAGACTTTCTGAAGGAGCACTTCGCCATGACCGTCACCACGGAGTACGGCGTGGCCGACCTCTCCGGCGGGCTGTACGATCTGCCACGGATCAACATCTCCCCGGACGAGCCGGTGGCGCGGGTGCTCCCCAGGGCGCTGACCAGCCACTGGATCAAAGGACTGCTGACCCCGCCTGGACTGATCGTGGTGATACTGCTGGCCGCCGCGGCCGCCGTCCTGGTGACGGCCACGTGTCGCGCGGCCCAATCCCGCAATAGGAAAAAATCCGCCCAACAGGACAAGAACAGGAGCTGACGATATGGACTTCAGTCAATTTCAATGGACGAGAGAGCCCGCCGCCTTTGAGATCGGCGGCGGCGCCCTGAAAATCACCACCAGGCCCCACACCGACCTGTGGCAGCGCACCTACTACCACTTCCGCAACGACAACGCCCCGGTGTTCCAGATGGAGACGGAGGAGCAATATTTCAGCTTTACGGTGCGCACCGATTTCTCCGGCAGCCACCACCGCTTCGACCAGTGCGGCGTCGTCCTCTACCTGGACAGCGACAACTGGCTGAAGGGCTCCGTGGAATATGAGAACGAGCGGTTCCAGCACCTGGGCAGCGTGGTCACCAACGAGGGCTGGTCGGACTGGGCGACGACGGAGATCGGCGCCGGGGTAAAGTCCATGTGGTACCGGCTCAGCCGCCGGGCGGACGACTACCGCATCGAATGCTCCGAGGACGGGGTGACCTTCCGGCAGATGCGTATCTGCCACCTCCACCAGGGCGGCGGCAGGATCCGATTCGGCGTGTACGCCTGCTCGCCGGAGGACTCGTCCTTCACGGCGGTGTTCGACCATTTCTCGCTGGGCGAGTGCCAGTGGCAGGCCCACGACGGGCAGCAGCCGGACGGGCCGGCTGACAGTCCTGCGCAAACCGGAGGTGTCCCTATGAGACGATCAGACCGCGAGGTCACCGATTTCAACGCCATGGTGTCCATCATGGAGCGGTGCGACGTGTGCCGGCTGGCGCTGAACGGCGGCGGTTATCCCTACATCCTGCCCCTCAACTTCGGCATGACGGCGGAGAATGGCCGGGTGACGCTGTATTTCCACGGCGCTATGGAGGGCGCCAAATACGCCCTCATGGAGCGGGACAGCCGCGCCAGCTTCGAGATGGACTGCGACCATGCGCTCATCATGGACGATGTGAAAAAGACCTGCACCATGGCCTACCAGAGCGTCATCGGCCGGGGACACATCGAGCCGGTGCCCGAAGAGGAGAAATATGACGCCCTGCGCGTCCTCATGGCGCACTACCACCGGGAGGAGTTTCCCTTCGGGCGGGAGGTCATGCCCCGCACCAAAGTGTTCAAACTGGTGGTGGAGTCCATGACCGGCAAGATCAGGCCGAAAAAGTGAAGTAAATTTGCTCACAAAAGGAGTTTTTGCGTATGAAAGAACAGTTAGCGAACATCCGCGCCCAGGCGCTGGAGGCCTTTGAGCAGGCCAAAGCCTCCGCCGACCTGGACGCCCTCCGGGTAAAGTACCTGGGCAAAAAGGGTGAGCTCACCGCCGTGCTGAAGCAGATGGGCAGGCTGTCCGCCGAGGAGCGCCCCGCCATGGGCCAGCTGGCCAACGAGGTGCGGGCCGCCCTGGAGAGCGCCCTGGACACCGCCTCCAAAAAGCTGGAGGCGGCGGCCCTGGAGCACAGGCTGGAGGCCGAGGCGGTGGACGTGACCATCCCCGGCAGGGCCCCCGCCATCGGCCACCGGCACCCCATGTATATCGCCCTGGACGAGATGAAGGAGATCTTCATCGGCATGGGCTTCACCGTGCTGGACGGGCCGGAGATCGAGCTGGGCGAGCTGAACTTCGACCGGCTCAACGCCGAGCCGGGCCACCCCTCCCGGGACTGGTCGGACACCTTCTACTTCGACCAGGACGAGAAGGTGATGCTCCGCTCCCAGACCTCCCCCATGCAGGTGCGGGCCATGGACACCATGAAGCTGCCCATCCGCATCATCGCCCCCGGCCGGGTGTACCGCAAGGACGAGGTGGACGCCACCCACTCCCCCATGTTCCACCAGGTGGAGGGCATGGTCATCGACAAGGGCGTCACCATGGCGGACTTGAAGGGCACCCTCAACACCGTTATCAAAAAGATGTACGGCGAGAGCACCCAGACCCGCTTCCGCCCCCACCACTTCCCCTTCACCGAGCCCAGCTGCGAGGTGGACGTGCAGTGCCACAAGTGCGGCGGCGTTGGCTGCCCCACCTGCAAGGGCGAGGGCTGGATCGAGCTGCTGGGGGCCGGGATGATCCACCCCCACGTGCTGGAGATGGCGGGCATCGACCCGGAGGTGTGGAGCGGCTGGGCCTTCGGCTTCGGCCTGGAGCGCACCGCCATGCGCCGGTTCAAGATCGACGACCTGCGCCTGATCTTCGAGAACGACGTGCGGTTCCTGGAGCAGTTCTGAGAGGAGGGTCAAGACGATGAATTTAAGCAGAAAATGGCTCAATGAGTTCGTAAACGTGGACGTGAACGACCACGAGTTTGCCGAGGCCATGACCCTCTCCGGCTCCAAGGTGGAGGGCACCACCGATCTGGGCGCGGAAATTTCCAATGTGGTCGTCGGCAAAATTTTGTCCATGGAGCGGCACCCCAACTCCGACCACATGTGGGTGTGCCAGATCGACGTGGGCGACAGCGAACCGGTGCAGATCGTCACCGGCGCGTGGAACATCCACAAGGGCGATCTGATCCCCGTGGCCAAGGACAACTCCTGGCTGCCCGGCGGGGTGCACATCACCCGGGGCAACCTGCGGGGGGTCAAGTCCAAGGGCATGCTGTGCTCTTTGAAGGAATTGAACCTGGATGAGCGGGACTTCCCCTACGGCGTCATCACCGCCGCCGCCCTGCTGAACGACTACCACCCCATCGATCCGGAAAAGCCCTCCATCCCCGCTGACGTGCAGCCGGGGCATAAGATCTACGGCCCGGTGGTGGCCGCCGCCGTGGAGGGGGTCAAGTCCGCCGGGGACGGCCGCTGGACCTGCAAACTGACCTACACCGAGAAGGACGGCCCCAGCGCCGCTGTGGTCACCACCCCCTGCCAGAATATCCATGAGGGCGACATGGTGGCCTTCAACACCAAGACCGGCGCCATCTGCACCCTGGCCGACCTCCACGCGGAGCAGCGGGAGTTCCCCCACTGCATCCCCGACGGCATCTTCGTCCTCCAGGAAGAGGGCATCGCCCCCGGCGACGACATCAAGCCTATCGTCAACGCCGACGACCGGGTGGTGGAGTTCGAAATCACCCCCAACCGGCCCGACTGTCTCAGCGTCATCGGCCTGGCGCGGGAGGCGGCGGCCACCTTCGGCAAGCCGTTGACCCTCCACGAGCCGGAGGTGAAGGGCGGCGCGGACGGCGTCCTCACCGACCTGCTGGACGTGGAGACCCCCGACGCCGACCTGGTGCCCCGGTACACCGCCCGGATGGTGCGGAACGTGAAGATCGCCCCCTCCCCCAAGTGGATGCGGGAGCGGCTGCGCTCCATGGGGGTGCGGCCCATCAACAACATCGTGGACATCACCAACTACGTGATGCTGGAGTACGGCCAGCCCATGCACGCCTTCGACTACCGGTATGTCAACGGCGGGAAGATCATCGTCCGCCGGGCGGCGGAGGGCGAGGAGCTGACCACTCTGGACGGCAAAGTCCACACTCTGAACGCCAACCACCTGGTCATCGCCGACGAGACCCGCGCCGTGGGCCTGGCGGGCATCATGGGCGGCCTGAACAGCGAGATCGTGGCCGACACCGCCGACGTGGTGTTCGAGTCCGCCTGCTTCGACGGCACCTGCATCCGCAAGGGCGCCCTGGCCCTGGGTATGCGCACCGAGGCCTCCGCCAAATTCGAGAAGGGTCTCGATCCGCTGAACACCCTGCCCGCCGTCAACCGGGCCTGTGAGCTGGTAGAGATGCTGGGGGCCGGCGCGGTGGTGGACGGCGTCATCGACATCCTGAACAACGTGCCCCAGCCCACCGTGCTGAAGCTGGAGCCGGACAAGATCAACGCCTTGCTGGGCACCGACGTGCCGGAAGACGACATGGTCAACATCCTCAAAAAGCTGGACTTCCAGGTGGAGGGCGACCGGGTCACCGTGCCCTCCTGGCGGGGCGACGTGCGCCGCATGGCCGATCTGGCCGAGGAGGTGGCCCGGTTCTACGGCTACAACAACATCCCCGTCACCCTCATGCGGGGGCAGACCACTCAGGGCGGCTACTCCGAGGCCCAGAAACTGGAAAACCGGCTGGGCGCCATGTGCCGCGCCTGCGGGTTCGACGAGATCATCACCTACTCCTTCATCTCCCCCACCGCCTACGACAAGATCGGCTGGGCCAGGGACTGCGCCATGCGGAACTCCTTCAAAATTCTGAACCCGCTTGGCGAGGACACCTCCATCATGCGCACCACCACCCTGCCCTCCATGCTGGAGATCCTGACCCGCAACTGGAACTACCGCAACAAGAACGTAAAGCTCTATGAGCTGGGCCGTATCTACCTCCCCGGCGGGGAAAACGGCCTTGCCAACGAGAGCAAGGTGCTCACCCTGGGGGCCTACGGCGAGGGCATGGACTTCTACGCCATCAAGGGCGTGGTGGAGGCCATTTTGAAGGATATCCGGGCCGGGGACGTCCACTTTGAACCCGCCGCGGCGGAGGTCTGGGGCAATACCGTGGCGCCCTATCACCCCGGACGGGCGGCCGCCGTTTACAGCGGCAGCGACTGCCTGGGCTTCGTGGGACAGATCCACCCCACCGTGGCCCAGAACTATGGTGTGGACGGCGAGTTTTATTGCGCGGAGCTGTCCTTCGACGAGCTGATGCTGGCCAAGGGCCCCGACGCCGAGTACGTCTCCCTGCCCAAGTTCCCCTCCGTGGAGCGGGACATCGCCGTGGTGTGCGACGAGGCCGTCACCGTGGGCCGGCTGGAGAGCGCCATCCGCAAGGGCGCCAAGGGCCTGCTGAAAGAGGTGGAGCTGTTCGACATCTACCGGGGCGCCAGCATCCCCGCCGGCAAAAAGTCGGTGGCGTTCAGCCTGACCCTCCGGGCCGACGACCGGAGCCTCACCGGCGAGGAGGCCGACGCCGACGTGAAAAGCATCCTGGCCACGCTGGAACAGGAGTGCGGAGCGGTGCTGCGCTGAGCTTGAGGCAGAGGAAAAGAGCGGGGGCCCGGATCGGGCCCCCGCTCTTTTTGGTTCATGAGATCAGTTCTGCGCGGCCTGGATCCCGGTCAGGGTAAAGCTCTCAGCCATGGCCCGCATGGCCGCCACCTCGTCAACGCCAGGGTTGGCGGACAGGGACTCCTCGATCCAGCTGATCTGAACCGTCCCGGCACCCTGTTTCCCATCCTGACCGTGAATATAGACCTCATCCCGGCAGGTCTCGGTAGATCCGTCCATGAAATGGAGGATCTCCGTCTGGGCCATCACCGTAAGGCCGTCCTCCTCAAGCACTTTTGTCATGCCCAGCCGCTGGTACATGTCCACCAGGCTGGCCCGGTCGCTCAGCGGCTCCAACTGGATCAGAACCTCGGAATTGGTGGTGGTGGAGCCGAAGGCGACGCTGTCCCCCTGCCAGCCCTGGGCGGGCCGGTAGTAACAGAATCCGTCTCCGCTCACGCGGATGAGGCTATCCTCATCGGAGACCGGCTGACCACCGCCCAAAACGGCACTCTGCACGTCTCCAGCGGGCGGAGTGGGGGTGTCCCCGGCGGGCCGGTCGGTCTGGGCGGAGACAAAGACGGTAGTCATGCAGACGATCAAGGCGACGGCCAGGATCACGGACAGAACGGACGCTTTTTTATATTTCATGATTGACACGATCCTTTCTTCTGTGGTGTTTTTGCTGAAATGGCTGACGAAGGGGGCGGGAACGGCCCGGCGCTCCTCCATGCGAATCAGGGCGAGGGCATAGTCCCTCCGCTCCCCCGCCCCGAGCCGGCGGAGAACCTGCTCGTCGCAGGCCAGTTCCACGTCCCGGTTGAACAGGATATACATCGCCCACACCAGCGGGTTGAACCAGTGGACGCACAGGGCGGCGGCCACCAGGCCCTTGCCCAGCGCGTCGAACCGGCGGATGTGGACATACTCATGGCAGAGCATATACTCCACCTGGCGGCGATTCCCCCAGTCGGTGTCCTTTGGCATGAGGATCACCGGGCGGAGGACGCCGCAGGTCAGCGGGGTGGCAAGGCCGGTGAGCTGGCGCACTTCTACCCGCCGCCGCAGGGGGTGCTCCCGGAGCCAGCGGGCGGCGAACCCGTCCTCCGCCGGCAGGGAGGTCTGGAATTCCCAACGGCAGGCCAGCCAGGACGAGAGGAAAACGGCCCCGAAGACGAGGCCTCCCAGCGCCCACACGATGGGGAGGACGGGAATGGCAGCGGGGGCAGCCTGGGGCACCTGGGGGACAGTCCCCCCGGCGTGATCCAAAAGGTGGATCGTCCCGCCGGGAAGTTCGGTCACAGCGCGGGCGGCCGTCTCCAGGGCGGGAACTTGCTCCGCTGCCAGGGACCAGAGGCTCACCGGCGAGGGGATGGATAGGGGCAGCAGCAGACGGGCCAGAACCATATACCATAGGGCCACAAAGGTTCCTTTGGGCAACCTGTCCATGGCCAGCGCCCGAACCACCACAATCACCAAGATCATCGCCGCACCGGACAGGCTCATCTGAGGCAGACTCATTCCTCCGCCTCCTCCCAGTCGTCCACTATCCGCTTCAGCCGCTCGATCTGCCCGGCAGTGAGCTTCTTTCTGCCCAGCAGGGCGGCGAACAGGTTGGCGGCGGAACCGTCGTACACCTTGTCGATGAGCTCGTTGGTCTCGGCCTCCTGTACTTCCTCCTTGGGGACGAGGGCGTGGCACAGGAAACCGGGCTCGGTGCGCTGAATGGCACCCTTGCCGATGCACCGCTTGATGAGGGTGTAGGTGGTGTTCATGTTCCAGCCCACCTCAGCCTTCAACACGTCTGAGATGTGCTTGGCGGTGGCGTCTCCCTCCCGCCAGAGCACGTTCATCACCTTGATCTCCGAATCCACCAGGCTGTGCTCCATAAAAACGATCCCCTTTCATAAGACGTCTGTAGTTTGGGCCCATGGTCATTCTACCACGGTAGTGTGGAGCTGTCAACACTACTTTTGTAGTTTCACAAAATTTTTTTGTAGAACTAGCGCGGGCGAGGTGGAAACACCTCGCCCCTCTTGCTTAAATCCCGCAAAAATGGTACACTATCCACAATGAACGCCCAAGGGAGGTCCCGCCCATGAAGCTCATGGTCATCGACGGCAATTCCATCGTCAACCGCGCCTTTTACGGCGTGTCCCAGAACCTGTCCACCAGGGACGGGCTGCCCACCAACGCCATTTTCGGATTCCTCAACATCCTGCTGAAACTGCTGGACGAGGAGAAGCCGGAGGGGGTGGCGGTGGCCTTTGACATGAGAGCCCCCACCTTTCGCCACCTGGCCTACGACGGCTATAAAGCCCAGCGGAAGGGCATGCCGGAGGAGCTTGCCGCCCAGATGCCGGTGCTGAAAGAGGTGCTGGACGCCATGAACATCCGGCGGTACGAGCTGGAGGGCTGGGAGGCCGACGACCTGTTGGGGACGATGGCGAAGGTCAACGAAGAGGCCGGCGGCAATACCGTCATCGTCACCGGGGACAAGGACTCCCTCCAGCTCATCGACGACAAAACCACCGTCAAGCTGGTGTCCACCCGCATGGGCCAGACCACCACCAAAGATATGACCCCCGGCGCCTTCCGGGAGCAGTACGGCTTCGACCCCATCCACATCATCGACCTGAAAGCGCTGATGGGGGATTCCTCCGACAACATCCCCGGCGTGAAGGGCGTGGGGGAAAAGACCGCCATGGCGCTGATCCAGCAGTACCAGACCGTGGACGCGCTGTACGCCAGGCTGCCGGACATCGACGCCAGGCCCGCCGCCATCCAGAAGCTCGCCGAGGGGGAGGGATCCGCCCGGATGAGTTACGACCTGGCCACCATCCGCCGCGACGCCCCTATGGGCTTTGACCCGGCGGACGCCGCCCGGAAGGAGTGGAACGAGGCGGCGCTTTATGACATCCTGCTCCGGCTGGAGTTCTCCAAGCTCATCGACCGGCTTGGCCTCCACCCCGGCCCCGCGGGGGGCGCGGCGCGGGAAAAACGGGCAGAGGCGCCGTTGGAGACAGAGGTGGTGGACTCCCCCGCTCGGGCGGAGGAGCTTCTGGCGCTGTGGAAGGGGCGGGATCACGTGTCCTTCCTGGCCCTGCCCGACCTGTCAGGGCTGTGCGCAGCCTGGGAGAACCATGCCGCCGCGCTGTTCGCTCAAAAGCTGGACAACTACAACCACATTCTGCGGGGATTCTTCTCCGCGGAGGTGAAAAAGGTCACCCACGACTGCAAGAACCTCATGACCCGCCTGCTGGAGGACGGCCTCAGCGTGGACGGCTTCGTGTTCGACACCGCCATCGCCGCCTACCTGCTCTCCCCCACCGACGGCAGCTATGAGCTGGAAAAACTGTCCGTGTCCTACTTCAACGCCGAGACGGCCAAGGCGAAAGACTATCTGGATCCGGAGGCGTTCGGGCCGCTGGCGGATCAGAACGCCCCAACGGCGGCGCTGTGCGCCCACGCCGCCCTCATTGAAAAACTCTATCACGAGCTGGGCAAACGGCTGGACGAGTTCAACCTCCGCAGGGTGCACGACGACATCGACCTGCCCCTGTGCCCGGTGCTGGCCCGGATGGAGCGGGCGGGCGTGCTGGTGGACGGCAAGGCGCTCACCGACTTCGGCAAGCAGTTGGAGGCGGGCATCGACACCCTGGAGGCGGAGATCTACCGTCTGGCCGGGGAGAAATTTAACATCCTCTCCACCAGGCAGCTGGGTCACATCCTCTTTGAAAAGCTGGGCCTGCCGCCCATCAAGAAGACCAAGACCGGCTACTCCACCAACGCGGAGGTGCTGGAAAAGCTGCGCCCCCGGCATGAGATCGTGGGGGCCATCCTGGACTACCGGCAGCTCACCAAGCTGAACTCCACCTATGTGGAGGGCCTGGGCAAAGTCATCGCGCCGGACGGGCGCATCCATACCAGCTTCCAGAACACCGTCACCGCCACAGGGCGGCTGTCCTCCACGGAGCCCAATCTGCAGAACATCCCCGTCCGCACGGAGCTGGGCGCGGAGATGCGCAAGATGTTCACCGCCGCCCCCGGGAACGTGCTGGTGGACGCGGACTACTCCCAGATCGAACTGCGGCTGCTGGCACATATGTCCGGCGACTCCGCCATGATCGAGGGATTCAACTCCGGGGTGGACATCCACACCGTCACCGCGTCCCAGGTGTTCGGCGTACCGCAGGATCAGGTCGAGCCCTCCATGCGGCGGGCGGCCAAGGCGGTGAATTTCGGCATCGTGTACGGCATCTCCGCCTTCTCCCTCTCCGAGGACATCCACGTCACCGTGGCCGAGGCCAAGGAGTATATGGAGCGGTACTTTGAGCACTACGCCGGCGTCCGGGCCTATATGGATCGGGTAGTGGAGCAGGGTCGGGAGGACGGCTTTGTGTCCACCATGTACGGCCGCCGCCGCTGGCTGCCGGAGCTGAAATCCTCCAACTTCAATATGCGCTCCTTCGGGGAGCGGGTGGCGCTGAACATGCCCATCCAGGGCACTGCCGCCGACATCATCAAGCTGGCCATGGTGAAGGTGGACGCCCGGCTCCGCGCCGAGGGGCTGGCCGCCCGGCTGGTCTTACAGGTACACGACGAGCTGATCGTGGAGTGCCCGGAGGCCGAGGGCGAAACAGTCCGCGGCCTGCTGGAGGACGAGATGGAGCACGTGGCCGACCTGGCCGTCCCTCTGCTGGCGGAGGCCAAGATCGGCAAGACCTGGGCGGAAAGCCATTAGGAGGCAATCATGGAATATCAACTTGTCCCCATGGCCGAGGCCCACATCCCCCAGATCGCGGCGCTGGAGGAGGCCAACTTCTCCCAGCCCTGGAGCGAATCCCTTTTCCGTGATCTGATGGGCAGCGAGCACTCCACCATGCTGGTGGCGGAGGGGCCGGACGGCACCGTGCTGGGTTACGCCGGTCTCACCACCGTGCTGGACGAGGGGTATATCGACAATATCGCTGTGGACGGGCGGTATCGCCGCCAGGGCGTCGCCCAGGCGCTGCTGGGGGAGTTTATCCGCCGGGGGCGGGAGGGAGGCCTTGCCTTCCTCACGTTGGAGGTGCGGGCATCCAACGCCCCGGCCATCGCCCTCTACGAAAAGATGGGCTTTGAGTTGGCGGGCCGCCGCCGGCGGTACTACGACGACCCGCCGGAGGACGCCCTGCTGATGACCCTGAAATTCCATGGAAAAGAGGGAAGCTATGAACATCCTGGCCTTTGAATCCTCCTGCGACGAGACCGCCGCCGCCGTCGTCAAGGACGGCCGGACGGTGCTGTCCTCGGTGATCGCGTCGTCGGCGGATATGCACGCCGTCTACGGCGGCGTGGTGCCGGAGATCGCCTCCCGGAAGCACGTGGAGGCCATCAGCGGCCTGGCGGACGAGGCCCTGCGGCAGGCAGGGATCGGAAAATCCGACATCGACGCCGTGGCGGTGACCTACGCCCCCGGCCTCATCGGGGCGCTGCTGGTGGGGGTGTCCTTCGCCAAGTCGGTGGCCTTCGGGCTGAACGTACCGCTGATCCCGGTGCACCACGTCCGGGGGCACATCGCCGCCAACTACATCGCCCACGCCGACCTGGAGCCCCCCTTCCTGTGCCTGTGCGTGTCCGGCGGCACCACCGCCATCGTGGACGTGCGGGACTACACCGACTTCCGGGTACTGGGCGGCACAAGGGACGACGCCGCGGGGGAGTGCTTTGACAAGACCGCCCGGGTGCTGGGTCTGGGCTATCCCGGCGGCGCGCCCCTGGATAAGATGGCCCGGGGCGGAAACGACCGCGCCTATGTGTTCCCCCGGGCCCACGTGGAGGGCAACCCGCTGGATCTGTCCTTCTCCGGGCTGAAAACGGCGGTGCTGAACCTCATCCACAACGCCGGGCAAAAGGGCGAGACACTGGATTTCCACGACCTGGCGGCCTCCTTCGCCGCCGCCGTGTCCGACGCGCTGATCCCCCGGGTGATGGAGGCCAACCAGCTTGTCGGTTACAATAAGATCGCCGTGGCCGGGGGCGTGGCCGCCAACAGCCGCATCCGGGCCGACCTGACGGCGGCCTGCGAAAAAGCCGGGGCGAAGCTGTGGCTGCCGCCGCTGGCCCTCTGCGGGGACAACGCCGCCATGGTGGGCTGCCAGGGGTACTATGAGTACCTGGCGGGCCACACTGCGGGCTGGGACTTGAACGCGAAGGCCAGTCTGGACATCTCAAAAGGTTAAAATCCGGCGGGGACGGCGCGGCTGCCCCCGCTGCTTTTGAAGAATGTGAGATGGTTTCCCCCGGTATTCATTTATTCTGATTATGTAAACTAAATCGGCATTTCATCCTATGAAAAAATCCATTTGTCGGATTTTGTAGAATTTGGTAATTCGACAAAATCCCCTTATATTTCGCGGAAATCCGGCTGTTGAAAATCTTGTTGAAGTTGTGGATAACTGCTCGTATCAGAAATTATAAGGTGGATTATGCAAACCTTCTGTCCCCTCGCAAAGTGGTCGAAAATCCCCAAAAATGGGGCGCGCTCCCCTTCACAATTTGTTTAGCTTATATGTTTGAATACAACTTGTAATCCCCGCTTGACGGCGGGCGCCCCGCCGTGGTAAACTGTAAGTGCTGTATGACTGACGGAAGTGGAGTTGACCACATGGAGTACAGCGGCGCAAAGCGCCTGTTGCCGACCGTCTGGGCGCACATCTCTCCGTGCGCCCTTTTATTATTGGACGCACCACCATAAGGAGGAACATCCATGAAAACCGACATTGAGATCGCCCAGAGCGCAAAAATGCTGCCCATCGCGGAAGTGGCGGCAAGGGCCGGCATCGACGAGAGCCTGCTGGAATACTATGGCCGGGTGAAGGCCAAGATCGATGTGGTGCCCCTGCGGAACAGGCCCCGAAAGGGCAAGCTGATCCTGGTCACCGCCATCAACCCCACCCCCGCCGGCGAGGGCAAGACCACCACGTCGGTGGGTCTGGCCGACGCGCTGAGCAAGCTGGACAAAAATGTGCTGCTCTGCCTGCGGGAGCCCTCCCTGGGCCCCGTGTTCGGGGTCAAGGGCGGCGCCGCCGGCGGCGGGTACGCCCAGGTGGTGCCCATGGAGGACATCAACCTCCACTTCACCGGCGACTTCCACGCCATCGGCGCGGCCAACAACCTGCTGGCCGCCATGCTGGACAACCACATCCAGCAGGGCAACGCCCTGGGCATCGACGTGAAGAAGATCACCTGGCGGCGGTGCGTGGACATGAACGACCGGCAGCTACGCAGCATCGTGGACGGCCTGGGCGGGCGGATGCAGGGCGTGCCCCGGGAGGACGGGTTCGACATCACCGTGGCCTCCGAGATCATGGCGGTGCTGTGCCTCGCCACCAGCTTGAAAGATTTGAAGGAGCGGCTGGCCCGGATCATCGTGGGCTACACCTATGACGACAAACCTGTCACCGCCGCCGACCTGAAGGCCCAGGGGGCCATGGCCGCCCTGCTGAAGGACGCCATCAAGCCCAACCTGGTGCAGACGCTGGAGAACACCCCGGCCCTGGTCCACGGCGGGCCATTCGCCAACATCGCCCACGGGTGCAACTCCGTCTCCGCCACCGACACCGCCCTCAAGCTGGCGGACTATGTGGTCACCGAGGCCGGCTTCGGCGCCGATTTGGGCGCGGAGAAATTCCTGGACATCAAGTGCCGGGCCGCCGGGCTCCACCCCGACGCGGTGGTCATTGTGGCCACGGTCAAGGCCCTGAAATACAACGGCGGCGTGCCCAAGGCCAAGCTGGGGACCGAGAACGTGGCCGCCCTGGAAAAGGGCCTGCCCAACCTGCTCAAGCACGTGGAGAACATCACCCAGGTGTACGGCCTGCCCTGCGTGGTGGCCATCAATCGCTTCACCAACGACTCCGACGCCGAGCTGGCCCTCATCCGGGACAAGTGCAAAGAGCTGGGGGTCAACGTGGCCCTGTCCGAGGTGTGGGGCAGGGGGGGCGACGGCGGCGTCGAGCTGGCGGAGGAGGTGCTGCGACTGTGCGAACAGCCCAACGATTTCCGCTTCGCCTACGAGCTGGACCAGCCCCTGAAGGCCAAGATCGAGACCATCGTGAAGAAGGTCTACGGGGGCGCGGGCGTCAGCTACTCCGTCGCCGCCGAGAAGGAGCTGGACCGGCTGGAGAAGATGGGCTTCGGCGGCCTGCCGGTGTGCATGGCCAAGACCCAGTACTCCCTGTCCGACGACCCGGCCAAGCTGGGCCGGCCGGAGGGCTTCACCGTCACCGTGTCCAAGGTGAAGGTGTCCGCCGGCGCGGGCTTCGTGGTGGTGCAGACCGGCGACATCATGACCATGCCGGGTCTGCCCAAAGTCCCCGCCGCCGAAAAGATCGACGTGGACGAGAACGGGGTCATCTCCGGGCTGTTCTGAGCAAAAGCGGACAGAAAAGGGAGCTCCGCCGGGCGGCGGGGCTCCCCTTTTTACATCATATGATCCTCTTCCAGCAATGTACGCAGCGCCCTGCACCGCTCCTGTGCCCCCTCGGCCAGCGTCCGGTACAGCTCCTGCTGGTCAGAGCCGTCCCAGTCGCCGGCAGAGGCGCGGTAGTCCGCCTCCCGCCGCTGTTCCGCCTGGTGCCGGTTCCGCAGCGCCCCCCAGTAGGAGGGGATGGCGGGCGTCCCCAGCAGCCCGCTGGGCCAGTAGCGGATGCCGGTGAGCAGGAAATACGCCGCCGCCAGCTTTCTCGCGGCCTGATGTTCGTCCCCGGCCAGAGTATTGAGGATGCGGGCGCCGCCCCCTCTGGCGCGGCGGGCCAGATAGCGGTAGAACTGCCAGCCCTCCAGGGCCTCCATCACCTGGCGGCGCATCCGCCCGGTGCGGTCGGGCTGCTCCTGAGGGGCTGTCATTTGAGCCATAGCGGTCTCGGCCTGGGGTTTTAGTTCCTGGATCTCCGCCATCTGCTCTGACTCCCGGGTCATCTGCTCCCGGGTCATGGTGTCGTCCCGGCCCATCAGCTCCTGATTCTGCGGCTCCCGGGCCTCCCAACCCGCCCCGGCGGCGTCCTCCGACGCCTGGTCGCTCTGGCCGCCGGAGGGATCGGCCTGACTCTGCCGCGCCAGCTCTTCCAGACACTCGCAGGACAGATCCCCCTGCAGATCGCCGGGGAGGGCCTCCACCGGGCAGTCGTCCATGGCCCGGTCGCCCATCACCCGCTGCCACACCCGGCGAAAAACCTCCTGGTCTTTCACCGCGCATGGAATGATCTCTTCCATGGTCACACCTCCTTTGCCCACCATTCTATGAGGGCCGGGAAGGTTTTGCGCCAAAACGGGAAAAGCGCCCCAAGCAGGGCGCTTTTGCGCTATTTTACCAGCTCCTCCAGGGAGCGGACGTATTTGGTGCAGACGGCCTTCAGCTCCTCCTGGCGAGCGGCGTAGTAGCCGTCGTACACGCCCACGGCGGCCATCCCCGCCCGGACTGCGGCGGCGCAGTTGTCTGGGCTGTCGTCGAAGAGGGTGCAGTCTTCCGGGGGGGCGCCCAGCAGCTCCGCCAGAAGGGCAAAGCATCGGGGGTCGTGCTTGTCCAGGCCCAGCTCCTCCGCGTACACGATGTGGGAGAAGGATCCGGCGAGGCCGAACCGCTCCAGGGCCATCCGGCAGAGGGCGGGCCGGCAGGCGGTGAACAGGGCCAGTTCCTTTCCCTTCGCCCGGCACTGGGCCAGGTAGGCCGCCGCCCCCGGCTTGAGGGGAGCCGTGTCCCGGTAGATGTGGGCGGCCAGCTCCTCCCACTCCGCCATGATGTCGGCGGGGCTGTCCGGCAGATGATAATATTCTTTTGTGAAGTCCGCCGCCGCCGGGAAGATGGATCTGGCCACCGCCGCCTGGTATTCGGCGGTCATGGTCAGCCCCCGGCGGCCCAAAAACCGGTCGTCCACGTCCATCCACAGGGTGTTGGTGTCGGTGATGGTGCCGTCCAGGTCGAAAATGTACATGGGATCACCTCAATCTCGTCCAGCATACCAAGCCCCGCCGCCGATTGCAAGTCCCAATATTGACTTGTCCCGTCCAAAACGGTAAAATAGACCGTACTGTGTTAGTCAAGTAAAAGAGTGAGCAAAAGGGCCCCGAAAAAGTGAGCACCTTCAGCACCGTTTGTAGATATAGT
>CANQZJ010000029.1 GCA_947628315.1 uncultured Oscillospiraceae bacterium
TGCCGCCGAAAGATTCGCCATTTCCCGGCAAAAACGCCTCGTTTCAGCACATTTCCGCCCTTGAGAGGATGGCTTATGCTCGCCCCGGAACGCCCCCGAAATCGGACTAAAAACCTGCAAAAGTGATCGAATTCGTCACTTTTGCAAATACAAAAAAGGAGGAAAATCCAAAATGAGAAACTTGAAAAAGTTCCTCGCGCTGGTCCTGGCGCTGATGATGGTCGTCTCCGTGATGATCACCGTCTCCGCTAAGGAGTACACCGACGAAAAGGATATCGACGCTGCCTACAAGACTGCTGTCGATGCTATGACCAACGTCGGCGTGTTCGAGGGCACCAGCGACACCGAATTCAGCCCGACGGATAATATCACTCGCGCCTCGATGGCCGCCATCGTCTATCGTATCATGACTGGCGACGTCGACGACGATTACGTCGAGCTGTACAGCGGCGGCAAGAGCGTCTTTACCGACGTTACCGCCGGCTCCTGGTACGAGCCCTACGTCAGCTACTGCTACAACTCCGGCTGGCTGGTGGGCGACGGCAACGGCCACTTCATGCCCTCTGATCCCGTCACCGGGCATCAGGTTCTGGCCGTCCTGCTCCGCTGCCTGGGCTACACCGAGCCCGGCGAGTTCGAGGGCTCCAACTGGAAGATCCACACCGCCCAGATCGCCGCGCTGCAGGGCATCACTAAGGGCCTGAAAGCCGACGTCTCTCTGACGGACGAGCTGCAGCGCCAGGTGGTCGCCCACCTGACCTACAACGCCACCATGGTGGCCCAGCGCGTGCGCTACACCCCCGCGTTCGGCTACACCACCCTTGGTATTGACGGCAAAGAGATGGGCCAGCTGATCGAGCTGGGCGACGAGAAGGAGTCCGAGCCTGATGAGTGGGGCGCCCCCACCGGCGGCACCCGCGACGTCTACTTCACCTATCCTATTGCGACTCTCAAGGATAAGTATATCATTCCCGATCCCGAGCCCGACGTGGAGACCTGGAAGGCTGACGACCACTGCGACGTGGCCAAGACTCTGGGCCTGACCAAGGACGAGACCTACACCGTTTACACCAACGGCAAGGAAAACAAGTCCACCGTGAAACTGCAGGTTCTGAACGACAAGGCCGAGGTGGGCGCTCAGGGCCGCTGGACCCGGATCTATAAGGCCCAAAAGACCATCGTGTACGTCGACACCGTGCTGGCCAAGGTCACCGACGTGAAGGCCGCCACCTTCGACAAGAACGACCACCTGAAGACCGAGGCCACCCTGAAGCTGGAAGTCTATGACGCCAAGGGCGACAAGACTACCGCTACGCTGAAGAATGGCAAGACTGACTGGACCTACACCAAGGGCGAGTATCTGCTGGTGAACTACCATCAGACGACCAACGGCAAGGCCGTCAGCACCTTCGATAAGGACAACAACGAAGACAAGACCACCGACTGGAAGGATTACTACACCTTCGTGGGCGAGGCCGACAGCTTCACCGGCACCCAGAGCAAGATCTGGAAGAACGCCGACAAGCACACTGTTGACGGCACCGACTACAACGACAACAACCGGCTCTATCTGAACGAGGCCGGCATCGACACCAAGGGCAGCTACACCTGGTTCCTGGACAACAGCCCCGAGGGCCAGAACGTGATCGGCGTCACCAAGATCGACGCCGCCACCAGCTTCGGCGTCATCACCCGCATCTGGTGGGAGACCGGCTCCCGCGGCGAGGGCTGCGCCAAGGCTGAGGTCGTCTACATGGACGGCAGCACCGACACCCTGGAAGTGGGCAACCTGACCGTTCTCCAGACCGGCAAGCCTCGCGGCACCGCCGCTATGCTGGGCGACATCTGGGGCAGCGGCTCCGGCTCCCTCAAGGGCGGCACGGCTGTTGAGTCCAAGGACGAGACTCCCATGAGCATCGATAACCGCGAGTTCTATGTGGACATCGACTACAAGACCAACGAGAAGGGCGACGCCGCGAACTTCGGCATCCTCAACCAGGACCTGTTCCGCATCACCGCCGCGGCCAACAACAAGTATGACTTCGTCGAGGTCGCCGGCAGCTCCGGTAACCAGGCCCCCTATGCCGGCCTGCTGACCACCGCCGCCACCCAGACGATCAGCAAGGGTCAGTCCAAGAACGGCAACGTGGAGATCGACGACAATACCATCTTCCTGATCCGCTCCGGCGATGCCACCGTCGGCTATACGTACAGCAGCGTGGTGGGCTACAACAACATCGACGATTACGGCCAGGGCGAGGTGGACTATGTTGAGGCCGGCGACGGCGACAGCTTCGCCGAGTACGTGTTCATCACCGCCGATCCCAAGGGCGCAACCAGCTGGCACACCTTCTTCGCCACCGGCAGCTACAGCACTAACGGCACCGACTACACCTTCACCGGCTATGTGGACGGCGAGGAGGGCTCCGTGGTCGTGTCCAACACCAAGCAGAGCACTCTGGTGGACGCTCTGAAGGCCAACTCCGAGAACAGCATGTGGCTGGTCAAGATCGTGGGCGGCTATGTGACCGACATCGACGGCGACCGTACGTATAGCGGCTACCAGAACCTGCCCGTTGACGCCACCGTCGGCAATGGCATGTACACCTGGGGCCAGGAGCTGCGCGGCGATTCCGGTGCCGCCATGGTGGCCAAGGCCAGCACCGACAGCATCGGCGCGTATGAGAAGCAGTCCATCATCGCCATCGCGGTGGGTGACAAGACGAACAAGGCCGACCTGAACGGCAACAACGCCCTGAAGGTGGGCGGCAAGAACTTCAACATCGCCGGCGTGAATCCGCTGGTGGGCAGCTGGAGCGATCTTGAGACCGCCACCGACACCGCCCCCGCAGTCCTGTACATGATCTACAACACCGACACCGGCGTTGTGACCCAGGCCTACGTGGTCGTGTCCGCCAGCGGCGTGACCCCGACCCCCGTGCCCGGCGATCCGGATACCCTCACCGTGACCGTCGACAACGATGGCGTGGGCTATGACGGTGCGACCAAGGCGTTGACCACCACCACAGACAAGGGCACTGTGACCTTCGAGGTGACCGTCGCCCACGGTGAGAAGATCGCTGTGGCCCTGGTCAGCAAGACGGACCCGACGATGGTCCCTGCCGCTAAGGCTACCGTCAACCTGAAGACCTCCACCGGCAGCCAGGACGTCTACACCGTGACCATCACCGGCGTCACTGAGGACCTCACCGCGAAGGTCACCGTGAAAGCGACGGTTGACAAGGAGGCCGGTGACGATGAGTATGGTTCTCCATCCACGAGCGAAGATGGTAAGGAGACGACCGCGAAAGCTCCTGCCAGCATGAGCTCGATCTATACTCCCATGGGCATCAACCTGACTCAGTCTGGGTCCAAGATCACCGTGGAGATTACTGAAGCGACCTTCTCCGAGAACGACGACACCTATAAACTCGCTCCGAACCACGGCTCGGATACGGTGAAGCCCACTCTGGATCCCAATACCCCCGGCGTCGTGGGTATCGTCTTCACGCCTGCTACGGGTGAGACCCTGAAAGACTTCACGGTCGACGGCGGTGCCCGCGACACTCAGGGCGGCCTCGTGTGGCTCTACGTCGGGATCTCTAAGTGGAACGCCGAAACGCAGAAAATGGAACTGATCGAGGGCCTGAAGAACACAACTCACACTGTGTCCTACACCATCGTCAACGAGAAGGGCGAAGGCACCAGCTACACCTGGACTCTCGCTTTCGATGTGAAGTAAACCAGCTCATCCGTTTCCGCAGTCCTAAAGAACTTAACAGTTCGAAAAGGACCCCCCGGCTAGTGGCCGGGGGGTCCTGCTCTGTCCGTCCTGTTCAGTTTTCCGAATCATACCCAAACGCCACATAATAAAATGTGACGTTGCCACTGTTGAGCTGAGAATCCTCATAATTCGTACCGTACCAGGAGACGCTCTTGTCCTGCCACTGGACGTGCATCGTATCCCCCGTGCAGCTGGACACCGGGCAGGGCCGCAGCAGGGCGGCGGGCCAATCGCTGGTGGTGTTTGCGGTGCCGCCAATGAGCACGCAGACAGGGCAAAAGTCAAAGGACAGGGAGTTGGGGTTGCCGGGGCCGTAACGGCCCGTTCCTGTGTAGGAACCGGTGGCGATCCGGCAGTTCTTACCATGGACGCCCACGTCGGCGGCCAGGGCGTCCAGCCGGGTACCCAGGGCGGCTTCGGCGGCCTCGCGGGCCAGGAGCTGGGTCTCCAGGGCGGTGGCGTTGGCGTTCAGCGGGTCGGCGCTGAACTCGTCGGACGGGTCGATCAGGTTGAGTTTGTATTTTGGTGTGTGTTGCATGTTTTCTAACAACCTCCTTCGCTGCCGCTTTAGACGGCGGGGGTTGTTGTCAGTTTTTGTGCAAGACCCTCAGAGCCCCCTCATCCGGCGCTTCGCGCCACCTTCCCCCCTGCGGGTGGAAGGCTTTAAGGGCATCGAAAACGCGGTTGACAAATCGGATCTTTGAGGCTATAATAAAGGAAAGGGTGAAGCCGATAAGCGGTCAGCCCAAATTCAGGTGTCTAACAAAAGTCAGAACAACCGTCACTTGGCAGAGTGGCGGTTGTCCCTTTTTATCCGAACAGTCACGGTAAGACCGAAGACATGGATCGTGATAATCAGAGGCATAAGGTCACCTCCCTTCGCGGGAGTGGCCGACCGCCTACCGTTATGGCAACACCCTTTCCGGTGTTTATTATACAATGTTCGACGGGAAAAGTCAACGTTGCACGGTAGGGGGCCGGCCCATGTGCCGGCCCCCAACTTTTTTTCAAAAACAGGAAATATTATGGTTGCAATTTTTTGACATTCAGTATATAATACAAGCAGGTGCCCTATCTGAGAAAAGAAATTTGGCACTATCAACAAAAAGGAGGAGTATCTATGTTGTCTGGCGTTGCGCTGATTATCGCGTTTGTCATCGCCATCGTGGTGATGATCGTGGCGATCAGCAAGTTCAAGATCCACCCGTTCCTATCCATCATGGGCGTGTCCCTGATCCTCGCCCTGCTGTCGCTGGATATCTCCACCATCGCCGACACCATCGGCGCAGGATTTTCCAGCACCTTCTCCAGCATCGGCATCGTCATCATCTTCGGCGCGCTGATCGGCCTGGTGCTGGAGCGCACCGGCGCCGCCCTGAAGATGAGCGATTCCGTGGTCAAGCTGGTGGGGCAGAAGCACCCCGAGCTGGCCATCCTGCTCATGGGCTGGATCATCTCCATCCCCGTGTTCTGCGACTCCGGCTTCGTGGTGCTGAACCCCATCCGGAAAGCCATGGTCAAGCGCACCCAGACCTCCTCTGTGGCCATGACGGTGGCGCTGTCCATGGGCCTGTACATCTCCCACTGCTTCATTCCCCCCACGCCGGGCCCCATCGCCGCCGCCGGCACCCTTGGCGTGGGTGACAACCTGCTGCTGGTCATGGGCCTGGGCGCCCTGATCTCCATTCCGGCCCTGGTCGCGGGCTACTTCTTCGCCAAGTTCATCGGCAAGAAGGTGAAGGATCGCGGCGAGACCGGCACCAGCGACAAGGAAGAGGTCGTCCAGACCTATGAGGAGCTGGTGGCCGCCTACGGCGACCTGCCCAACGCGGCGCTCAGCTTCGCCCCCATCGTGGTGCCCATCATCCTCATGGGCGTGGCCTCCGCGTTCAGCATGGCCAAGATCAGCGTCCCCGTCATCGACTTTTTGGGCAAGCCCGTGATCGCCCTGGCGGTGGGCGTGATCATCAGCGTGATCCTGCTGGCCACCACCAAGAAGATGAAGGAGTTCTACTCCATCACCGCCGAGACCCTGAAGACGGTCGGCCCCATCCTGTTCGTCACCGCCGCCGGCGGCGTGCTGGGCAAGGTGATCTCCGCCGGCTCCATGGTCACCTACATCACTGAGCACTCCTCCGTGCTGGAGGCGCTGGGCATCTTCTTCCCGTTCATCCTGGCGGCCATCCTCAAGTCCGCCCAGGGCTCCTCCACCGTGGCCATCACCACGGCGGCGGGCATCGTGGCCCCTCTGCTGCCCCAGCTCGGCCTTGGCAGCCCCGCCCGGGCGGCCCTCACCGTCATCGCCATCGGCGCCGGCGCCATGACCGTCTCCCACGCCAACGACTCCTACTTCTGGGTGGTCACCAACTTTGGCGACATGGAGGTCGAGGACGGCTACAAGACCCAGACCCTTGGCACACTGGTCATCGGCCTGGCGTCCATGGTGGGCGTGCTGATCGTCAGCCTGTTCGTCCACTGAATCGCGCTTTGACCGTTTCCCATTGAACAGACGAGCCCCTGGGTTCCGCACGGACTCAGGGGCTCTCCCATCAGAAAAATGTTATTTGGAGGCAGCCTTATGAACATTCGTACCGATATTTCCGATCCTATCGTGCCCGACGGCACTGTCACCGGCGACGCCGTGCAGATCATGCGGGCCGCCCTGAACGCCGCGCTGCCCGACACGGCGGTGGAGAAGGCGCTGGCGGAGCTGCCCGAATACTCCGGGCGGCTCATCCTGGTGGCCGCGGGCAAGGCCGCGTGGCAGATGGCCAAGGCCGCCCACCAGTCGCTGGGCGGCCGCATCGACGCCGGCATCGTCATCACCAAGCACGACCACGCGCAGGGGCCCATCGGCAACCTGCTGATCCGGGAGGCCGGCCACCCCGTGCCGGACGCGGACTCCTACAGCGCCACCCAGGAGTGCATCGACCTCATCGAGGATCTGAAGGCGGAGGATCTGGTGCTGTTCCTGCTGTCCGGCGGCGGCTCGGCGCTGTTTGAAAAGCCGCTGATCCCCCCGGAGGAGATGGACGACATCACCCACCAGCTTCTGGCCAGCGGCGCGGACATCGTGGAGATGAACACCCTTCGCAAGCGGCTCTCGGCGGTGAAGGGCGGCAAATTCGCCCGGCTGTGCGCCCCGGCGAGGGTCTACTCCGTGGTGCTGTCCGACATTTTGGGCGACCCGCTGGACATGATCGCCTCCGGCCCGGCCTATCCGGACAGCTCCACCTGTGAACAGGCGCAGGCCATCGCCAGGAAGTACGGGCTGAAGCTGTCCGACGCCGCCGCTCAACTGCTTACCCAGGAGACACCCAAGGAGCTGGACAACGTGGAGTCCCGGATCACGGGCTCGGTGCGGCAGCTCTGCGCCGCCGCCGCCGAGACCTGCGCGAAGCTGGGTTACGAGCCAGTGGTGCTCACAGCCAGCCTGTGCTGCGAGGCCCGGGAGGCGGGCAGCTTCCTGGCGTCCATCGCCCAGTATCACATCGCCTCCGGCAAGTCCGTGGCGTTCATCGCCGGCGGCGAGACGGTGGTGCATCTCACCGGCAAGGGCAAGGGCGGCCGCAATCAGGAGATCGCCCTTTCCGCCGCCAGGCGCATCGACGGCATGGCGGACACGCTGGTGTTCTCCATGGGCTCCGACGGCACCGACGGCCCCACGGACGCCGCCGGCGGCATCGTCACCGGGGAAAGCGCCGGGGCCATGCGCCGGGCCGGGCTGGACATCGACGCCGTCCTCCGGGACAACGACGCCTACCACGCGCTGGAGAAGGTGGACGGTCTGGTGTTCACCGGCCCCACCGGCACCAACGTGAACGATCTGTCCTGCCTGCTGATCCGCGGGGGGAAATCATAACAGCCCGGATCAGTTACAAAGCGTCTTTTTCTGCCGGAAGTCAACGCTGCACGCCGAAATAGTCCTCCAACACCCGCCATTCGGAGAAAAACCGTCTTTTTCCGGCGGTTTCGATGGTCGTCTCGTGTCCCTTGCCCAGCAGGGCGACGACGTCGCCGGGGCGGGCCATATCCAGGGCGGCGCGGATGGCCTCCCGGCGGTCCAGCACGGTGGTGTGGGGGATGGCGTCGCCGATGGCGGCGGCGATCTGGGCGCAGATGGCGGCGGGATCCTCGGATCGGGGATTGTCCTCGGTGAGGACGGCGCAGTCGGCATATTCGGCGGCGGCCCGGGCCATATCGGCGCGGCGGATGACAGGGCGGTCGCCTCCGGCGCCGAACACGGCGATGATGCGGCCCCGGGTGTGAGGCCTCAGGGCGGAGAGCAGGGCGCGGAAGGAGTCGCCGTTGTGGGCGTAGTCGATGAGGACGGTATAGGGCGCGGGCGCGGGGAAGATCTGGCAGCGCCCCGGGACGGATGCGGCGGCGAGGCCGCGGCGGACGGCGGAGTCGTCGACACGGAGGGCGCGGCTGACGGCGATGGCGGCGAGGGCGTCGATGGCGTTGAAGTCGCCGGGCATGGGGACGGTATAGGGCTCCGGAGAGCCGGCGACGGTCAATCGGGAGGCGAGGCCGTCGGGCCGGATGGCGCTGCCGCGCACGTCTACGCCGGGGCGGCGTCCGAAGGTGAGGACGGGGGCGCCGGGGCGTGTCTGAGCGGCCATAGATGGCCAGGAGGGGTCGTCGGCGTTGCCGATGGCCATCCTGCACTGGCGGAAGAGGGCGGCCTTACAGGCGCGGTACTCGTCGAAGGAGGCGTGCTCGCTGCCGCCGATGTGGTCGGGGGAGAGGTTGAGGAAGCAGGCGGCGGCGAAGTCGACGCCGTCCACCCGGCGCAATTTCATGGCCTGGGACGAGACCTCCATGACGACGTGGGTGCAGCGGGCGTCTGCCATCTGCCGGAGCGTCCGGTGCAGGGCGATGGGCTCCGGGGTGGTGTTGTCGGCCTCAGCGATCTGTTCATCCCCGATGAACGCGCCCAGGGTGCCGATCATGCCGCATTTGTGCCCCGCGGCGGTGAGGATGGAGCGGAGCATGTGGGCGGTGGTGGTTTTGCCCTTTGTCCCGGTGACGGCGACCATGGTCATGGCGCGGGCGGGGTGGCCGTAGAACGCAGCGGCCAGGGCGCCCAGCGCGGCGCGGGGGTCGTCCGTCACCAGGGCGGGGACGCCCTCCGGTGCGGGTGGTTGACATAATACCGCGCCAGCGCCCCGCGCCAGCGCGTCGTCGATGTAGGCGCGGCCGTCCTCCCGCGCCCCCGGGACGGCGGCGAACAGCGCTCCGGGCGTCACTTCCCGGGAGTCGCAGGTCAAGGCGGTGATCTCAACGTCGACAGGGCAGGGCAGGCGCAAAGCGGCGGCCAGTCGGGACAGCTTCATGTGAGTTCCCCCTTTGATAAACTGCCCTATTCTATGCTTTGGACGCGAAAACGGCTCCTCCGAACCCGGAGGAGCCGTTTTTCTGCGATTTTGCGCTTATTTCGTGAAGATCGTGCCGGGAACGCGCTCGTGGAGCATGTCCAGCAGGAGAGCGTGTTCGGTGGTGCCGTCCAGCACGGAGACCTCGCCCACGCCGTGCTCCAGCGCGTGGAGGCAGCCGGTGACCTTGGGCACCATTCCCCCGGCGATGAGACCGGCGTCCATGAGCTCCCGGGCCCGGGCGGCGTCCATCTGGGCCACGGCGGTGGACTCGTTGCGGCTGTCGATCCGCACGCCGCCCACGTCGGTGAGGAAGACGAGCCGGTTGGCGTGGAGGGCTTCGGCCACGGCCTGGGCGGCGTCGTCGGCGTTGCAGTTGAAGCCCACGCCGTCCTCGCTCCCGGCGATGGGGGAGACCACGGGGAGGAAGCCCGCGCCCAGCAGGGTGTCGAGCAGCCGGGGCTCCACCCTGGTGATGCGGCCGACGCGGCCCAGCTTTTCGTCCTTGCACTCGGCGGTGATGAGGCGGCCGTCCTTGCCGGAGATGCCCACGGCGGACACGTCCAGCCCGTTCAGCGCCGCCACGATGGACTTGTTCACCTGGGCTGACAGGGCCAGCTCGGCGCACTCCAGGGCGGCCTCGTCGGTGACGCGGTAGCCGTTCTCAAACCGGGTGGGGACGTTGAGCCGCTTCAACAGCGCGGTGATGTTCTTGCCGCCGCCGTGAACCAGCACGACCCGAATACCGGACATCTGCAGCACGGCCACGTCGTGGAGGATGGAGTCCACCGCGCCCTCCGGGCCCAGGGCGGAGCCGCCGTACTTGACGACGACGGTGGCGCCGGCCTGCTCCTTCAGCCGGGGCAGGACGTAGGACAGAGAACGGACTTTCTCCAGCCCGTCCAGGTGGTGGATCACATCGTACTCCTGAAGCCAGGCCTTGACATAGTCCACGTCGGAGGGGGTCTCCACGTACTCCAGGCCCCGCTTCTGGCGGGTCTCCGCGCCCTTGCCGGTGAGGAGGATGACGGTGGGGCGGTCGCAGCCCATCACCGCCTGGCGGATGGCCTCGCCCCGGTTGAGCTCGATGGTGTATTTGCCGCCCTGCCCGGCGATGTGGGTAGCGATCTCCCGGCAGATGGACATGGTGTCCTCCTCGCCGGAGTCCTCCTCGGTGAGGATGGACAGGTCGGCGTATTTTCCGGTGATCTCGCCCAGATCCCGGCGGCGGAGCAGCGCCTTTTTGCCGGGGCAGCCGTACACGATGACGATCCTCCGGCCGGGGAACTCCTTCTGCACCGACTGGAACAGCGCCTCGAAGGACATGCGGTTGTGGGCGTAGTCCACGATGGAGATGACGGAGTTGTCGGCGTTGGAGTAGATCTCCATACGGCCGGGGACGCGGGCTTTCATCAGCCCCACGTAGATGCACTGCTGGGGGACGCCCAGCGCCTGGCACAGGGAGATGGCGGCCAGGGCGTTCCCCACGTTGAACAGCCCCGGCATGGTCAGCTGGAACTCCCGGCTGATCTGCCGGGACGTGACCTGGAAGATGATATCGTTGCCCCGCTTGCGCACGTTGGAGGCGTACACGTCGGCGGAGGGATCCTTCTGGGAGAAGGTGATGATCCGGCGGCAGTCCCGGCGGGCGGCGGCCAGGATCTCGTCGGCGTGGTCGCTGTCCAGGTTGACGCAGGAGGTGGAGGACTGGGCGAAGATCTTCAGCTTGGAGTGGAAGTAGTCGTCAAAGTCCGGGTGCTCAATGGGGGAGATGTGGTCGGTGCCGATATTCAGGAAAGCCGCCGCCGCGAACCGGGTGCCCAGGGTGCGGTGGTACTTCAAAGCCTGGGACGACACCTCCATCACCATGTAGCTCATCCCGGCGCTCAGAGCGTTGGCGAAGTGCTTTTGCAGCTCCAGCGGCTCAGGGGTATTCAGGTGGGACTCGAACCGCTCCACACCGTCCCACACGTCGATGGAGCCCAGGATGCCGCAGGTGGTGCCCTGGGAGGCCAGGTACTCGTCCAGGATGTACTTCAGATAGTAGGCGGTGGAGGACTTGCCCTTGGTGCCGGTGATGGCGATGACGTTCAGCCGCCGGGCGGGATCGTTGTAGTACAGCACCGCCAGGGGCGCGAGGGTGCGGCGGATGTCGTTGACCCGGATGCAGGGCAGATCCACCTCCGGGTAGAGGATCTCGCTGATGTAGGCGAAGGCGCCCCTAGCGGCGGCGTCGGCCAGGTACTCCGGCTTGAAGTGGGCGCCCTTGCAGATGAACAGGGTGCCGGGGACGATCTCCTGGGAGTTGTAGGACACCAGCTCCACAGTGCGATCCAGATCAAGGCCTTCCGGCAGCGGAGCCGCGAGCAGGTTGTTTTGCCGCAGCAGAGCCACATATTCCTTCAGGGGATACAGGGTAAGATCCATAATATGGCCTCCAAGATGTCTTTTGTATGGGTCAGATGTTGCAGAGCGGATAGCCGCAGGCGGCGATGGCCTTCTCGGCCAGCACCATCATGGCGTCGATATAGAAGGGGGGCAGCGTGTGCCAGGTGGCGAACACAGACAGCTCAGTGCAGGCCAGCACGGCGCAGTCGCACCCGGCGGCCCGGATGGCCCGGTCGATGTGGGCGAACTTGTCCCGGCTGCCGCGCTCGCCGTGCTTGATCTCATCGTAGATGATGGACATGACCAGCTTTTGCGTCTCCGGGTCGGGCGCCACCGCCTCCAGGCCCAGGGCGGCGAACTCTTTTTGATAGAGACCGGTCTGAATGGTGCCGTCGGTGGCCAGGATGCCGGGACGGCGCTTCCCCTGGGCATAGACCGCCCCGGCGGTCTCCCGGATCATGTGGAGGATGGGCACGTCCACCTCCCCCTGGAGCCTGTCCACAAAGTAGTGGGAGGTGTTGCAGGGGATGGCGATGACGGTGCAGCCGCACTGCTCCAGCAGTTTGGCGTCTTTCAGCAGGCGCCGGAACAGCTCCTCCGTCTGCCCGGAGAGGATGGCGGGAGTGCGGTCGGGAACCTGGGTGTCCGACAGGATCAGTGCGGGCACGTGCTCCTGGTCGCGGGCGGCGTCGGTACGATCCAGCACGAACTGGTAAAAGGTCTGGGTGGCCTGGGGGCCCATCCCCCCGAGGATGCCCAGCCTGGACTGCTTGTCCATGTCAATCCTCCGGTCTCTTGCAGTATTTGTTGAAGCGGACATAGTTGCCGATGTGGTTCTTCCAGATCTTGAACCGCCGCCTCAGAGAGGGATCCCCGCTGTACACCAGGGAGTGGTGATCCGCCCCCTGCTTCACCAGGGACTTCATCTCGGCGTGGTATCTCTTCGGGATGAACCGATAGGCCACAAATTTGGGCACCATCCGCCACAGGGAGTGGTTTTCGGTGACGGTGAGGGGCAGGTCTCTGCCCTCCACGATGTCGCCCACGATATATTCGGCAATGTTGTGGCCGGAGCCGGTGACGTAGTAGTTGCTCCGCCCCTGGCGGCAGTTGATCTCAAAGGCCTTGTACTTGCCGTCCCGCTGGTCGAACTTGATGTCGAAGTTGGAGAAGCCCACATAGTGCAGATCCTCCAGCATCCCCCGGATCTTGTCGGACAGCTCCTTGTCGTACTCGGTGACGATGACGGCGTGGTTGCCGATGCCGTGGGGGGAGTGCTCCTCCAGCAGGGTGTGGCCCAGGCACATGAGTTTCACCTTGCCGTGCCGGTCGGAGTAGTTGGTCAGCACCCGCATATAGGTGTCGTCGCCGGGGATAAACTCCTGCAGGATCATCTTGCCCGGATAGCCGGCGGCGTAGACCTGATCCAGAGCGGCCAGCAGCTCTTCCCAGCTCTGGCAGATGTAGGCCTTGTTCAGCTCGCTGTGGCCGGTGGCCCAGTAGGCCACGCCGTCGGCGGGCTTGGCCACATAAGGCGCGCCCCAGGGCAGGGTGAAGTCGTGCCCCATGGAGCCGTCGTACACGAAGGTGGCGGGGTGATCCACGCCGTACTTGTCGCACAGGTTGTAAAAGTACTCCTTGTTGATGAGGTTGTCCAGCATCTCCCCGTCGATATAGTTGCACTTCACGTTGGCGGGGAACTGATCCTTCAGGTGGGCGGCCAGTTTCACATAGCTGTCGCCGCAGCCCATCACCAGCACGGCCTTGTCCGGGCACTCCGCCGCCACAGCCTTTACGTTGCGGAGGAAAGCGCCGGCGTCCTCATTCTCCGGGCAGCAGCGGTAGTCCAGAATGGCGCTGGGCACGCAGGGGAATGGCGCGGGATAGAGGCCGAAGGCGATGCTCTTGACGCCGTAGGCCTCGTGAAAGGCGCGGGCGACGCTGTACACATTGATGTCGCCGCCGAACAGCAGCGGCTGGATCGCGGGGGTAGACATGGACGATCAGGCTCCTTTGTATAAGTGGTCGAAACACCAAAGAGATCATTCCCCGGCCCGGCGCACCAGGAACACGCCGGGGATCTGGGACAGCTTGTTGATGACGGCGGAGATCTCCGAGCGATCCTTTACGGACAGCTCCAGGAACACCACGGCGTAGCCGTCGGGCTGGCTGCGGGCGGACAGATTGTTCACCTTCACCTTCTGGGTGGACAGCGCCATGGCGATATCCAGCGCCAGGCCGTCCCGATCCTTTGCGGAGATGTCCAGAGAGGTGTGATAGGCGGACTCGGCCGCGTCGGCCGTCCAGGCCACCTTCACCCAGCGGCCCCGCTCCTCCGGCTTGCGGCGGGCGGGATCGGCGTTGGGGCAGTCGGCCCGGTGGATGGACACTCCGTAACCTTTGGTGATGAACCCCACCACCGGGTCGCCGGGGACGGGGGTGCAGCACTTGGCGAACTTCACCATGCAGTTGCCCAGCCCCTCCACAATGATACCGCTGGAGGACTTGCCCTGGCTGATGGGCTGACCGGGCTTGCCGGAGGAGGGGAAGATGGTCTCCCCGGCGGCCGCGGCGGCCTGGAGGGCGTCCTGCTCCGCCTTCTGCCGCTCCAGCCGGCCCAGGCGGGTCAGCTCCTCCTTGATGCGGCCGGCGGCCTTCTGGGCGGACATGCCGCCGTAGCCGATGGCGGCGTACAGCTCGTCCAGAGTGCCGAAGCGCAGCTGCTTCAACAGGGTGTCCAGCACCTGGTCGGAGGCGGTGACGGCGGCGATGGTCAGCCCCGCGTGCTTCAGCTCGGATTCGAACATGGCCCGGCCGGTGGCGATGTTCTCCTCCCGGCGCTCCCGCTTGAACCACTGGCGGATCTTGTTGCGGGCCTCGTTGGATTTGCAGATCTTCATCCAGTCCCGGCTGGGGCCCTTGGCCGAGCGGGAGGTGATGATCTCCACGATGTCGCCGTTGGTCAGGGGCGTGTCAAAGGTGACCAGCCGCCCGTTGACCCTTGCCCCCGTCATGTGGTTGCCCACGGCGGAGTGGATGGAGTAGGCGAAGTCGATGGGGGTGGCCCCGGCGGGAAGAGACTTCACGTCCCCGTTGGGGGTGAAGACGAACACCTCGTCGGCGAACATATCCACCCGCAGGGTGTGGACGAACTCGTCCGGGTCGGCGTCCTGCTGGCTCTCCAGCAGCTTGCGCACCCACTCGAACTCCTGCTCGGTGCCCAGCTCCCGGTTGGCCATGCCCTGTTTGTACTTCCAGTGGGCGGCCACGCCGTATTCCGCCGTCTGGTGCATCTCCCAGGTGCGGATCTGCACCTCGAAGGGGATGCCCTCCCGGCCGATGACGGTGGTGTGGAGGGACTGGTAGCCGTTGGGCTTGGGGGTGCCGATATAGTCCTTGAACCGGCCCAGCACCGGCTTGAACATGTCGTGGATGCAGCCCAGCACGTTGTAGCAGGTGGGGATATCGCTGACGATGACCCGGAAGGCGTACAGGTCGAAGATCTCCTTCATGGTCTTGTTCTGGGCGTACATCTTCCGGTAGATGGAGTAGATGTGCTTCACCCGGCCGAACACCTGGCACTGGATACCCTCCTCGGCCAGCCGCTTTTCGATGTGCTGCTGCATATTGGCCAAAAACTCCGCGTGGGCGGAGGTGACCTCCGCCAGTTCCTGCTCCACCTCGTCGTAGGCCACGGGATCCAGGTATTGGAGGGACAGATCCTCCAGCTCCCACTTGATCTTCTGCATCCCCAACCGGTGGGCGATGGGGGCGTAAATTTCCATGGTCTCCAGGGCCTTCTCCTTCTGCTTGGGGGTGGACTGGTACTGGAGGGTGCGCATGTTGTGGAGCCGGTCGCACAGCTTGATGAGGATCACCCGCACGTCCCTGGCCATGGCCATGAACATTTTGCGGAGGTTCTCCATCTGCTCGTCCTCTTTGGAGGTGTACTGGATGCGGGTCAGCTTGGAGACGCCGTCCACCAGGTCGGCCACCGGGGTGCCAAACAGGCGGGCGATGTCCTCATAGGTGGCGTCGGTATCCTCGATGCAGTCGTGGAGCAGGGCGGCGATGATGGAATCCGACCCAAGGCCCAGCTCCACCACGTTCTCCGCCACGGCGATGGGGTGGATGATATAGGGCTCGCCGCTCTTGCGGAGCTGGCTGCCGTGGTGCTCGTTGGCGTATTCAAAGGCGGCGTGGATGCGCTCCATGTCGTCCATACTGACGGTGGACGGGATCTGTTTGATCAAGTGCAGATAGCGCTCATGGGCGATGTCCATTGTGAGCACCTCTCTTTCACAGGGGATGATGGCGGGCGGCGTTATTGCAGGAGAGACCGGAGCCGCCGCATGAGCATTGCCTCTTCCAGATCCACCTTATGCTCCGGCCGGCAGATGGACACGGTGGCCTCGCTGCCGGCGGTCTCCCAGCGGATGAGCCCCCGGTCGTCCATCACGTGGAGGCAAACCAGGGTGCGGCCGTAGCGGCACCGCCCGGAGGGATCCCGGGACGCCTGTTTCATCAGGGCGGCGTCGGCAGGGATGGGGCCGGCGGCGCACAGCTGCTCCAGCAGCCGCCACAGCCGGGCGAAGTCCTGCCGGCGGGGGAGGAGCAGTCCGGCCTCCCAGCGGGAGAGGAACTCTCCCTCCCGGAGCCGTGCGTACAGCTCCCGCTCCAGCTGGGCCCGGGCGGGGGCGGGGCGCAGGTCGCACAGCTGGAGCTGCACGGCGCGCTCCCCCCGGTATTCGTTCACCTGGAGGGTAAAGATGAGATCCAGCCGGTCGCCCGGGGACACGCCGCAGGCGGCGGTGTTGGCGGAGAAGAAGATGGCGTCCAGCGTGACCCCGTCCCGGCGGAGCTTCATTTTCAGGTGCCGGCCATTGCCCACGTCGCAGCAGGACACCACGGCGGCGGAGCGGAGCAGGAACACCGGCCTGGGGTTGCCGGTGCCGAAGGGCTCCAGGGTGGACAGCGTCTCCGCCTCCCGGAGGTTGAGCAGGGCGCAGTCGTCGATCTCCAGATCCACGTCGATCTCGGCGGTCATGGGCCGGCCGCCGGTGTACTCGGTGACCTGCTCCAGAATGGCGGCTTTCAGGGCGGGGATGTTCTCCTCCTTCACCGTGAAGCCCGCCGCCAGATGGTGGCCGCCGAACTCCACCAGCAGGGGGGCGCACTTCTCCAGCGCCCGGAACAGGTGGAAGCCGCCGAAGGAGCGGCAGGAGCCCTTGCCGATGCCGTTCTCCAGGGAGATCATGATGGCGGGGCAGGCGTATTTCTCCGCCAGCCGGGAGGCCACGATGCCCACCACTCCTTGGTGCCAGCCCTCGCCGGCCAGTATGATGGCGGGGGCGGTCTCCTCGGGGTGCTGCTCCAGATATGCCTCGCACTCCTCCAGGATGGCCTGCTCGATGGTCTGCCGGTCGCGGTTCATCTGGCACAGAGTCTGCGCCAGCTCCTCCCCGTGGGAGGGGATGTCGGTGCGGATCAGCTCCAGCGCCACGGCGGCCCTGCCCATCCGGCCCGCGGCGTTGATGCGGGGGGCCAGGCCGTACCCCACATTGACGGTGGTGAGAGGGCCGTCGCCGCAGCCCGCCTCCCGGAGCAGCGCCTGTAAGCCGGGGCGCCTGGTGTGGCGGAGCAGCTCCAGCCCGTGATGGACGATGGCCCGGTTCTCGTCGGTGAGGGACATCACATCGGCGACGGTGCCGATGGCGGCCAGCTCCCCGTACTGACGGAACACAGCCGCCCGCTCTCCCTCGGGGGTAAGGGCCATGGCCAGCTTCAGCGCCAGCGCCACGCCGCACAGCTCTTTGAAAGGATAGGTGCAGTCCGGCCGGCGGGGATCCACCACGGCGGCGGCGCGGGGCAGCTCCTCTTTGCAGTGGTGGTGGTCGGTGATGACCACGTCGATGCCCAGCGAGCGGGCGTAGTCCACTTCGGTATCGGCGGTGATGCCGCAGTCCACCGTGACGATGAGGGAGACCTCCTGCCGCTTCAGCCGGTCGATGGCGGAGCGGTTCAGGCCGTAGCCCTCGTCCTCCCGGTCGGGGATATAGCTGATGACTGCGCCGCCCCGCTGGGTGAGGAAACCGGAGAGAAGGGCGGTGGCGGTGATGCCGTCCACGTCATAGTCGCCGTACACGGCCATCACTTCATTTTGATCCAGGGCGGCGGAGATGCGGGCGGCGGCCCTGTCCATGTCCTTCATCAAAAAGGGGTCGTGGAGCCGCGTCTTGTCATGGGAGAGGAATCGTGCGGCGTCATCCGGCCGGGTGTAGCCCCTGGCGCACAGCACGGAGGCGCACAGGGTGGACAGCCCCGCCTGAGCCAGCTCCGCTGTGTCAGCCGCTGAGGGGGCCGGCTTCAGCGTCCATTGTTCGTATTTCATAATCCATTCCTCAAAACACACAGACCTCTTGCGCGGCTCCCCGCAGGGCGCCGCAAGGCCACATTTATAGATTTTAACATTATAGCAAATTGTTTTCGTTATTTCAACCATTTCCGGCCCATTTGAAAGCCGCTCCGGGAAATTGCCGGAATTTACGCCATTTTCATTGATTTTTACAGAAGACAGGTGTAAACTATATGGCTGATGATACTTCGGGAGGCGGTATGAATGGCGATCCCCTATGCCCACTATGAGCAGAGCGCGGCGTATATCCGGGAGAGGTTGAACGGCTTCATCCCCAAAGTGGCGCTGATCCTGGGCTCCGGCCTGGGCCCCATAGGTGATCTGGTGGAGGACGCCGTCGTCGTCCCCTACGGGGAGATCCCCCACTTCAAGACCTCCACCGCCCCGGGCCATAGGGGCCGGCTGGTGTTCGGTACGCTGGCGGGGCGGAGGGTCGCCGTCATGCAGGGCCGGATGCACCACTATGAGGGCTACTCCTATGAGGACACCGTCTACGCCCTGCGGGTGCTGCGCCTGCTGGGGTGCGATACCCTCATCGTCACCAACGCCGCCGGATGCGCCAATCCCGACTGGCACGCCGGCGACCTGATGCTCATCACCGACCAGATCAAGCTGTTCTCCGAGTCCCCCCTGCGAGGGGAGAACCTGCCGGAGTTCGGCACCCGTTTCCCCGACGCCTCCTACCTGTACGCCCCCAGGCTCCGGGAGATCGCCCGGACGGCGGCGGCGGAGCAGGGCGTTCTGCTCCGCGAGGGCGTCTACTTCTACTGCTACGGCCCCCAGTTTGAGACCCCCGCCGAGGTGCGGGCCGCCCGTCTGCTGGGCGGGGACGCGGTGGGGATGTCCACCGCGCCGGAGGCCATCGCCGCCGCCCACTGCGGCATGGAGACCCTGGGCTTCTCCATGCTGACCAATATGGCGGCGGGGCTCCAGGATCACCCCCTGTCCGAGGAGGAGGTCATCGAGACCGGCAACGCCGCCCGGGAGCAATTCACCCGGCTGGTGCTGGGCTGCCTGGAGAGATTGTGATGAAAACGCTGTTCACCAACGTCACCGCCCTGCTGATGGACGAGGAATTCACCACCTTGCGGGACGGATATGTGTCCGTGTCCGGCACGGACATCGCCTATGTGGGGACAGAGCGCCCCGCGGGGGACTTTGACCGGGTCATCAACTGCGCCGGCAAGGTGATGATGCCCGGCCTGATCAATGCCCACACCCATCTGCCCATGACCCTGCTCCGGGGCTACGGCGGCGGCCACGACCTTCAGCACTGGCTGAACGACTACATCTTCCCCGCCGAGGCCAGGCTGGACGGCCGGGCGGTGGCCGCCGGCGCCGCGCTGGGGCTGGCGGAGATGATCGCCTCCGGCGTCACCTGCGTGGCGGATATGTACGGCTGGACGGACTCCATCGCCGGCCAGGTGCTGAGCGCCGGGATCTCCGCCAACCTGTCCCTCGGCGGGATCTATTTCGGCGACCCGGCGGATTTTGATCCCGATAAGCTTGCCGACTGCGTCCAGCAGCGCGCCCTCACCGAGGAGTGGCACAACGCCAACGGCGGCCAGATCCGGGTGGATGCCTCCGTCCACGGGGAGTACACCTCCAGCGCGCCCCTGTGGGCGTGGATGGCGGACTATGCCCGTCAGCACGGCCTGGGGATGCACGTCCACGTGTCTGAGACAGAGGCGGAGCACGCCGCCTGCATGGAGCGCCACGGCGGGCTGACGCCTATCCGGGCGCTGGATCGGTACGGCGTGTGGGACGGGCGGGCGCTGGCCGCCCACTGCGTCTACACCACGCCGGACGACTGGGCGCTGATGGCGGAGAAGGGCGTGAGCTGCGCCCACAACCCCTATTCCAACCTGAAGCTGGCCTCCGGGGTGGCCCCTGTCCCCGCCATGCGAAAGGCCGGGGTCAACGTGGCCCTGGGCACCGACGGGGTGGCCTCCCACAACAGCACCGACCTGTTCGCCGACATGAAGCTGGCCGCCGTCCTCCACAACGGGGTGAACCGGGATCCGATGGCGATCACCGCCCGCCAGGCGCTGGAGATGGCCACCGTCAACGGGGCCAGGGCCCTGGGCCGCCACACCGGACGCATCGCGCCGGGGTACACGGCGGATCTGATCCTGCTGGACTTCGAGGCCGCCAATCTGTTCCCCTGCCACGACGTGGCGGAAAATCTGGTGTTCTCCGCCCACGGCTCCAATGTGGTGATGAATATGGCCCGGGGGACGGTCATATACCAAAATGGGACGTACCTCACCCTGGATCTGGAGAAGATCAGGGACGAGGTGCGCCGCTACGCCCTGCCGCTGCTGTTCGGCTGAATGAATAAGGAGAGTTTGAGCTATGCCTGATTCCGCACGCAAAAAAGATACATTTTTCGGCGGCGCGGCCATATTGGCCGCCGGTATCATCATCGTAAAGATCATCGGCGCCCTGTATAAGATCCCGCTGGGCTCCATTTTGAGCGACGCCGCCTACGCCGATTTCAATACGGCCTACTATATCTATTCGCTGCTCATCGTCATCTCCACCGGCGGCCTGCCGGTGGCTCTGTCCAAGATGGTGTCTGAGGCCAACGCCACCGGCCGGGACAATCAGGTGCAGAAGGTGTTCCGTATCGCCATGGTGGCGTTCTGCGTGCTCGGCGCCATCACCAGTGCGGTCATGTTCTTTTTTCCGCGCCAGCTGGCGGACTTCATGAACAACACCCACAGCTACTACAGCATTCTCGCCCTGGCCCCCGCGCTGTTCTTTATCTGCCCGCTGTCCGCCATGCGCGGCTACTTCCAGGGCCATTCCCTGATGACGCCCACCGCTGTCTCCGAGATCATCGAGGCGGCCTGCAAGCTGTTGTTCGGCCTGCCGCTGGCCTGGATCATCGTGAGCCGGGGAATGGATGAGTCCATTGCCGCGGGCGGCGCCATTGTGGGCGTCACCATCGGCTGCTTCCTGGCGGCGGTGTTTATGCTTTTTATGTATCGGGCATACCGCTCCCATGTGTCGGCGTCCAGCGACACCCCGGACGCCGGCAGGGACATCCTGCGGACGCTGATGGCCCTGGCGATCCCCATTACCCTGGGCTCCTCGGTCATGGCGGTGGCCAATCTGATCGACGCCAAGCTGCTGCTGGGCCGCCTTCAGGACGCCGTCGGTTTGACGGAGGACGCCGCCCGCGAGCTGAGAGGCGTCTACGACAAGGCGGTCACCCTCTATAATCTGCCCACCCAGTTCATGGTGCCGCTGACCGCCAGCGTGATCCCCGCGGTGTCCGCCGCCATCGCCGTGAAGAATTACAAACAGGGCGCCCTGGTCAGCGAGACCGCCCTGCGCACCACCGCACTGCTGGCCATCCCCGCCGGCGTGGGCCTGTCCGTGCTGGGCCAGCCCATCATCCGCCTGCTGTTTCCCAACACCGATGTGGCCCTGGGCGGCTGGATGCTGTCGGTTCTGGGCTTCGCCGCCATCGCCGTGTGCCTGATGCTGGTGTGCAATTCCATCCTTCAGGCATATAAGCTGGCGAACGTCACAATGATCACCACGATTATCGGCTGCGTGGTCAAGGTGCTGATAAACTACTTCCTGGTGGCCAACCCGGCCATCAATATCCGCGGCGCCGCGTTCAGCACGCTGGGCTGCTTCGGGCTTGTGGCCCTGCTGGATCTGATCATCATCAAACTGATGCTGCCCCAGTCGCCCGGCTATCTCCGGGTGTTCATCAAGCCTGTGCTGAACTCGGCGGTGATGGGCTTGGCTGTGTGGGCGATGTATGGCCTGAGCTCCAAACTGCTGGCCGGCGTGGGCCCCTTCGGCAGCGAGGGCGCGCTGACCAATCTGGGCAACGCCGCCTGCGTGGTCATCGCCATCGGCGTGGGCATAATCGTCTACTTCGCCCTGGTGCTGCTCACCCGCGCCATCTCCAAGGACGACCTGTCCCTGATGCCCAAGGGCGATAAGATCGCCAAAATTTTGCGGCTGAACTGAAACGGCGGCAGCGGATTCTGTTCTCACGATCTCCCATCTGACCACCCGAAACGGGGGTATCTGGTGGGGCGAAGCGAAAAAATGGCGCTATTTATGAAATAAACGCAGAAAGTGCTTGCAATGGGGGGAAAAGTGTGGTAGATTTTCTTAAGAAAGAACGCTACGACCTGAACGACCTGATCGAGATCGTGCGCATTCTTCGTGCGCCCGGGGGCTGCCCCTGGGACATCGAGCAGACCCACCAGTCCATCCGGCGGGGCCTGCTGGAAGAGGCATATGAGTTGGCCGAGGCCATCGACGAGGATTCCCCCGAGCACATGAGAGAGGAGCTGGGGGATGTTCTCTTGCAGGTCGTCTTTCACGCCTCCATCGAGGAGGACGCGGGCCGGTACGACCTGAACGCCGTCGCCAACGACGAGTGCCGCAAGCTCATTTACCGCCACCCGCACGTGTTCGGGGATGTGACGGTGTCCTCCACCGGCGAAGTCCTCTCCAACTGGGAAGAGCTCAAGAAGAAGGAGAAGGGCCAGGCATCCCAGGCCGACGCGGTGGACGCGGTGGCGAAGACCCTCCCGGCGCTGTGGCGGGCGGAAAAGGTGCAGAAGAAGGCCGCCAAGGTGGGCTTCGACTGGCCGGACGTGTCCGGCGCGCTGGACAAGCTGTCGGAGGAGACGGCGGAGTTGAAAGCCGCCGTCAACGGCGACGGCGACCCGGCGGAGGAGCTGGGCGACCTGCTCTTCGCGGCGGTAAACGCCGCCCGGTTTTTGAAGGTGGATCCGGAGGACGCCCTCCAGGCCGCCACCGACAAGTTCGCCGCCCGGTTCCGCCGGGTGGAGGAGCTGGCAAAGGCCCGGGGGCACAGCATGGACGAGTTCTCCCTGGAGGAGCTGGACAAGTTCTGGGACGAGGCAAAACGCGAGATGAAGGCTTAACAGCGTGAAAACGCTTTAAGTATAGCGGGAGACCGCACACACCAGAAAAATATTTGGAGGTATTGTCATGAATAAAACCGAACTCATCAACGCCGTGGCCGAGAAGACCGGCCTGTCCAAGAAGGACTCCGACGCCGCCATCGCCGCCGTTGTCGACGCCGTCACCGCCTCCCTGAAGAAGGGCGAGAAGGTTCAGCTGGTTGGCTTTGGCACCTTCGAGGTCAAGCATCGCGCCGCCCGCATGGGCCGCAACCCCCAGACCAAGAAGGAGATCAAGATCGCCGCGACCAACGTCCCCGTGTTCAAGGCCGGCAAGGCTCTGAAGGACGCCGTTGCGAAGTAATCGAAATCAACGAGCCCCAATCACATAAAAGAGAGGCGCTTCCGTTTGGAAGCGCCTCTTTTGCGTTGTTTCGGATCACACGTTGGCGGTGGCCTTTTCCCGCAGCTTGAAGCACAGGGGGAACAGCACGCCCCCCACGGCGTTGCCCAGGGTGATGACGACCAGGCACAGGAACGTCCTGCCCGACCAGGCGTTGGCCATGGCGAAGTAGAACATATCCGCCACGCAGTGCTCAAACCCCGCCAGAATGAACACGATCACCCCGAAGCACAGCCCCATGTACTTGCCGATGGGGTGGGGGTTCTTCTGGTAGCTCTCCACCGCCAGATAGATGAGGATATTGCAGAAGATACCCAGAATGAACAGGGAGGGGAGGGAGTCGCCGGCCTTGGTCGCGGCCATGCCTGCGGCTTTCTCCGCGAAGGCGGCCCCGGATCGGGTGGCCCGCAGGAGCAGGGCGACGATCTCTGCGCCGCACAGATTGCCCACCCACACCAGGCCCAGAAAGCCCAGATAGGCGGGGGTGCACTGGTTTGGGAGGGCGCACACCTTGCCGGTGAACAGGTTCAGACCCAGGGTGCACACCATGAACAGCCCCACGCAGAAGAACACCGCCCCCGGCACCTTGTCGTCCAGCGCCAGGAACACCGCTCCGCCAATGGAGATGGCGATACCGGCCAGCACCGCCAGCACAAAGTTGTTCAAATGCTTCATGGGAAACCCTCCTTACAGCTGCTTATACATGGCCCCGGCGTCCGCCTTGCCCACGATCTCCGCCACGGACAACACCTCCACCCGGACGGATCTGTCACCGAATTTCAGCTCCAGTTCGTCGCCGGCCTTCACGTCGTAGGAGGCCTTCACCGGCCTGCCGTTGGCGGAGATGCGCCCGTTGTCGCAGGCCTCGTTGGCCACCGTGCGGCGCTTGATGAGCCGGGAGACCTTCAACCACTTGTCCAATCGCATGGGAAACGCTCCTTTACAGCTTTTTCAGGTACTGGGCGGCGGACTTCAGCATCAGCCGCTTGGTGCCCACCCCGTCGAAGGCGATCTCCAGCAGTATGTCGCCGCCGATCTTCTGGGCGGAGGTCACCATGCCGCGGCCGAAGGCCTTGTGCTCCACCGCGTCCCCCGGCCGGATGTCGGGCAGGGCAGCGGCGGGCCTGGACGATGCGCTCCCGGAGGGCCTGGAGGGCCGGGCGGGTGCGGGGCGGGACGGGCTCGTCCCCGGCCTGGGGTGGGCGGAGGCCGCCTCCGGCCGGCGGGGGTAGCCGCCGGTATAACTCCCCGTGCTCCGCTCCCGGACTGGGTATCTGCCCTCGCTCCGCCCATAGGGGCTCCGGTAGGAGGGGCGTGGGGTCTGGTCGAAGTCGTCCCAGTCATTTGCCTGGGAGGCGTAGGGATCCAGATAGGAGCGCCCGGAGGCCTCGATGAGCTCCGCCGGGATCTCCCCCGCGAACCGGGAGGGACGGTTGTTGGTGGTGTGGCCGAAGAGCATCCGCTGGCTGGCGCAGGTGAGGATCAACCGCTCCTTGGCACGGGTCAGGGCCACATAGCACAGCCGGCGCTCCTCCTCCATCTCCTCCGGGTCGCCGATGGTGCGCATACCGGGGAAGATGCCCTCCTCCATGCCCACCACAAATACCACCGGGAACTCCAGCCCTTTAGCGGAGTGCATGGTCATCATCACCACGGAGTCCTCGCCGGGGTCGTGGCTGTCGATGTCGGTGTACAGGGCGATCTCGTCCAAAAAGCCCGCCAGGGTGGGCTCCTCGGCGTTCTCCATGTAGCCGTTGATGGAGGTGAGCAGCTCCCGCACGTTCTCCAGCCGGGTGCGGCTCTCAATGTCGTTCTTCATCTGGAGCATTGCCGCGTAGCCGGTGCGGTTTACCACCTCGTCGAAAAAGGCGGGCAGATCCATGGTGTGGGACAGGGCGGCCAGTTCCCCGATCAGCTTTACAAACTGCCCCAGCCGGGCGGCGGCCTTTTGCAGGTCGGGGTAGTCCCCGGCGTGGGAGATGACCTCCCACATGGACAGCTCTTTTTCGGCGGCGATGGCCCGGGCTTTGTCGATGGTGGTGCTGCCGATGCCCCTGGGCGGGTTGTTGATGATCCGGGTCAGCCGCAGATCGTCGGCGTGGTTGTGGATCACGCAGAGGTAGGACAGCATGTCCTTTACCTCCGCCCGGTCGAAGAAGCGGGTGCCGCCGATGACCCGGTAGGGGATGCCGTTGCGCTTGAGCGCGACTTCCAACTGGTTGGACTGGGCGTTCATCCGGTAGAGAATGGCGTGGTCGTTCCACTTGCGGCCCCTGCGGTAACCGTCCATGATCTGCCCCGCCACATACTGGGCCTCGTCGTTCTCGTTCATGGCGGTATAGAGGGCCACCTTGTCGCCCTCCCTGCCCGCCGTCCACAGCTCCTTGCCCTTGCGGCCCTGGTTGTTCTGGATGACCGCGTTGGCCGCCGCCAGGATGTTTTTGGTGGAGCGGTAGTTCTGCTCCAGCCGGATGGTGCGGCAGCCCTTGTACTGGTTTTCGAAGGACAGGATGTTCTCAATGGTGGCCCCCCGGAACCGGTAGATGGACTGGTCGTCGTCCCCCACCACGCAGATGTTCTTGCGGCCGCCGGCCAGCAGGGAGGCCAGCAGATATTGCAGGTTGTTGGTGTCCTGGTACTCGTCGATGAGGACGTAGCGAAATTTCCGCTGGTAGTAAGTCCGTACCTCCTCGTCCTGCTGGAGGAGACGCACCGTGTGGAGGATGATGTCGTCGAAGTCCAGGGCCCCGGCCTCCCACAGCCGCTTTTCATAGGCGGCGTACAGCCGGGCGATGCGCTGGAGCCGGTAATCGCCGGACTTGTCCGCGTCGGCGGCAAAGTCCCTGGAGAGCTGGAGCTTGTCCTT
>CANQZJ010000030.1 GCA_947628315.1 uncultured Oscillospiraceae bacterium
ATACACTTACGCAATAAGAATATCACGCCAGCCATGTCTCGTATAGGTTTCTGTTCGTAAGGATTCCATCTGTCTTTAAGTATGGTTCTGTAGAGCATTCGGTCGTAGTCAACTGTAACTAAGATCTCGTGTTTCTCTGTCAGACGAATATCATCCATGTGGACCAGCAATCTGTCTCGCAATTCATAGAGATAGTCTTCATCAATGTACCCAGTGACTTTTGGATACCTTGTATAACGAGAATAGATACAATGTTGACTAGTGAAGTCGGTCTTGTTTCGATAGAATCCGTTTGCCACAAATACTGGTACGTAGTCCATCCATGTATCTCCTGGCGTAGCGGATAAAAGGATCCAATGATTCTTTCTACAAATATCCAGAAATGACTTGACCCAGACTCCAGAACCGGTAACGTGCTGCTCATCAAATATAAAGAATTGTCCGTTGACATTTCTATACTTCTTAATGTTGTTCCAACTGTCAACAGTCAGAGAGATCCCTCCAACTGATTCTTCTTTGTAAATACCAAAATATCCACACTCGAATTCCCAGTCTTTAGAATCTCTCTTCTTCGCAGTTGTAATGATGTAAAGGTCTCGCTTGTTTTTCATAGGCTGGTATCTGCCTTCTCCGTTTACTTTAATACGGCCGTTGCATTCTTTAAAATAGTAATAGGCTAAGGCAGTACGAGTCTTACCACTTCCAGTGTCACCACATAATATGCAGCCGTTGTGCATCCGCTCTATTGCAGCTAGCTGGTAATCAAACAGATTTACATTCATTATTCCCCTTCTCTGAATTCGCAATCATGCTGGTTAATGAAACGCTTAACAGAACACTGGCGATTATTGCAAACGCTGAACTCGCAATTTCTACAGTTGTATACAGTTGATCCAGTTCTGTCTGTTTCTTCGCAATTCATACACCAGTTATGCATAAACATGTTAAGACTCATCAATGCAGTTTTTAGATCATCTTTATAATTTAATGTTTTCATTCGACTCCTTTTCTCACAAAGTCAAGCCACTCCTTTTCTGTTGTCGGCTCAATTCTGAATGTTGTTTCGTTTATCATAAACACTTTTATTGTCTTAATCTTCCGATTACCAATAAGCCAAACAATTATAGTATCTGATCCGAAAGGGCGCCATTCTCTGACACCCCTAAGCGGGCAGACATGATTGAAAGCTTTCCATATCTGCAAATAGGTCATCTTCTACTCCTTTCATTAAACTCTCTCATAAGCTGATCATACTCAAGAGTAGGAACATCCGAATACTGTGATGCAAACGGATTCTCTACTGGTCTGTACTCCTCATCCATAATTGCAACCATTGCATTGAGCCAAGCAGATACTCCAGCAGGTCTTCCTTTGATAGCCGGATAAGCGTAAGGTCTTATCTCGATCTGTGCTGATGCGATACGTGTCCTGTCAAGCTGTGACACTGTAAACTCGTTAAGCTGCACCTGGCCACGACTTGTGACCAAGATAATTGAAGGTGGATACTGTCCAAACTTCATCTTAACCGGAAGCCAAGCCTGCTGGTGCTGTGTAGGATCATCCTGTCTCGGAAGAAAGAACTTAACGTTCCATCCGTCACGCTGCAAAGCTTCAACCATCTCATCAGGAATCAATACACCAAAGTTTCTCTGTCCGTCGCCGTACTTCTCGCCACTGAAATTCTTTTTTACGATCTGCGCGTTCTCCATGCGAATGTTAGGAATATAATTGTTAGTCATAGTTTTGTCCTCCTTAAATTTAGTTAAATGGTAATTCGTCTTCTTCTGGTTCGTTCATAAACTGTACTGCAAAGGGATCTGCAAACATCTCGAAATCACCAAACTTCTGGATTGTAGCTATCGCATCATCTACAAGTGAATCAAAGTAACGCCTGTCTATACAATCCCATTTCTCCATAATATCAACAGCTTCTTTCTCCATCCATCTCCAGAATGGCTCTTCGTTAGGATCAAGAATCTTCGACTTCTTAGTACCTGTAACCGCGTCGTACTTTGTTCCCGCGTCGTTGATTCTGACAAGTATGCCACCTGCTGATCCTGGTAAGACCGGACAGAACAGACCAACCTTTCCAATAAAGTGATAGTAATGGCCCTTTGCTATCTCTTCGTTTAGTTGATCTATCTGATGCTGTAAGGCTGGAATATCAATAGCCGGATCTTCTGACTTAATCTTCTTCAATGCCTTATCTCTTGCTTTCTCGAGATCTCTGACATCTGGCAGATGCTCATTGAAGTCGAGATACATTGCTGTGGACACTGACTTGGTTTCTGTAAAGTCCATGGGCTCTAATGGCTCTTTACTGAACAAAGTCTTAAAGACATACGGAACCTGGAACTGAGCTCCGGTTGCTGTCCACTCGTTTGGATGCTTCTTGTTCTTACTCGGAATATATCCATACTGCTGCATACAGACATCTGGATCTTCATAGAGAGCAATGAACGTTGATTCGTTAACCAAGCACATCTTCTTGTATGTAGACTCGTGTTCCAAATCAAATCCATACTGCTTACCGTACTCGTCAATGAAATTGAGAATATAATTGTCAGCATTGGCAATCTTGATCGAGTCTGTCTTAATGTGCACTACTGTGTAACCTCTGTCTCTCACCTCCTTCTCAAGATTCATCATGAACAGCGCACCATACTTAGCGACAATATTGTCTTCATTACGCGGATCATAGAACCTTGAGCCTTTCTTATATGTCAATCCGTAAACGGAATTGATAGCAGTCTTAAGTGCGTCAGCCAATGCGGCTGCTTCTTCTGGGTCTGTTAAATACTTAGCAAGCGCGCCATCGAACATCTTAGATACTTCTTCAAATTCCCCATGCTTAATCAGCATACGAGCATCGACAAGATCTTTAAGCCTTACTGTATACTTACCAAATATGTTCAACCAAATAGCTGAGTGCGGATGCATTGAACCAACGTCTTTTGTAGCAACATTGTAGTAAATGCCAGGAGCTGCATAGACTCTTCCACCTTCTCCTGGATCCTGTCCCATATACCAGCTCTTGCGTTTAACCATCTTAGCACCAGGATCATAAGCATCTTTCGGAAACCCGAATTTATTGAACTTGTATCCTGGGAATATCGTAGACAGATCTGTGTATACAAACTGAGATGCTGCGTTCTTATCGTTGCCAAGGATTATCTGTGCTGTGTGTTGATTCGTTGAATTGTTTACTGTAAGACCTGAGAGGTCTGCTAATATCTGTCGTGCCTTCCAATCAGTTCCTTCAACGTAATCCCATACTGCTTCGGTTGCTATAACATCATTGCAACAATAGTCACCGAGTTTCGGCCACAGTTCTTTTGGTATAGGCTGATCCCAAGGAATATCCATCTCCTGATGATGTATACCTAACTTAATCTCCCACTTCTTGAGTCCCATCTTATTCTGTGAAGACAGAAAGTCAAGGACATCTGTGTAGGAAATATTGAACGCCTGACCAAACAAAACAGAGTTGTCGTCTTTGTCTCCGTTAATTATCCGTTGACTTAAGTCGTACAACTGCTGGTTGTCATAACCAAGCATTCTGGCATACAACAAATGATTGTCATACTTACGATTATTGAAGCCTGCAAGTTTTAACTTACACAGATCCTCAACTTCTTCTGGTGTTGGGTTGTACATTCTGATAGGATCCATCTGCTTTCCTTTGATCTTCCAGCAAATAAGAAAGAGGTTAATATAGCACTCTATATCGAATATAATAATCCAGTCTCCTGAAATCTTCTCCTGTGGCACCAGTGTACAGATCTCATCTACTGGTGGGTCAAGGTATTCATCATCTAGCAAATTCTCTGCCACCTCTTCTGATCTGAACTTCATAGAATCTACTGTCTGGTAGCAATACTCTGCCTGATTGGTACTGCTCAAGGCAAACTCCTGAATCGCTGGCCTCAAATCTGTTACATCATACTCCATGCCAGAGTCGTAAGCCTTCTCTAGTAAGAACTGTATGAAGTCGATCTCCGGTTTGGTGTGTCCGAGATTCTCTTTCCGCAATGACTTAAATATCAATGCCCTAAGATGCTTCTCGTTCTTGATCGTGTTACCGTCTAGCATTTTACGTTTCACTCCTTTCAATGGTAAACCTGAACTTAATGTTGCTATAGCTAATGTATTACATTTGGTAAGCTTACGTCTGAGTGACGCATTACCAACGAATACCTTAACTTCAATATCTGGTGCTATGATTCTACTGAGTTGAGAGGCATCGCCTGTGTAAATATAATGCAGATGAATGCCTGCTCCTGACTTAGACAACTCTGCATACGTTGGCGGCCATTTGGATGCTGCCTCATAATTAAGTTCATATGACTTATTTCCGTCTGCATCCTTCAAGTCAAAGTCAATTACTATCATATTACCTGGAGGCATGACATAGTGGAGTTTTTCTGTTGAAATATCAATGAGCCTTGTTGTACATCGTTCCCACTTCATCATTGGCTTCCCGTCTTCTGTAGCGTATTGTGCAGGACAGTTAGTGTACTCTTTGTCGAAGATAGACTCTGTAGACCCGAATGCCAGCCATGACTGAGGTTCGTCTGGTATTGGTTCTGGAACCGGCGTATCTTCTGACTTGAATTTATTCATCAAAAGGCCTTCGTATCTGTAAGATCGATTAGATTTAGGATCCTCCATTTTTTTAAAATACGATCTAAGTTCCTGCTTGAATGACATCTTCTGCATCGGATAAGGTATATTGCAGTCATCGCAATAGTTCTTATAACGAAGCCATGCAGTTGAAAGCAGTACCCCTTCTGGATCTGAAAAGAAATCTAGATTATCAAGCATAAAATTGTAGAAATGGTTCGTACTCTCAATCATGCTTACAGGAATATAATTGTCGTAGTATCTCGGACCAAGCCTCTCGTATTCCTCAAGGCAACGATACGCTATTGCTCCAAGCTCATATTGTATTTGGTCCATCAATTCTAAATATCTTCCTTTTTCTATTTTCCTTCCTGATGGAACTATAACTACCATTCTTCTAACAAGACCAGAATTCGCGTCAGTTATCTTAACTGGTTCGTTAGTTCCCATGAACAGAGTCGTTCTGAACTTGAGAGCATACTGTGATTTGTATTTCTCGTTTACACTAATGGTATCGTGTGATACAATCGCGTTTATTTTTCGGTTGTCTTCTATCTGTTTGAAGTTACCCTCGTGTTCTATTGCTAACAGAGGGTTATCTTTCAAAGTTTCAAGAGCAAAGTCAGACCCTTTAGCCAAAGCCTTAGAATCGAAAGATGCCGAATATCCTTGAAATATCATATTTATAATATTAAGGATTGTACTCTTACCTGTTCCAGGAGCTCCATAGAATACATAGAATTTCTGTATGTCTTTGCTGTCCCCTTTTATTATTGAACCGATTGCCCATTCAATCTTTGTTCGTTCTTCTGGATTGTAAAGAGTAGATATCAATTCTGTGTATGCCGTGCAATCCGCTTCAGTTAAAGCATAAGGTAAAGTTCTCGTTGCATACGATTTCTTTGTAATTACGTCATTGGCAAAATATAAATCTCTGTCCAACTCAATATAGTTATCGGACATAGTTCTGCAAAAACGCTTAAATAAACTCAATGAATCTGAGTTAAAGTATTTTAAAAACTTTATTGTAGTTTGACTCTTATCGAATTTTTTCTCGTCGTATACTTTTCTGATCAATTCTTTATCTATGAGCTCGCAAGCTCTTCTGAAGTCCTTCGTCCAGAACCCAGTCTCGTAATCATAGATTGCATAAAAGTCTCCGCCTCGAAACATTATGTCTTCTGTGTTGTATCCGATGAAGTTCGGACGAACTGTGCACATGTCTTTGCGAAAACTTAGAGAAATATCAACAAAATCTAGCATTTTTGCTAAATCACCTCCTAAATTGCGGAAAACCCGCTAAATTGACCCCTCTCAACCCTTTATATATATATTAAAATTTAATACTTTTTTAAAAGGTCTAAAAAAAAATTTTTTTTTTATAAGCAAAATGGCCTTCTGAGCAGTTAAAAACGCAATTGTTCTCAAAAAATTACTTTTACTTTTACACTTTTAAAATTTTTTTTTATATTATTCTCTCCCACAGTCGAATCTTTTGTGTCGATAGACAGGATTCCAACAGTATCCAAAAGTGTGAGCAACAGCATATTCAGAGATTTGAGAGCTCATCGGAATGACTCTTTGGTCCAAATCAGTACCTGGAACAGGCACAATTCCACCGGTTCCATCACGCTCAAATTCCCTGTTTAGCCACCGTTGAACGATGAAATCCACCACTTCCTCATTGCCAGAAAAGGTCAAATCATCGTATTTTAGGAGCCCTAAATGCATCAAAAATACCTCAAAAAGGTGTGGTCCACGGTCAATTCTTATCGCAGTATTGGAGTATTTTCCGCCTCTTTTCCGGTACTCAATCGCCCCTAAATCCTCATCTTTTACCCAAATTCCCATGTGGCATTCCTCCTCAGAAAAGGCAATTCTGACCATTTCTTCCAGTACAGAACAGCTTACATGATGCTCAGCTTCGTCTCCGATAGGGTACAAAATGTCATATTCTGGGAACTTAACAGGGTAGTCAGAACACTTGTTAAACTGTCCACGAATATCAATAGGACCACCTTTATCCCACAGTGTAGTGAAGCCAGTAGCAAGTCTTTCAGGGTTAGTCTCAATGACGTAGTGGTAGTTTAATTGATGCAGAAACACAGTTAATTTCTCGTAATTCTTCTTGTCAAACCACGCTTTATACAGTAACCACTTGCGGTATTCTTCCCACATAAGAGGATCTATTCCTTCATCTTTTATACTTATCAAATATCAATCCCTCCTTTCTACAGAAAAAATTAAGACCTATAATTGGCCCATTTCTTCTTTATGTGGTACACTTCTTTCAGTTGGTTGTTAATGACATACAGCATCTCGTCACTGTTGGAGTCAAAGCCGTGTTTAGTTAAGCATTCTCCAATCAGTTTCTCTGGCTCCTCAATAACTCTCCATGGAGCTTCAAGGTCCTCTCCTTCAGCCACTACTGTGTCATCGTACATATAGTAGTACAGCTTAACAGTAGTATACTCGTCATCCGGTATCATCGCAGCCTCCCTATCAGAGAGGATTCTCGGAGGCATAGATGACCTCCTGATCTCTTTGGAGTACTCATTAATCTCCGCTTGACTCTCATCAGATACCGTATCAATAGACTTCTCAGGCTCAGCAATTATCAATGAATCAGTCTGCTTCTGAGTGTAGAACTTAGTATAATCGAAAAACTCGCTTTTGTCAATAGACCAGTCGTCTTTAATTCGGATTCTCTCTTCTTTCGGCAGTATACCTTTATCTCTACCGGTATTGGTCCCTTCACCAGTAGCAAAGTACTCTTTCTTCTTCTCTTCCAGTTTTTCTCTGACACGCTCGTTCTTGTAATAGTCAAGCAGATTCGCTTCTACCAGTTTCATACGTTCTTCATATTTTTCACAGTAATACCTATCCAATATCACAGCAGTACCTCCAGCACCGCAGAGAATACCACTTATGAATGGAAATACTCCTCTAATATCCATAGTCCGGTTCTCCTTTCTTGGGTTCGAGGGCAGTAATATCTACACAGAATACCAGGCCTGCCGTAAGTCTGCTATTATACTACTGCCCTCATGGGTATGGTAATTATGTGTTACTTAACTCGGTTGAGTTTATCGTAAATCACCCCATCCACATTAAACTCGAGAATATACACTGCTTTGTCGTCTTTACACCAGATAGTCCTAGACGGATCCATTTCAATCTTATCCAGACCAAAGTCTACCTTGTTATCGCCGTTTCCTTTGATCCAACCAGTTACTGCACCGCCAGGAGTAATGCCGAGTTCCAGATGATCTAATACCTCATTCAGAACTACCGCACCTTTGGCAATAAGCCTATCAGTAAAGATGCTCTGTCTTCCTCTAAGGGTCAGCATATCAATAGCCGGGTTACCAGTCCACAGAGGACTATTCGGTCCAAAGTAGAAGCAATACTGATTCGGCAAACCGGACTCCGGCATACAGTTAACCAGTTCGTCTGCCTCAATTAACCGATCCTCGTCCATCTCGCCCTCGACTAGATCACCAGGCTTCGGTTCAAGAAACTCTTCATCAGTTATCTCAACCTCCGGGACTGGCTTATTCTGTCCAGTCATGTAGTAAGTGTCCCAACTATTTCCCTGCTCTTTCTGCACACGCTCTCTGTACGCTCTGAATGCCTCTGAGACGCCGTTAAAGGCCGCTACAGCCCCTGCAAACCGTCCAGACAATACTTTATACCCGTACAGAATAGAAAGGCTAGAAACGGCAAATAACGCGCCTGTAGGGGCAAATAATTTTACCGTGTCAACCGCCACAGTTATCTTGTCATTCAGTAACTCGTGCTTCTTATCGAAGGTCATGACCAGTTTACGCTTATCCTCGCCATACTCAGCAGCGTACACATCGGCGGTATTCTCTCGTCCGTACTGCTCAATGTATGAGTCAATGGTTTCGATGTTGTACTTCCGGTTTTCAGATTCATCCAGAATATCATCAAGTTTACGACTTCTCTTAACCGCAGACACAATAGTTAAACCCATACCAATGACGCCAAGCCCAACAAAGATAGCAGGCTTATGATAGTCCACTTCTCTGCCAATATCAATGAATCCATCTCCAATGGCATTACAGATAGTATTAAACCACTTCATATTATTTTACCTCTCTTTCTTCAAGTCTTTCAATTTCCCACTCCAGATACTGCTTAGCTTTTCTCAGATCTGTTAATGCATCACCCTTACGTCCGGCACGACTGATGTATTTAACAACGTTTCCCAGATAGAAGTTCAGATCCCAGTCCATGATGACCTTACGCGGTTCATACTTCCTGCCAGCAGTATAATGATCCGGATTGCTGATGTTGTCGTACAAAACACCGTTGACTATCGCATCCAGTTTGTCAGACTCAATATTCTTATCAGCAACCATATAGCCACCATTTATGTATTCACTCTCAGTGACAGTATCATTTGGCGTCTTAACTTCCTTTCTTGTGCTCAGTTTTGTGTTTCTTGCAGCCATAGCTTTTCCCTCCTTCAGAATATCAATCGGCTCAATAGTTCCATTAACTCTTCTATACGATACTCCAGTAATCGCCATAGATCTTCACTCCCCTCTTACAGTTGACTACCTACCTAGGCAGATACTTGGCATCAGCTACATCAATAAGCCATCCCTCAGGCACTCGCTTGATGCCAATATCATTAGCATTGGTCCAACCCCAGTTATCATCAGTATACGACGCAGTAATACCTACCGCACCATACAGATCAGATACAGTAGCTTCATTGAAACGGAATATCCTCTGACGCATACTATCAACGACAGCCTTAGCGTCATCCGGATTCAGCAGAATTATATTCCGGTAGTCAACCTTATAGTTCTGCGGATCAGGCTGTGGTGTTCCGTTAGGATATCCAGTAGTTCTGCCGTACCCGTAGTTGGAACCATAATTTGTTCCGTACTGATATTGTGTGCCGTAACCGAATATCTGTCTTCCGTAGTCGAATAAGCTCCTTCCAACCGGTGCTCTGTTGCGTCCCAACTGACTCGCGCCAAAGAACTTTATCGACAGGAAGTCGAGCACAGTATTCTGTATGGTTGGTACAATGACATCATGCACCAGATAGCTACCAACGTCTACGTGCTCTTTGCTGATGATACTATCTTTAAACTCATCCACCAGCGATTTTTTCCGGTTAGCCATTGCATTATTCGGAACCACCTGCTTCTGTCTCGGAATATTCTGCTGTCGATACTGCGGATTAGGTGGCGGCGGAGGCGGATTGTTGTTCTGATTCTGTACGAACTTAGAGTTCGACGGATACTTTTTTGGATCAATAAACGGCATAATCAACCCTCCTTAGGTGACGAATATCTACTGCTCATAGTTTTGTCAAAGGCTCTGGTTAAAGTTTCTCTCGTATCAGCACTCCAATTAGTACACTTAAGAGAAACTACACAACCAGCAATAAACGAAGCAATCTCGAATCCAACAGTTGTAACGAGATCTGTCTGCATGTATTGATTATTCAGAACATTATGCAGTTTGCCCCAAACACCGGTTCCAGCAAGTGCTCCAATAGCAACATCAACTAATTTAACCTTTCTCATAACGTACTCCTTTCTTATTCAGCATCAAAGATTACATCCAAATCAGGCAATTCATTTTCTACAGCAAAGCGGCCATGTTTCAGTTTATAATCAGTGTGAATATCAAACGACGGTCTGTAATCTCCATCTCCGTCAGAGAAGAACCCAACGATATCTGAATGACCAGCATTGCCGCAGTATTCCATATATTTCAACATTGAACAGAAGTCATCAACCCATCGTTCATTCATGGTTACTTCGACAGTGAAAGTTTTCTTGGCCATATTATACTCCTTTCAAAAATAATAAAGGGGACACTAGGCCCCCTTGTGAACTCATGTTCTATTTCTTTTCAGGTTTCTTGTCAACAACTTCACCCTTTACTGGTTCTGCATCAACGTGACCTGGCTCTGTTGTCTGCTGTGCTTCAGCCTGCTCGGTCTTGCGCTCGTAGCCTTCAATGCTCCCGTCAGTCTTTACAGTAGGCTCTGTCTTTGCCGCCTTCTTCGCATCGTGTCTCTTCTTCAGCTTGATGCCAGCGAATCCCAGAAGTGCTGCCACTCCAGTCGCCGCTGCTCCAAGGAAGAATGCTCCGATGTTAGCCGGTCCTTCGACAGGAACCTCTACGTAACGAATCTCCGGTGCCGCCTGAATAGCCGCGCTCGCTGCGTTTGCAATAGCCGTGCCAGCAGTACTCAGTGCATCAGTCGCCGTGTTAACAGTTTCTTCGTTCATAAGTTCCATTGTATCCATAATGATACCTCCTTTTAATAATGTAGAACATCACGTTCCCATATAGGGAATAAGTTTTTCTGCGAATATCAATCTACAGCCAGTCAAAGAAAGTTCTCGGTAAGCAAGTGAAAGTCATAGTCTAAACAGACACAAGGCTTACCAGATTCTGTCAACATTGAGGTCTTGGAAATAAGAATCCCGTTAGGTCCAATATCCTCAGCCCTCCATCCCAGTATATCGCCAAACTTGGGGTGAAAGTTGCTACCAACTGCATCATAAAACTCGTTCACACTTACCGCCATATCCTGGATAGCAGTTATTGTGCACTCACTAATGCCCTTATCCACGATACCTAGAGGACCTTCAAAGTATTTATCCATAACCAGATCATAATATAATACACCACCTCCCTTCAGATGCTCAAGGTTAATCGGATCGGGGTCTGGCACCCTATCAGAACCAAGCTTCTCTTTAACAGTTTCTTCCTGAACGGCTTTAGCTTTTGGCTCCCCGAGCAATTTTTCTTCAGCGGATTTCTGTGCCTTTACAGTTTCCATCAGTTTGTCGTTAGCCACTTTACTAGCCGCCAAGGATACACCTAATGATTCAATAACAGATTCGTTGTCTTTCTGTGCTTTGATCATCAGCAGTAACGACACGCCAGCCAAGCCAACAGCAGGTGCTACAGTCTTTGCAACCTTGACAATAGTCTTTTTGTTGTTTTCTTTCTGCTGAATATCAAAGGATTCTTTAGTAACACGCCCATCCTGCAAATCGAGCAGTTCATTCTCCGATTCACGTTTCCTACCCTTGATGATGTCAGCCACTACAGAGCCTGCTTTAAACGCACACAGCACAGCTCCGATCATCGCCGCAGCAGCACAACCAGTAAGAATACGGGTATGGTTATCTGCCTCGAAGTTCTTTACAATATCAATAACTTCCGGAAGTTTCATGTCTTCACTCCTTTGCAAAAAATGAAAGGAGGACTCTGCAATCAGAATCCCCCTAAGTTTACAGTTGATCAATTTTTTCCCTGAATGATGTCGATCAAGTCTGTCATAGTGGTTACAACAACCGTACTATGCACGCCAACCGCAAACATTCTCCAAACTACTGACCATATAATCTTAGCATTTTCTTTCATGTTAGCACCTCCTTTCTCATATAGGAAGCACTAATTTCTGCGAATATCAATCCTCGTCTTTCTTCACATAATGCAGAGGTGCAGAGTTTTCAAATCTAGCAGGACAGGTAAGGCACTCATTACAAGGATCTTCCTCAGCCAATAGGTCTTTATTTACGCAGGTCTTACACCATTTGTCGAAATCAATGATCTTCTGATTGCTCATTAGTACTCACCTCACTTTTGGCAACTGCTTTGTCGGCCGGATTGAATCTGTAAAAGTTAATATTTGAATCCTGATATGGGTAGGATTCAATAACGATCTGCATTGGTCTGTCGTCGAATGCAACAATCGAATCCAGATTGCGGATAAGTGCAACCATAGCCATTGCAATGTTGTCTTTAAGGGAACTGATTCTCTTTTCCTGTTCAGTCATTTCTTTTTCTTCTCCTTTTTCTTTTTCTTGTTTTTCTGCAAATAACTTTCAAAACTTTTGATCTTCTCATAGAGTCCGTCAGTTTTACCATCAAACCGGATAGCACGATCGTCCACATAGCAGACAGCAGGCGGCTTCTTGTTTGTAAAGCTATCGACATAGATCTTATTATCTATCAGCCAGTACATCATAGCAACCATTGCCTGAGTCCTATCACACCGAGTAGAGCAGATAACAACTTTGTATCCGTCCTTTCTAAGTTTATCAATAACTTCTTTAATCCCTTCAACCGGTGGATCAGGAATGACATCAACGCCTTTCCATCCAGATGTGTAGGAATGAATAACTCCGTCGAAATCGAAACAAACAACCGGTCTATTATCTTTTTCTAACAATCTTCTTCCCTCCACATCTGCTTAATATCAAGCGAATTTTCCACATGCTCCGGAGTAACCACGTGTTCACTCTTGTTAACGCTTACAGATGGTACTCCGTTCTCGTCAAATTCAATGCTGATGAAAGTACTGCTCGGATCAGTGAGTTCGTCCACGTACTTCTCAGCTCTTTTGTAGATATGCATAGCAGCACCGCGAATTCCTACAATGAGATCATCTTTTCTTCTCTGGCAATTCGGAAGATTATATGGCTTACCATCTGTATCGAAACCGAATACATTGTGTTCTTTTTCATCGTCTTTGAATTCAACAACTCTTCCCAATCCGTCAATTAATTTAATTGTGTCCGACATGTCTTCTGCTTTCTCCTTTCTGTCTCTTTGTCGATGAAGTCTCTCTCAATGCGTATACCGGCATCATTCCAAATATCCTCACGCAGTTGCTCAAGATCGACTTCACCTGACTCCCACTTATTCATCATATCAATAATCTGGTCAGCGAACTTAGGTAATTTCTGCTTATAGCTCTTAGGCCAATACTCATCGCGCAGTATAGACATTGGTATAGTCAGAAGAAGCACCATCGCTGCTCCGATGCCGTCCTCTAATGCTTCTATCTGAATCTGCTCAAGCATTTTACCAGATCGCTCTTTAACTAGTTTATCAACTTCTTCAGCAGTAAAGTTATAGCGGACTTTTGAATCCTTCTCTTTCTGCCGTGACATACGTCTCATTTCAGCTCTAACGTTACTCATATCGACCATTCTCTTTCAGTTTTCTCTCTAACCGGTCAAGCTTTACATTGATAGCCTTGCCAACTTCATCCGGAGAAACATCGAATCTGTAATATAAATAGCTTAATGCAATAATCACATCCGCCATCTCTTCAATCAGATTCATATGCATGCACTCCGGGCCTTTCCGAATGGATTTACTGATAGCCTGTGACAGTTCACACATTTCCTCCATGCACATAATTGGAATGTGGTCATAGTCTCTATCAGCTTCAAGTGATTGCATGATAAGATCATCTCTTCTGTCAGTATTAACAGCAGGCTTAGCTTCTTTCCATTCGCTGATGAATTTATTACAGTCCACTGTTATCACCTCCGTTGTAGATCCAGTCAATGATCTCTTTGTATTTCTTCTCAACAGTAGCACTGTCAATCTTCCCAGGATTAGCAAACCGGATATACTCCTGCATAACCATGAGATTCACAGCAATATCATTGGCTTCAGTAGGTCTCTTGGTTGTTACTGAAGTCATCAGAAACGTCTCAAATCTACTCTTTACGGATTCGTTCATAGTTACCCTCCTCTAATGCTTCTATCTTAATCTGCTCAAGCATTTTACCAGCTCTTTCTTTGACAAGGTTATCCACTTCCTCAGCAGTAAAGTTATAGCGAACCTTACTGTCTTTCTCTTTTTCTCTGCTCGTCTATTCATAGTATCCCTCACTATCTAGTTTACGTTCCAGACGATCGAGTTTCACGTTAATAGCCCGCTTCATACTGGCCTCACTAATATTATATATTCTCATTAGATATTTCAGCACAATATGAACATCCGCCATTTCTTCGATTAAGCCATACATATAGTCTCCGGTTCGCATTTGCTTAGATATGGCTTGAATCAATTCACTGAGTTCTTCCATACAGATAAAATGCAAATGAGTAAGAGTTGAATCAGTATCATACCAGGATTCGGCATATATTGATTCATCTATCAAGCAATCGAAACGATCTTCAGATAAAGATGCCGATGCATTTTCAAAAAGAATTTTAAATTTACTTGAATTCATAGCTTCTCCTTAATCCGCTGGTACCAAAATATCATCGAACACGATAGGCACCCTCTTCTGCACTTCTCTCAGTAACGGTCTAGCGAGTTCTTCCATCTGAGGGTGAGCCTTACCAGAATATCTAGCAGCTCTTACCTGGAAGAAATGTCTCCACTCACGGAAGTTAGCTGACATTACGATCTCTGTCTTAATGCTATTCGGTAACACAGATCTGGCCTCTTCTGGTTTGTAGCCAAGATGAATCAGTTCAAGATAACTGTCCTCAGCAGTAAGCATAGCTCGTTTCCATGCCTCAAAACCCTCGCTGTCCAAAGAGAACATTGACGGAATGATGAAAGTCAACTGATTACCAAACTTATCAGAGGCGTAATTGCAGTATCTACTACTCTCCTGACTGAAGCTAGCCAACCGATGTCTTACAATCTCATGAGACACGCCTCTGTCGCAGATGAATTTAACTGTCATCAGAGAGTGTTCCAGTACTGACTCGTGTCCTCTCTTGACAATAGCCTTCACGAAAGATCTTGTAGATTCTTCTCCACCCTGATTAACGGATTTGTAGCAGGTACGGCCAGCGTTCTCAATCAATGATAACTGTTCATCGCCACAGCAGATAGCCAGGATTTCATAACTTGGATCAATAAGTATCATTAGAATTTCCTCCTTCTCTTTGAATCTTTTTTCTGCCAGTAAAAGACATATATCCAGCATCCCCAGTACATTACTGTGAATAACGGATTAACTACAGTTATGCAGATCCATCTCAAGATCCTCTGCATTTTTGTTTCCCTGAACCGATAAGCCCAACCTTCAATGTCAGTAACTGATGCACAGAAGCATACCAGTGTCAGCATAAAGTATATTAAAATTAACCATTTCATTTCTTATGAATCCACCTCCATTTCTTAGGATGTGTATGGCAGATCCAGTTAACGAATATCAATAGATACAGAAGCGGATTCACTACTGCCATAATTAGAAACAGTAACCACGATCCCATCCAATTCAGATCTGTTGTAGCATGAATACTAAATGGACTTTTGTTACTCGGATCATACACATGGTCATACGAAATGATCGTACAGAGTGCCGTTACCAGTATTACTGTAAGATAAGTATACGTTAAAATCTCAATAACTAAGTCAAACATTTTCAATCACCCCTTCCTGCGTGGAATATCCAGTAAATGAATTTAAAGATAAACATTAATGGAAAGATTAGTACATACAGGATGTACAACAGCATGACTCCAAGCCAGTTAAAATTCGTAGTATCATACAAATCTTTTGGAGTAGAAACAAAGTTATCTAACTTGTTAATACTAAAGATCGTACAAACGCTAGTTGCAATAACTGTTATAAGCCATAGCAACAATATCCATTGTAATGTATCGTTCATTTTCACTCCTTTCTATGGCAACCTACCAGTTCTCTTCAAACGATAGTAGATTGCCATTATTTGCTGATCGCTCATATTGTCTAGTCTCTTTTTGAAATCATAACCGGTATAGACAGTCTTTATGAGCTCTTTTATCTGTTCTACACTCATATCACACTCCTATTATGAAGTCGTACAATTCTACTGCTGTATCATACGCTACAGAAAACATGTAGTCTTTACTAGACAGTGAATTCATCTTCCGCACAAAGAACTCTGCAATCAAATATAAATCAGTAGGTGTATGAGGAGCCTTATTCATTATTTCAGAATAAAACTCCATCGCAGCCCACTTCTTTGCAGAATACTGATACAGATAGTCATTGCCCATATACGGAAAGCTAGACTTGACATACGTCTCATTAATGTGCTTGACCAGCTCCTCAATTATACCGACTACACGCCTGTCAGCGCTATTCATTATCGTCCTTCTCTATCATAGCTTCTTTGAGACAATCAAAACATGTATTACTGAACTCATAGAAACGTTTTCCGTCGAATATCAAGCTGTGTGACAGTAACGACTTACCATTCGACAGCTCTTTGTAAACGTTACATTTGACACCAGGAATACTTCCATCAAGCAGATACGGTTCAACTCCAATGCTTGAGTCAAAATCCATATTTGCCAAATAATCCATATACAGCTTGTGTCCAACCAATCCAATAGCGACTCCCGCAGCAGCAATTCCCAGATAGTCCAGATGATACTTCTTAACCGCAGCTTTAGCTTTCTCCAATGTCTCTTTAATCATTTCTTTTCCCTCCCTGAAATATCAATTTCTCAATGTCGTCAGCATGCATCGTTGCCGTTGCACTTACTCCGAGTCTTACAATAGACTTCTCTTCATCAGTTGTCAAGATCAATTCCTGGATGCATATATCACAGTCGGATCCAAGCTTGTTCTTTGCAATTTTGCTAGCCAACTTAGAAAGGATCCTTACAGTAAGATCTCCTTTGACACCATTAAACTTCTTCATTTCCATGTTACGTTACTCCTTTCTTAAAAATATAAAAGGGGCACTAAGTCCCCTCTTACATGGTTCACGGTTCTCTTGTCTTCAGCCAGAGTTCAGCAGCAGTAGGATAATCCACTACGGTCCCATCACACGGATTAAAGAATTTCACATAGCCACCAGCTTCCATGCTTTCTGTAGCATTACCGAGAATATCACATGCAATGTCTTTTCCGGATTCAACTCCAACCTTATACCACAACATGCATAATCCGATCGATGACACAGTAACACCAGCTATAGCCAGTTGCTCAGCGTGATCGTCAATCCAGTTCTTGATTTTGTCCAGTTTCTTTTCCTTCATCTCCGTTCTCCTTTCATCAAATATCTAAGTCACCAGTTCCATATAGTGGACAAATAAATCTGCGAAAGAAAATAAAAGGGGCCAAAGCCCCAATTATCCAAACGGATGTCTTTTCTTGTAGGTCTCATACACTGTTCTTGCAGTGAGACGATCGTCGCGATAGTCATACGTTTCATCGATCGGTTTGAACTCTACATATCCGTAAGTCCTCATTCCGTCCAGGTCGTTAATCGTGTCTTCCATCGCCTTCGTCTTCATCCGATCTCTCTCGTCGTCGATCTTGCTCTTAACGAAGTTGTAGACCTTAACGCCTGCACTCGCAATGGCCGCTACTTCAATGATAGTGTTCTTGTGATCTCTCGTGAACTTTACGATTCTTTCTACGCTCTTTCTCAGCATAATGATTCTCCTTTCTGAAATTCGCCATCAGTTCCATATAGGAAACATATTTTTATGCGAACTCAAAAATATAAAGGGGAGCGCTATGTCTCCCCAATACTGTTGCTTAATCAGAATCCGTTCAAATGAGGCAGTTTCAGAAACTTATTTGCAGCCGCAGTACAGAATTTGCCTGTTTCTTCAAACTGCATAATCTCACCCATCTTTTCGTTCCAAACTTTCAGAGTTATCACAGATATCGCCGCTGGAATGACTATCTTAGCCGCCTCCACAGCGTATTTCTTCCAGTTGGTCTCGGCCTTAACGTCAGAAGTAGCCTTGATCTCTACTGCTTTAAGCTCGTTATCTGCTCTAGTAGTCGCTGCATTTGCATTGACAACAGATGCCTCAGCTTTCTTATCCTCAATATCAATACTCTTGAGTCGTGCTTCCTTATCGAACTCGAACTTCTTTTCGTCCAGTTCAATCTTCCGCATCTCAATTTCTTTCTGAGTCTTAAGTTTCTCCGAGTCAATCTTGTTTCGCTCCAAATCGCACTCGACTTTCTTAAGCTCGATCTCAAGTCTCTTCAGCTCAATCTCGTTCTTTTTCCTTGTTAAAGCCATCTGCTCCGTCTGCTGGTTGAGATTCGTGAGTTTGTCCAAGATATTAGCTCCAGCATTCGCTATCTGGTTCCAATCGTTTGGACCAAAAGTCTCTTCATCAGTGAGTCTATCCATTTGAAGACAGATCCCATTTTCCAGAGCTTCAACAGTTTCTTTTTTCAACTCATTCATACAGTTACTCCTTTCTGAATACCAGTCAACAGTTCCATATAGGGAAAGCTTTTATGTGCGAAAATATAAATAGGGGATTACTCCCCGTTATACTGGTTGAAACTCTCCATATTCCATATGACCTTTTTCGTCATATTTGCAATGAACAGTCATTCCCCAATAGAACGGGGATCTATAATCCATACTAGTTATAGTTACGTCAATGTTTACATCTTTCTTAAGTTCCTGAATGAAGTCCATCATATTGTCAATAATACTCCACGTAAGTTCATCCAATCCTTTATCAGCAAGTTTCTTTATCCAGTCATACTTGGCATTGTTCTGCCTGTAATACCAGATACGTTCATACATTTTGATAAAGAATTCTCCAACAAACATGTAATACCAGTTTCTAATTCTTTCCTTCATAATAAGTTCTCCTTTCTGAAATCAGTTAACGTTTCCTATATAAGGAGTGAACTTTTATGCGAATTAAAATATAAAGGGACCGCTAGGGATCCCCTTACATTTGAACTTCAGTCTTTGTCTTTAAGCCATCTTGAAACATCGTTCTTCACGTTTCTCTCAACTCGATCGTAACGTTGCCGTGTCATCTTCTGTCTTATACACTCCGCAATTACCATACAAGCCAATAAGATTATTAAGTCCAACATGTTCCTTACTCCTTTCTTGAAAGCAATTACTCTTGTTCCATATAAGGAGTAGACTTTTCTGCGAATCAGTTACTACCGCAGCCATTCGGACCACACGTATCAGTGAACAGAACCACCTGATTGGTCATAATATCAACATACCCAACGATTCCGCCATGTTTCTCAATCAGATGCTCTACCACATCCATCGGCGTGAACGGATACTCCGTATTTAGCAGATCCTCGTCATCCTCTGCATACGGAGTAATAGCTGCATCTTCCTGACTCGGAAAACCTAACTCAACGTCAGAATAACTGTCTGCATCCCACCGTCTTGGAGTACAGTAAGCATAATTATTCGCCTGGATCGACACAGAGAACTGATCTGCGCAGAGCGCTCTAGGTCTGGTATAAGCCGTTTTACGAATGATGTCAATGTTGTCATCCGGTGCAGTTACTTTGATGAATTCAGTTGCGTTCATATTGAAATCCTCCTTTAAAAAAATATAAAACAAAGAAGGCCCCTTAGGACCTCCTGTGCTTTCTCTTTTTGTGTTTCTGTTTACGTTTATCGTCCATGTAATCCTTAATCATCGGTGTTACCATAGCCCGTATTGCTACTATAAGCATCCACCAACCGTGCGTGAAGTAGACCAATATCAGATCAATCAGGGTTCTTACAATTAATCGTCCGATTTTGCTTTCAAATATCATTACAATTAACCATATTCCGCCTGTCAATCTGCACATGATCAGATTCGCAATGTTGTTTATTACTCCTAAGTCACTGATACGTAAGCTATTTTCACTCCTCATATTAGCTCTCCTTTCTGATACGTTAACAGTTCCATATAGGGAAAGCTTTTATGTGCGAGAAAATATAAAGAAGATCACCTCCTTTCTTTTCTATAATACTCAACGCATGTATACGAAGTAATACCAGATTATGTAGTCCAATTCGGATAAAATCTTTGCTCCGAAGATTGCCACTACAATTATTGATAATCCAACGATTACGCTCATAAGTTTACTCTTCATTTTAGTGTCCTCCTTATATTATCTTCTGAAAATAGCCTTTACAGGTGTCTCGATAAGCCATTTAATGCCCATAAGTAGCTGATACGTCCACTTCATAACCAGTAAAACCGGTGTAATAAAGAAAAACATCAGTAAATCAAACATAGTTTAGCCTCCTTTTGCTGTAAAATGTCTTTTTTCTCATATAAGGAGTGCATTTTTATGCGAAAATATAAAGGGAACCCGCTCAGGATTCCACTTTATTTATCTGGTTTACAAGGTTCATAGTCGCAAATGCCAATTTTTCAGCCTCTTCAATGTCAAATTTGTCGAATATGAAGACTTCATACTCAATTTTCTTGTATTCAAAACCCTCTTTAACGACTTTTTGCTTGATTTTTCGCTTGAATTTCATCATTTTCGTTATCCTCCTTATGTAAATTCCTATATAAGGAGCTATTTAATCCGCGAAAATGGTCCGTATAAGCCTCATTTGTTGCAATAATTGCATTCATAGCGCACTGAAAGTCGTTTTCAGACTCTATTTTTCCGAATAAAAACCGCCTCGACCAGTAATTATTGTCCATTTTTGGTCTCCTTCCTAAAAAAATATAAAGGAAGCCCTGGTTAGGACTTCTCCTTATATCGTTCTTCATATGTTTCTCCCAACATAGATTCAACTACTCTTAAACTATCTATCGCTTTTACAATGTCCTTACCATAGGTATAGAAATATTCCATTCGTGTAAACATATTAGAATCCCAGTATTTATCTTTTTCTCTAAGGCTTTCCAATATGTCTATACACTTGTTTATTTGTTTCATATCCCTTATGATTTCCTGTTTTGTAACGAATTTTGTTTTATCCATAGTTATTCTCCTTTCTGAAAGTTTCATATTAGTTCCATATAAGGAGATTATAATTCTGCGAAAAAGAAAAGAAAGGAGCCGCCTATGCGACCCCTAAATCATGGTTACTGTATCTAAGAATAATCTTCTCTATACCTTCAGCATAACACATTTCGGATCTGGTAGCCTCTCCGACATAACCGTCAACATCAACCACATATACAGCATCCGACATTGCAATTTTCTCAAAATGCAGTCTCAAATACCATTCTTGTCGATGTTTCGAACAGTCAATAGCCGGAAGAAACACCAAGTGTCCCATTTCAGTAAGCTGTTTGTAAATATCAATCATCTTGTCTTTAAACTTAAAGCTTCCACAAATAGTGATAATCATAATTGTTCTCCTTTCTTTTTAGCTGTTCCAAATGAGTGGGATCCCCATAAACGCCATGAATAGTCCGAATGTTCCATCGTAATCCAGTAAGAATACCGTGATTAACCAGATGAACAGTAATAGACCTATGATCTTTAACAGTTTCCATTTCATTCAAATCACCTCCTATATAGAGAATGACTTAAAATGCGAGAAGTAGTCCCATAATAAGGTTCACTGCTGCGATTTGAAAAGATACTACTGCACAAAACCGATGGCTCTCGGTATAATCGAGCGTTGGCCTTAGCATCCAGGTAAAATACATTATAAAATTAATTACCGCCAGTACAAAGTATATAGTAGCTTTAACTCCGTCACTCATCGTCTTACTCCTTTCTGCAAAAATAAAAATGAAGGGAGGCCTAAGCCTCACCCTCGTCTTTTGTTTCTACAACTATGTACTTATCTACAAACTTCGTCGGATACAGTCTACGGCTCAATGCTTCGTCCTTCTGATCTGTCGTAAGCCTGCTGTCTACCAGATCGTATAAGCATGAGAGTGATGAACACACCCCAAACGCTATAACAATTCCTGTGTAGACGTTGCATGCAAATCCCAAAATAGTCTTCAGTGCTTTCTTTACCATAGTTATTCTCCTTTTCTTTGCAAACATTGTCTATAGTTCCATATAGGAACAATAAATTTCTGCGAATTCAGAAAATATAAAGAAGATCACCTCCTTTCTTTTCTAAGTCAATGGTTTACCAGTTAGATGTAACGTCTTCCCATGTCGTAACTGCGTTATCCCAGGTCCGTTCGACAATAGTCTTTTCAGTTTCAATGTTCTCTGTAAGAATTGTCTCGCTTGGACACTCAATTTTCTCAGTTTTCGGCATTTCGCTCTTGCCACATCCTGTAAGCATTACCATTGCTACCAGTCCAATAATAGTCATCTTCTTCATATCTTAGTCCTCCTTAATATTGGTTAATGATTCCTATATAGAGAACTACTTTTTCTGCGAATTCGGTTTTCAAAATCTCACCCGGGGAAAAATATAAAGGAGCCGAAGCTCCCCTATAACCGTCTTATATGCTCTGAATAAGCAACTTCATGTATAATCTTTTCACAAAGTGCCAGCCATTTAATAATGTCATCGTTAGTCAAACTGCTATACTCAAGATGTTTCGCGTCGAATCCATAGTCGACCATGAGTACCATACTCTGTGCAGCAAGTATTCTGTCGATGATATCTTCCTTAAGTAAATTGTCTAACATAATGTGTCCTCCTATAAAAAGTTTTTATTATTCCATATAAGGGAGATACTTTTCTGCGAAAAATATAAAAGGGCCGCTCAGGACCCCTTTAACTCGGTTGCTAATTGTTCTTTGTAAAGACCCATAGCCTCTTCAATCGAAACAGTTTCTCCAGTTTTCGGATTAAAGAACTCAGCGTATCCGTTATCCACCATATCGATAAGCAGCCAATTAAATGAATTAATAGTTCTAACTTCAATTTCGTGCTCTTTTTCATAGTGTTTTCTAAACAGCTTCCTCTTAATCATTTCAACTTTAACTCCGATACTCATAGGTATACTCCTTTCATTTATCTGAACAATAGTTCCATATAAGCAGTAACTTAATCTGCGAAAAAATATATCAGAGTAGATCTATCTGCGAAAAAAATAAGAGAATTTTTTATCATACAACTCTCGTCTACCTTATCTAGGCTCGAATAGACTTCACGTAGTATGCGTCCTACCGTTGTATTTCGAATACGACTACTCCATTCAAATATCTTTTTCGATCTATTAGGAAACCCCGCTACCTGCAATCCTTCCTCTTCCGCATAGGGGCTGCTCTCTTATACACTGTATGCATACAGTGCTTTATTGTCAACACCAATTCCAGTACCTAGCACCTTATTCCGGGTTGTACTTGTTTCCTATTTCCTATATAAGGAATACATTTTTCTGCGAATTCTCCGGCCAGCCTAACTGAGTACCGGAGACCAGTTTTAGTTCAAAAGTCCGTCAGCAATATCAATCAACGCAGTACCTTTATCTGCCAGAATGTTACAGATATACTCCTCCATCTCAATCCAATACTGAGGTTTTGTCATTGAGTGTATCTCTGGTAGCATATCGTAACTGATCATAGCAGCGTGACCTAGCTCATGGATAAGAACTGTTCTGAGAAAGCTACCGTGAAGTGACTGAGACAAAAAGATCGTATGTTTAACTGGATTGGTAGTGGCAACTCTCAACTGTCCAGTTCTATCGACTAACTCAGGATGGTTTGGCTCTACGAACGTGATCTGCCAAAGAACTCCGTTAAGACTAAACATTCATTTCGCCAAGGAGTTTAGTCATCTGCTCCTTCATATGTTTCTTCAGAGTCGGATCAGCGTCCTTCCAAATATCTTTTACTGACACGACAATGTCCTGTACATGTTCCTCTGCATGCTTATCCATCTGACGCTTCTCTTCTTCAGATTTGGTAGCAGTATAGAACTTACGGTTCTTGCAGAATTCGTTGTACGAACGTCCGTATCTCGGATCGTAGTCTTCTCCTCCGGCAGGTATCCACTGTGTATTCGTATTATGATAGCCACTGTTGTTATTTGTAGTCATATTGTCAGACCCAGCACGTCCACGGCCAGAAGAAGTCATACTAGATCCACTTCGGTTATTCATGTCATATCCCATTATGTTCCAGTCCTCGTCGTAAACTGGATCCATTCTCATACCCGTGTTACCGTTGTAACCGTACGAGCCCATACCTTTAGGAGCATACTGACCGTTGCCGTATCTGCGGTTATTATATCCGTACCTAGGTTCTTCGTAAGACAGCATGGCTTCTGTTACCTTCTGATAGTACAGAGCTTCCATGCAATACTTCTTGGCTTCCGCGAAGTCTTTGATGATGTCTACTGCCTCGCCGACCTCTTTAGTGTCCATCTGCTCAAGTCCTCTTGACTTCATGGCAGCACAGAGAGATGAGATAAACTCCTCCTTCATTTCATCGAATTTCTCGCAGGCCTCCATAGCTTTCGCTAAATCCTTCATTTGCTTCACCTCCTACCCGATTCTGCGAGCAGAGAGCTTAGAATTAGCAGCAACAGTAACTGCCTCCGTACCGGTATTCACCACAGAGATACTGACGTTGCCAGGACAGCAGTTACATTTAGTTGCCTGATTACCAATATAAGTGCTGGCAGAAACATTATTAAACGAGTTTTCAGCACTCGGTGTAGAGATCATTGTAGTCTCAGGAAGAGGAGAACCATCGATCTCAATATTAAGCTGCAAAGCAGTGT
>CANQZJ010000031.1 GCA_947628315.1 uncultured Oscillospiraceae bacterium
CACTTCGAGGAGGAATGCGGCGACCGGTACCGCTACCGCCGGGGCATCAGCGCCGCCGAGTTCTGGAACCGGCATGCCAGGCGGGATGGAGAGGAGGACGGCCATGGCATTTGAGCTGACGAGAGAACAGCGGGCCGCGGTGGAAAACCGGGGCGGCGATCTGCTGGTGGCCGCCGCCGCCGGCTCCGGCAAGACCCGGGTGCTGGTGGAGCGGCTGATGGCCTGGGTGGAACAGGGCGAGGACATCGACCGGTTTTTGGTCATCACCTTCACCAACGCCGCCGCCGACCAGCTGCGGAGCCGCATCGCCGCCGCCATCCACGCCCTGCTGGCAAAGAGGCCCGGGGACGCCCACCTCCGCCGCAACGCCACCCTGGTCTACAAGGCCCCCATCTGCACCATCGACGCGTTCTGCCTGGATCTGCTGCGGCAGTGGGGGCACCTCATCGACCTGGATCCGGACTTCCGCCTCTGCGACGAGGCGGAGGGGGACGAGCTGCGCCGCCGCGCTTTGGAGGAGGTGCTGGAGGGGCGGTACGCCAACATCCAGAATGACCCCGCCTTCGCCGCCCTGGCCGACGCTCTGGCCGGGGAGCGGGATGATCAGACCCTGGAAGACGTCATTCTGGACGTCCACGGCCGCGTCCAGGCCCAGGCCGACCCCAAGGGATGGCTCCTGGCTCGCCGCAAGGATTTCACCTTTACAGAGAACGCCCTCCCCGAGGACACCCCCTGGGGCCGTCTGCTGCTGGCGGACGGCAAATCGCTGGCCGACCACTGGCGGGGGGCGCTGGATGAACTGCGCTATGAGGTCAGCTTTGACGACCTGTTGGAGCGCAACTACGGCGGCTCCCTGGACGAGACCATCGCCGCCCTGGAGTCGCTGTCCGCCGCGCTGGCGGAGGGGTGGGATCAGGCCGCGTCCTGTTTCCCCCTCCCCTTCCCCCGGATCGGCACCAAGAAGGGCGACTGCGACGAGGCGCTGAAGGCCCGCGTCAAGGCCCGGCGGGATCTGTGTAAAGCCCAGCTTAAAAAGCTGGGGGAGCGCTTCGAGGTGACGGCGGCCCAGGCCATGGACGACCTGCGGGCGGTCTCCCCCGCCATGACGGCGCTGCTGGAGGTGACGGCGCAGTTCGGCGACGCGTTCAGCGCCGCCAAGGCCCACCGGCACCTCATCGACTTCAACGACGGGGAGCACCTGGCCGCCCGTCTGCTCACCGGCCCCGACGGCTCCCCCACCGAGCTCGCAGGGGATATAGGCGCCCAGTTCAGGGAGATCATGGTGGACGAGTACCAGGACACCAACGGCGTGCAGAACGCCATCTTCGGGGCGCTGGCAAGCCATCACAACCTGTTCATGGTGGGGGACGTGAAGCAGTCCATCTACCGCTTCCGGCTGGCCGACCCCGCCATCTTCCTGGACAAGTACGACCGGTATCCCATGGCGGAGGACGCGGCGGAGGGCGCTCCGCGCAAGCTGCTGCTGTCCGCCAACTTCCGCTCAAGGCCGGAGGTGCTGGACGCCGTCAACTTCATCTTCCGCAACGTGATGACCCGGGAGAGCGGCGAGCTGGACTACACCGCCGCCGAGGAGCTGAGGCCCGGACGGGCCGACCTGGCCCCCGACCCCCGCTACTGCGTGGAGCTGGACTGCGTGGATCTGTCCGACCTCACCGACGACCCGGAGCAGGGCAAAGAGGACAAGGATCTGGTGGAGGCCAGAGCCGTGGCCGGGCGCATCCGCGGCCTGCTGGACAGCGGCCTCCAGATCGGCAGCGAGGCCGCCGGATACCGCCCCGTGCGGCCGGAGGACGTGGTGATCCTGCTCCGCTCGCCGGGGCCGGTGCTGCGGTACTACGCCGCCGCCCTGGACGAGCTGTCCATCCCCTGGCGGGCGGACGGCGGCCGGGACTTCTTCGGCTCCACGGAGATTTCCGTCGCCATTGCGCTGCTGCAAGTGCTGGACAACCCCCGGCAGGACGTGCCCCTGCTGGCGGTGCTCCGCTCCCCCCTGTTCCACTTCACCCCCGACCGGCTGGCGTATCTCCGGGCCGGGTGCGGCGGCGCCGTCTACGACTGTCTGGCCGCCGGCGCGGCGCGGGGGGAACAGGACTGCGCGGAGTTCCTCACGATGCTGTCCGAACTGCGGGAGCTGGCCGCCGAGGAGAGCAGCCACCGGCTGCTGTGGTACCTCTACGGCAGGCTGGACGTGCCCGCCGTGTTCGCCGCCATGCCCCAGGGGCAGCTCCGCCGGGCCAACCTGATGGCGCTGTACGACGAGGCGGTGCGGTTCGAGAGCGGCGGCCACCGGGGCCTGATGGCTTTTCTGCTCCACCTGACCCGGATGATGGAGAACGGCGTGCCCGTGCCGGTGCCCTCCGGCGAGGGGGGCGGGGTGCGGATCCTGTCCATCCACAAGTCCAAGGGGCTGGAGTTCCCGGTGGTGTTCCTGTGCGGGCTGGAGCGGCAGTTCAACGAGTCCGACGCCCGCCAGACCATCCTGTTCCACCCGGAGCTGGGGCTGGGCCCCAAACGCACCGACCGGGCCCGGATGCTCCGGTACACCACCATCGCGCGGGACGCGGTGGCCCTGGGGTTGCGCCGGCAGCTCCGGGCGGAGGAGATGCGTCTGCTCTATGTGGCCATGACCCGCGCCGAGCACAAGCTGTTCCTGTTCGCCGCCGTCAACGGCCGGATGGGCTCGCTCTCCTCCTTGGCGGCACAGGCGCAATGCCCCCCCTCCCCCCGGCAGATGGCGGACGTGAACGCCATGTCCGGCTGGGTGCTGGCCCCGGCGCTGTGCCGCTCCGACAGCGGGGCGCTGTGGACGGATCCCGACGTCCCCCGGCCCATCCCGCCCCGGGACGAGGGCCTGCCCTGGGATATCCGTATGCTGTCCGGGCAGGCATATGAGAAGCCCCGGCCGGCCGGGGCGCAGGACGATTCCGGCGCGGGCCGTCCGGCTCTGCCGGATGACCTGGTCGACATTCTCAATTGGAAGTACCCCCACCGCGTGTCGGCGGATATGCCCTCCAAGCTCACCGCCACCCAGCTGAAGGGCCGGGAGAAGGACAAAGAGGCCGCCGAGGAGGCGGCGGAGTACCGTCCCGCGCCCCTGTCCGCCGCGCTGCGGCGGCCGGTGTTTGAGCGGGAGCGGCCCCTCACCGCCGCCCAGCGGGGCACCGCCCTCCACATGGTGATGCAGTACCTCGACTATGAAAAAACCGCCGCCCGGGAACAGGTGGCGGAGGAGATCGCGCGATTGGTCGCCGGCCAGTTCATCACCCCCCGGCAGGGGGAGGCGGTGGATCCGGACGACATTCTTGCATTTTTCCGCTCCGATCTGGGAAAGCGGCTCAAGGCCGCCGCCCGGGTGGAGCGGGAGTTCAAATTCTCCCTGCTGGCCCCGGCGGTCGACTACTACCCCGGCGCCGAGGGGGGCGAACAAGTCCTCCTCCAGGGCGTGGTGGACTGCTGGTTCGCAGAGGCGGACGGCTCCGTGACGGTGGTGGACTTCAAGACGGATCGCGTCACGGAGGGCACCGTCCGGGCCCGGGCGGAGGAGTACCGGCCCCAGCTGGAGGCGTACAGCCGCGCCCTGGCCGAGGCGGCGGGGGTCACCGTCGCCCACCGGTACCTGTGGTTCTTCGCCCTGGGCCGGGAGATCGAGGTGTGACAGACAGCAAAAGAGCGGCCGGCCGGTGTGACCGGCTGGCCGCTCTCTGATCCGCGGGATTTATCCCTCCGCCGCGGCGCGGTACAGGAAGGTGACGATGGTGGCGCGGCTGCAGGAGGATGAGGGCGCGAACGCGGCCCCCGGTTTCCCCTGGGCAATGCCCTCCTGGTAGGCCCAGGCCACGGCGCCGGCGAACTGGTCGCTGTCCTTCACGTCGGTGAAGGGGGCGTCCACGGCGGCCTCCGGCTTCTCCGCGGCCCGCCACAGGAAGGTCACCGCCTGGGCGCGGGTGCAGACGGCGTTGGGGGAAAATGTGGTAGCGGAGGTGCCGGTGGTGATGCCCTCCTCCACCGCCCAGAGGACTGCCTTGTAGTAGTAGGCGTTGGGGTCGGTCACGTCGGTGAAGGGACTCACCGTGGACTTGGGTTCCGGCTTGTTATGGGCCCGCCACAGAAAGGTGACGCACTGGGCGCGGGTGCAGTCGGTGTTGGGGGAAAATGTGGTGTCGGAGGTGCCGGCGGCATATCCTTTTCTGCTGGCCCACTCCACCGCGTCGGCGTACCACGCGCCCTCGGGCACGTCGGTAAAGGCGGCGGCAAAGGCCGTGGGGATCAGCGCCGCGGTTATGGCCAGAGCCAGCAGCAGCGCGAAGAATCGTCTTTTCATGGGGTTCTCCTTTCCGTCTCTATGGGCTGTTGAACGATCCAACAGGCGTATTTTAAACCATTTTCGCAAAAATGGCAAGAGGTGCGGATGAAATCCCCGAAAAAGCAAAAAAAAACACTTGCATTTTGCCGTGGGCCGTGGTAAGATACGTTTTGCGTTTACAGGGGGTCGCCATGCCCCTTAGCATCCAGAACCATGAGAAAGAGGTGAATCCCCGTGAAGGAAGGCCTGCATCCCAACTATCAGCAGACCACCATTACGTGCGCCTGCGGCAACGTCATCGAGACCGGCTCGACGAAAAAGGACATCAAGGTGGAAGTCTGCTCCAAGTGTCACCCCTTCTACACCGGCCGGCAGAAGGTCGTGGACACTGGCGGACGTGTCAGCCGCTTCAACAAGAAGTACGGTCTGGCGTAAGCTGTGCCATTTCAAAAGCCCATGTCTTTATGACATGGGCTTTTTGCGTGAAAAGAACCTGATCGCCCCCGAAAGGAGCCGCTATGTTCGACGAGACACAACCCAAAACGATAAATCGGGCCGTGCTGGTGGGGCTCAACTCCCCCGCCCTCACCCGTGAGGAGAACGCCGACGACGCCACCCTGGAGGAGCTGTCCGCCCTGCTGGAAACGGCGGGCGGCCAGTGCCTGGGCACCGTCCTCCAGAACCGCCCCGCCCCGGAGCCCCGCTCCTTCATCGGCGAGGGCAAGGTGGCGGAGGTCAGGGAGCTGGCCCAGGATCTGGGGGCCGACATCGTCATCTTCGACAACCCCCTCTCCCCCTCCCAGCAGCGGGTGCTGACGGAGGAGCTGGGCGTCACCGTCATTGACCGGGCGGCGCTGATCCTGGACATCTTCGCCAAGCGCGCCCGCACCAGCGAGGGCCGTCTGCAGGTGGAGCTGGCCCAGTACAAGTACCTGCTGCCCCGTTTGACGGGCATGTGGAAGCACCTGGAGCGGCAGGAGGGCGCCATCGGCACCCGGGGCCCCGGCGAGACCCAGCTGGAGAGCGACCGGCGGGCCATCCACAAGAAGATCGACAAGCTGGAGGCCGATCTGAAAGAAGTCCGCCGCGTCCGCGCCACCCAGCGGGAGCGCCGGGAGAAGAACGAGGTGCCCGTCGTCGCCATCGTGGGCTACACCAACGCGGGCAAGTCCACCCTGCTCAACGCCCTCACCGGCTCGGACATCCCCGCCAACGACCGCCTGTTCGACACCCTGGACACCACCACCCGGATGCTCACCGTCTCCGACACCTGCACCGCCCTGATCTCCGACACGGTGGGCTTCATCTCCAAGCTGCCCCATCAGCTGGTGGACGCCTTCAAGGCCACGCTGGAGGAGCTGGAGTACGCCGACCTGCTGCTCCACGTCATCGACGCCTCCGACCCCGCCTGGCGGGAGCAGGCGGAGGTGGTGGACAGGCTGGTGGTGGAGCTGGGCGTGTCCGAAACGCCGCGCTTAGAGGTCTTCAACAAGTGCGACAAGTTCGTGGGGGACATCCTGCCCCGGGGAGAGGGGATGGTGTCCATCTCCGCCAAGACCGGAGAGGGCCTGGACAAGCTGCTGGAGGCCATCTCCCGCCGGCTGGAGCACACCCGCCGGGTGACCCTCCGCCTGCCCTACGACAAAGGCGCCCTGCTGGATCAGCTCTACCGGGACGCAAAGGTGGAGTCCGTGGAGTACGGCGAGGCCATCGAGGTCACGGCGGTCTGCACCCCCAAGACCATCGGGCAGATGAACGAGTTCGTGGCAGACTATCTATAAGTGGCAAAAGGAAAGCCGCCGGTCAGCCCACCGGCGGCTTTTTGCGTGTCAGATCGAATATGATAAAGGCGGCGCATCCCGCAACGAGGATCGCCAGGATCAAAACGGCGCAGTTGCGGAAGAACTCCTCCGGCAAAATCAGGATGATCTGGTCGGTGCGGTAGTCGAACAGCCAGTTGGTCTTGCCGGGGAAGAACAGGGAGTGGAACACCACGAAGGCCCGGTCGAAATCCAGCGCCGCCAGCCCGCCGATGATGAGGAACGCCGCCCCCAGGCCCGTCCCGGCCCAGAAGGGCGCCCGCCGCCCCAGCAGGGGCGCGGCGGTCACCTTCGCCGCCCGCATGAGCAGCAGCAGGGCGACCAGCGCAACAGCCGACACGGCCAGCAGCCTCAGATCCAGCAGGAACAGCCCCCGCACGTCGGTGAAGTGATCCCTTCCGCTCTCCGACCAGAGCAGGTCGCCGGTGGAGAACTCCCGCCGGATGCCCAGGCAGTAGTCCAGCATCTCGTTGAAGGCGGTTTTGATCTGCGCCTCGGAGAAGCCGGTGCGCTCCACCAGCTTCATCGGGCCGATGTGGGCGTAGTAGAAGGGCCGGCACAGGATAGGCACGGCGATGGCGGCGGTGAGCAGCACCAGCGCCAGCACCACGGCCAGAACGACCGTCAGCAGCTTACTTGTCTTCATGGGACACCTCCTCCGGCAAGGCGGACAGGGCGATCAAAACCTGGGAGGGCAGATAGAACAGCCACATCCCCATAGAGACGAATCGGAGAACTCCCGGCGGCGCCAGCCCGGAATTGGTGAGCCCCACGCAGATATCGCACCCCACAAACAGGGTCAGGCCCAGGGCAAACAATGTGAGGCGTTTCCCCTTTACCGTCCATGCCAGCATGGTATTTGAGACCAGTTGGGAGAAGTACAGTCCCGCCAGTAGATTTAATGGCGTGGCCATCCGCAGCGCGTACAGCGCCAGGCCGGCGGCCAGGGCGATCCCCGTCCGGAGGAGCCAGTCCCCCGTGACGCCCGCCCGGCGCAGGCGGAGGAAATACACCGCCTGGACGCACAGGAACACCGCCACGCCGACGGCGTAGCGGTCGTTCCGCACCAGCAGGAACCAGTCCGCCACGGCGGTGAGGGCCAGCGCCGGGAGCACCAGCCCGTCCCCTCCCCGGAGGGCGGCGCAGGCGGCGAAGGCAGCGCACAGCAGGATCCCCGTGTATTTGACCGGCACGGAGGAGGGGCCGATCCCCGCCCCGTCCATGATGAGAAAGGCGGCGTAGATGACGGCCTCCACGGCCAGGAACCCGGCCACGATCCTGCGTCCCATCCGGCACCCTCCTCTCCCGCTGTTTCCATCGATTATAGCACCTTCCGGGATCCCCGTCAATTTCCCGGAGCATATGACATTTTATCTATATTTTGATGCGGATTGTCTCTTGCGTTTGGGCAACTGCGTGCTATAATATAGGTTAGCGCGGCCACGGCCGCACGAGTTCGAGACGGTTCCGCGCCGAAAAGCGCGGTTCGAGAAGGAGGAAGATACGTGTTTCACGGCAAACTGCACGGCGTCCACCCCCGCCATATGAAGAATACGGCGGGGAACAAGCCCATACGGATGCCGGTGCCCCCGGTGATCACGGTGCCCATGTCCATGAACATCGGCGCGCCGGCAAAACCGGTGGTCAAACCTGGCGATGAGGTCAAGGTGGGCCAGCTCATCGCCGAGGCGGGCGGCTTCATGTCCGCCCCCATCTACTCCGGCGTGTCCGGCAAGGTGAAAAAGCTGGACGATTACCTGGGCTCCAACGGGCGGTTCGACACCGTCATCGTCATCGAGTCCGACGGGCTCCAGACCGAGTATGAGGGCATCCAGAAGCCCGTCATCACCGATCAGAAGTCCTTTGTGGACGCGGTGCGCGCCTGCGGCGTCATCGGCCTGGGCGGCGCCGGCTTCCCCACGTCGGTGAAGCTGAACGTGGATCCCGACCGGGTGCACAACATCATCATCAACGGCGCGGAGTGCGAGCCCTACATCACCTCCGACACCCGCACCATGATCGACAACGCCAGCCGCATCATCGAGGGCGCCCAGCTCCTCCAGAAGTACTACACCGCCGACCGCATCATCATCGGCATCGAGGACAACAAGCCCGAGTGCATCACCATCATGAAAGAGGCGGGCCGGGGCGTCCCCAACTTCGAGGTGGCCGAGCTGCCCGCCCTGTACCCCCAGGGCGGTGAGAAGGTGCTGATCTACAACACCACCGGCGAGATCGTCCCCGAGGGCAAGCTGCCCATCGACGTGGGGTGCATCGTCATCAACTGCACCACCCTGGCGGTCATCGCCAAGTACATCGAGACCGGCATGCCCCTGGTGGAGAAGGTCATCACCGTGGACGGCTCCGCCGTGGCCAACCCCCAGAACATCATCGTCCCGGTGGGCACCCCCATCCAGGACGTGCTGGACTTCGTGGGTCTCAAGTGCGAGCCCCGCAAGGTGCTCTACGGCGGCCCCATGATGGGCATCTCCGTGCCCAGCCTGGACTCCCCCATCCTGAAGAACACCAACGCCATCCTGGCCTTCGACGAGAAGGATGCCGCCGACCCCACCCCCACCGCCTGTATCCGGTGCGGCCGGTGCGTCAACCACTGCCCGTTCCACCTGATGCCCGCCGCCATCGAGCAGGCGTACAACGAGCGGAACGGCGCGGCGCTGAAGAAGCTGAAGGTCAATCTGTGCATGGAGTGCGGGTGCTGCTCCTACGGCTGCCCCGCCCGCCGGCCTCTCGTCCAGGTGAACAAGCTGGCCAAGGCCGTGCTGAACAAATACAACGCCGAGCTGAAAGAGGCCGAGGAGAAGCAGAAGGCCAAGGAGCAGGCGAAGAAGGAGGCGGGCGTCAATGGCTAACAGAATTGTCTCCGTCAACCCCCACGTGTACGCCCCCGACACCACCACCACCATCATGCGGGACGTAATCATCGCCCTGTGCCCCGCGGTCATCGCCTCGGTGCTGTTTTTCGGCGCCCGGGCCCTGCTGGTGGAGTGCGTGTGCGTGGCCGTGGCCGTCCTGTGCGAGTGGGGCTTTGAGAAGCTCACCCACCGGCCCAACACCATCGGCGACCTGTCCGCCGTGGTCACCGGCCTGCTGCTGGCCCTGAACCTGCCCGTCACCATTCCGCTGTGGCAGGCGGCCTTCGGCGCGCTGGTGGCCATCGTGATGGTCAAGCAGCTGTTCGGCGGCATCGGCCTCAACTTCGCCAACCCCGCCATCACCGCCCGTATCGTCATGCTGGTGGCCTTCGGCGCCAACATGACCCACTGGGTGCCCGCCGCCTTCTCCGACGCCACCTCCTCCGCCACCCCGCTGGCCGTCATCGCGGGGATCAACGGCATCAACGCCGGCGCCAATACGGCGGCTGACCTGCCCTCCCTGCTCCAGATGTTCCTGGGGGCCCGGGGCGGCTCCATGGGCGAGACCTCCTGCCTGGCCCTGCTCATCGGCGGGATCTATCTGCTCTGCCGCAAGGTCATCTCCTGGCACACCCCCGTGGCCTTTATCGGCACGGTGGTGGTGCTCACCGCCATCCTGGGCCAGCAGCCCCTGTACCAGATGATGGCCGGCGGCCTGTTCCTCGGCGCCATCTTCATGGCCACCGACTACACCACCTCTCCCCCCACCCCCGCCGGCAAGCTGATCTTCGGCGTGGGCTGCGGACTGCTCACCGTGTGCATCCGCGTCTGGGGCAACTATCCCGAGGGCGTGTCCTTCTCCATCCTGCTGATGAACATTCTGAACCCCTACATCAGCAACTGGACGCGCACCAAGCCGTTTGGAGGTGTCACCGCATGACAAAGACGAAATCCGGCGTGTTCGCCGACTTTGTGGCCCCCATCGGCGTGCTGACGCTGATCTGCCTGGTGATGACCCTGCTGCTGGCCTTCACCAACTCGGCCACCGCCCCCGTCATCGCGGCCACCGAGGCCCGCATCGCCGAGGAGGCCCGGCTGGAGGTACTGCCCGCCGCCGACTCCTTTGAGCAGGTGGAGGTGGCCATCCCCGACGGCAACCAGGTCACCGAGGTCTACAAGGCCGCCAACGGCGCGGGCTACGTGTTCATGCTCAGGGCCGAGGGCTACGGCGGCAAGGACACCCTGGTCATGAGCTGCGGCATCGACCCCGACGGAAAGATCGTGGAGACCAAGGTCATCAGCAACGAGGAGACCCCCGGCATGGGCTCCCGCGTCACCGGGGACGACTTTAAGAGCCAGTTCCCCGGCAAGACGGACGACGACCTGGCCGCCGGCGCCATCGACACCATCTCCGGCGCCACCTTCTCGTCCAACTTCTACATCCAAGCCATCCGCGACGCCTTCGCGGTATACGATCTGGTAAAGGAGGGTTGATCCGCTGTGAAAAAGAGCAAACTTTCCATTCTGACCAACGGCATCATCAAGGAGAACCCCATCCTGGTGCTGATCCTGGGCACCTGCCCCTTCCTGGCGGTCACCACCCAGGCGTCCAACGCCATCGGCATGGGCGCGGCGGTCACCTTCGTGCTGCTGTGCTCCAACGTGATGATCTCCCTGCTGCGGAACGTCATCTCCGACAAGGTGCGCATCCCCTGCTACATCGTGGTCATCGCCTCCTTCGTCACCCTGGTGCAGATGATCGTCAAGGCCTATGTCCATGAGCTGGACGTGGCCCTGGGCCTGTACCTGCCGCTGATCGTGGTGAACTGCATCATCCTGGGCCGGGCGGAGATGTTCGCCAACAAGAACGGCATCGTGGACTCCGCCCTGGACGCCATCGGCATGGGCGTGGGCTACACGCTGGCCATGCTGGTGATGGCCTCCATCCGCGAGATCTTCGGGGCCGGCACCTGGTTCGGCATCAAGATCCCCGTGCTGAACACCAACAACATCTCCATCATGACCATGGCCCCCGGCGGCTTCGCCGTGTTCGGCCTGCTCATCGCCATCGTCAACAAGGTCAGCCACGGCAAGGCCATCAAGAAGAAGGAATTCGGCTGCGCCGGCTGCCCCTCCGCCGCCACCTGCGGCCAAAAGGAATGTGACAGAGAGGAGGCCGCTGCGTAATGGACGCCGTGAAAAACATCATCTTCATCGTGATGACCGCCGTTCTGATCAACAACTACGTGTTGAACCAGTTTTTGGGCATCTGCCCCTTCCTGGGCGTGTCCAAGAAGCTGGATCAGGCCGCCGGTATGTCCGTGGCCGTCATCTTCGTGATGGTGCTGGCCACCGCCGTCACCTACCCCATCCAGTATTTCCTGCTGAACCCCAAGGGCATGGGCTATCTCCAGACCATCGTGTTCATCCTGGTCATCGCCGCCCTGGTGCAGCTGGTGGAGATCGTGCTGAAGCGGTACATCCCCGCGCTGCACGCCTCCCTGGGCGTGTACCTGCCCCTGATCACCACCAACTGCGCGGTGCTGGGCGTGTGTATCAGCAACGTGGACAGCTACCTGGTGGAGACGGCCGCTTTCGGCGGCGGCTTTGTCAACGCCCTGTTCAACTCCTTCGGCGCCGGCGTGGGCTTCCTGCTGGCCATGGTGCTGTTCGCCGGCGTGCGGAGCAAGGTGGAGAAGGCCAATCCCCCCGAGTGCTTTAAGGGAATGCCCATCACCCTGATCTCCGCCGCCATCCTGTCGGTGTCCTTTATGGGCTTCGCCGGGCTGGTGCAGAATCTGTTCGGCAACTAAGGGGGGCGAAGATATGGATACGATCATTTTCGCCACCGTCGCCGTCACCGTCATCGGCCTGATCTGCGGCGCGGGACTGGCCATCGCCTCCAAGTTCATGTCCGTCAAGGTGGACGACCGCATCCCCAAGGTGCGTGAGTGCCTGCCCGGCGCCAACTGCGGCGCCTGCGGCTTCGCCGGGTGCGACGGCTACGCCGCCGCCCTGGTGGGCGATCCCGACCTGCCTGTGAACCTGTGCGTCCCCGGCGGCTCCACCGCCGCCGCCAGCATCGGCGCGGTGCTGGGCCGCGAGGCCGGCGAGGTGGAGAAGGTCGTCGCCCAGGTGCGCTGCTCCGGCACCTGCGAGGCCACCTCCGTGAAGATGGACTACAAGGGCCTGGACAGCTGCGCCGGGGCCAAGCTGCTGTTCGGCGGCACCGGGGCCTGCGTCTACGGCTGCATCGGCCTGGGCGACTGCGCCAAGGTGTGCCCGGAGGACGCCATCTCCATCCGGGGCGGCCTGGCCTGGGTGGACGCCAAAAAGTGCATCGGCTGCGGCAAGTGTGTCAAGACCTGCCCCAACGGGGTCATCGCCCTGCGGCCCGCCGACGCCCACATGGTGGTGGACTGCAACAGCCGCCAGAAGGGCGCAGGCACCCGCAAGGCCTGCAAGGTGGGCTGCATCGGCTGCAAGCTGTGCGAGCGCAACTGCCACACCGGCGCCATCACCGTCACCGACAACCTGGCCTCCATCGACTACTCCAAGTGCGATGGCTGCGGCAAGTGCATCGAGGTCTGCAAGGCCGGCTGCCTGCTGGCGCTGAACATCAGCGCGGCCGGCGCGGCCAGCGCGGAATAAGCAAATCAAACGATTGGGGAGGGCTTTTGCCCTCCCCTTTTGTTATATAAGTGCCCCTTTTTTTGTTGATTCTCACCCCATTCTATGGTATGATACGGGAGTCGAAAGGGGGGGCGTCGTTTTGTTCTGGTTCAGATCACACCGCGGCGACGTTCTCCTCATCGCCGCCCTGCTGACCGCCGCCGGGGTGCTGGCGCTGGGCCTGTTCCTCACCAGGCGGGACGGCGGCTCGGTGTCCGTCACCGTGGCGGGTGAGACGGTGATGGAGCTGCCCCTGGACGCGGACGGCTCCTTCCCCATCGACACGGACGGCGGCCACAACGTGCTGGTCATCGAGGACGGCTCCGCCCGGATGTCCGAGGCCGACTGCCCCGACCGGCTGTGCGTAAAGACGGGTGCCATCCGCTGGGCCGGCGAGTCCATCGTGTGCCTGCCCCACCAGGTGGTCGTGACCGTTGAGAACGGCGCGGACGGCGGCTTCGACGCCGCCTCCCGGTGAGGTGACGGCATGAAAGCCTCAAAGGTCGCCCGGTACGGGCTGCTGGTGGCGCTGGCGCTGGTGCTGTCCTATGCGGAGTCGCTGATCCCCCCGGTGGGCGTTCCCGGGGTCAAGCTGGGCCTGCCCAACCTGGCCGTGGTGTTCGCCCTGTACCGGCTGGGGGCGGTGGACGCCTGGGTCATCTCCCTGATCCGGGTGGGACTGGCGGCCCTGCTGTTCGGCAACGGCGTCAGCCTGGCATATAGTATCACGGGCGCGGCGCTGTCCCTGCTGGTGATGTGCCTGCTGAAACGCACTGGCAAATTCTCCGAGACCGGGGTCAGCGTGGCCGGCGGCGTGAGCCACAACATCGGCCAGATCCTCGTCGCCGTGATCCTGTTGGGCACCACCCGGCTGGCCTGGTATCTGCCGGTGCTGTGCGTGTCGGGCACCGTGGCCGGTATTCTGATCGGCATCGTCTCCGCCCTGCTGGTGAAGCGGGTGCCGGAGCTGAAATCAAAATAAGGGGTTCTGTATATGGACTTGACGGTGAAAGGTCTGCTTGACCTGGATCATACCCTGGCAAAAGACTATCTGTCCCGCTTCGAGCACCCCTGGGAGGCGCTGGACGGCATCAGGGAGCTGATCCTCTCCCTGGGCCCGACCCTGGGCCCGGACTACGAGGAGCGCGCCCCCCAGGTGTGGGTGCATAAGACGGCCAGGGTGTTCCCCTCGGCGTACCTGGGGGCCCCCTGCATCATCGGGCCGGAGACGGAGGTGCGCCACTGCGCCTTCATCCGGGGCTCGGCCCTCGTCGGGGCGGGCTGCGTGGTGGGCAACAGCGTGGAGCTGAAAAACGTCATCCTGTTCGACGGCGTGCAGACCCCCCACTACAACTACGTGGGGGACTCCATTTTGGGATACAAGAGCCACATGGGGGCGGGCTCCATCACCTCCAACGTGAAGTCGGATAAGACGCCGGTCGCCGTCCGGGACGGGGATACCCGCATTGAGACCGGGCGGAAGAAGTTCGGGGCCATCCTGGGCGACCGGGTGGAGGTGGGGTGCAACAGCGTCCTCAACCCCGGCACGGTGATCGGCCGGAACAGCCGGGTCTACCCCCTGTCCTGCGTCCGGGGGGCCGTGCCCGCGGACAGCATCTATAAGACGGGCGGCGTCATCGCGCCCCAAAAAGGAGAATAGCTATGGGTAAGTATTTCGGCACCGACGGCTTCCGCGGCGCCGCCAACGAGGGCCTCACCGCCGATCACGCCTACCGCATCGGGCGGTTTCTGGGCTGGTACTACGGCCGGAGCAAAAAGCCCGCCATCGTGGTGGGCAAGGACACCCGCCGCTCCAGCTATATGCTGGAGTACGCCATCAGCGCGGGCATGGCCGCCTCCGGGGCGGACGTGTACCTGCTCCACGTCACCACCACCCCCTCCGTGTCCTATGTGACCCGGGTGGACGGCTTCGACTGCGGCGTGATGATCTCCGCCTCCCACAACCCCTTCTGCGACAACGGCATCAAGCTGTTCAACCGGGAGGGCGAGAAGATGGATGAGTCCACCATCCGCCTGCTGGAGGACTATCTGGACGGCCATCTGGAGCTGGACGGCCAGCCCTGGCAGGAGCTGCCCTTCGCCACCGGGGAGCACATCGGCTCCATCGTGGATCACACCTCCGGCCGGAACCGGTACATGGGCTATCTGATCTCCCTGGCGGTGTACTCCTTCCGCAATAAGAAGGTGGCCCTGGACTGCGCCAACGGCTCCGCCTGGGCCATCGCCCCCAACGTGTTCCGGGCCCTGGGGGCCGACGTAAAGACCATCAACGACCATCCGGACGGGCTGAACATCAACCTGGACGCCGGCTCCACCCACATCGACGGGCTCAAAAAGTTCGTGGTGGACAACGGCTGCGACGTGGGCTTCGCCTTTGACGGCGACGCCGACCGCTGCCTGGCCGTGGACGAGAAGGGCGAGCTGGTGGACGGCGACAGGATCATGTATCTGTACAGCCGGTACATGAAGGAGCGGGGCAAGTTGCTCACCAACACGGTGGTCACCACCGTCATGTCCAACTTCGGCCTCTACAAGGCCCTGGACGAGGCCGGCATCGGCTACGCCAAGACCAGGGTGGGCGACAAATACGTGTACGAGGAGATGGTGAAGGGCGGCCACCGCATCGGCGGCGAGCAGTCCGGCCACATCATCCTGTCCAAATACGCCCGCACCGGCGACGGCATCCTCACCGCCCTGAAGGTGATGGAGGTCATGCTGGCCAGGAACCTGCCCCTGAGCCGCCTGGCCGAGCCGGTGACCATCTACCCCCAGGTACTCATCAACATCCGGGTCAAGGACAAACAGGCCGCCCAGGACGACCCCGCCGTGAAGGCGGCGGTGGCCCGGGTGGAGTCCACCCTGGGCGACACCGGCCGCATCCTGGTGCGGGAGTCCGGCACCGAGCCGCTGGTGCGCGTTATGGTGGAGGCACCCTCCAAGGGGCAGTGCCAGACCCTGGCCCAGGGCGTCATCGACGTGATCCGCGCCCAGGGGCACGAGGCGGAATAAAACCGCCCCCGACGCCCTAAACTGACCATTATCAAGTGCCCCGTGCGACCGTCTGCGCGGACAAGGAGGCCCACATGAGCCCTCAGCAATCTGTAAAAAAACACGTCCAGACGGAGAGCATCCCCGCCCAGCAGGTGGAGGTGCCCCGCGCCATCAACCTGATCCCCCTGGATCGCATCAACGGCTTCGACGTGCGCCCCGGCCTGTATGAGTCCAACGGCGCCACCGCCCTGTCCGGCGCGGTGAACTTCACCGTCTGCTCCCAGGGCGCCACCTCCATCGAACTGCTGCTGTTCAAGCGGCGGGCGGCGGAGCCCTATGCCGTGCTCCCCTTCCCGGAGCACTACCGCATCGGCAACGTGTACTCCATGATCGTGTTCGGCCTGGAGATCGGCGAGTTCGAGTACGCCTACCGGGTGGACGGCCCCTACAACCCCTCCAAGGGCCTGATCTTCGACAAGACCCGCTACCTGCTGGATCCCTACGCCAAGGCGGTGGTCGGCCAGAGCCAGTGGGCGGATCCCAGCCCCCACGGCCAGCACTACCGCGCCCGTGTGGTGAAGGAGAGCTTCGACTGGGAGAGCATCCGCTCCCCCCTGATCCCCATGGAGGATCTGATCATCTACGAGCTCCACGTCCGGGGCTTCACCATGGATCCCTCCTCCGGCGTGGTGAACCGGGGCACCTTCGCCGGCCTGATGGAGAAGCTGCCCTACCTCCAGGAGCTGGGGGTCAACGCCATCGAGCTGATGCCCATCTTCGAGTTCGACGAGATGCTGGACTACCACACCAACGCCGACGGCGAGGGCCTCTACAACTACTGGGGCTACAACCCGGTGTCCTTCTTCGCCCCCAACAGCAGCTACACCGCCTCCACCGAGCACAACCGGGAGGGCACCGAACTGAAGCGGCTCATCCGGGCCTGCAAGCAGCGGGGCATCGAGGTCTATCTGGACGTGGTGTTCAACCACACCGCCGAGGGCAACGAGCGGGGCCCCTTCTTCTCCTTCAAGGGCTTCGACAACAACGTCTATTATATGCTCACCCCCGACGGCTACTACCAGAACTTCAGCGGCTGCGGCAACTCCCTGAACTGCAACCACCCCATCGTCCACCAGATGATCGTGGACTGCCTGCGCTACTGGGTGACCACCTACCGGGTGGACGGCTTCCGGTTCGACCTGGCCTCCATCCTGGGCCGGGCCGAGGACGGCTCCCCCATGAACGAGCCGCCCCTGCTCCAGTCCCTGGCCTTCGACCCCATCCTGGCGGACGTAAAGCTGATCGCCGAGGCGTGGGACGCCGGCGGCCTCTATCAGGTGGGCACCTTCCCCGCCTGGAACCGCTGGGCGGAGTGGAACGGCCGGTACCGGGACGATATGCGCCGCTATCTGAAGGGCGACGCCGGCATGGCCCAGGCCGCCGCCCTGCGCATGATGGGCTCCAGGGACATCTACCCCGACGCCCGCACCAACGCCTCCGTCAACTTCATCACCTGCCACGACGGGTTCACCCTCAACGACCTGTTCGCCTACAACCAGAAGCACAACGAGCGCAACGGCTGGGACAACACCGACGGCGCCAACGACAACAACAGCTGGAACTGCGGCGTAGAGGGCCCCACCAGCGACCCCGGCATCAACGCCCTCCGCCGGCGGATGGTGCGCAACGCCTTCGCCCTGCTGATGTGCTCCCGGGGCACCCCCATGTTCCTGGCGGGGGACGAGTTCGGCAACACCCAGTTCGGCAACAACAACGCCTACTGCCAGGACAACATCACCTCCTGGCTGGACTGGTCTCTGCTGGAGAAAAACCGCTCCACCTTCCGCTTCTTCCAGTCCATGATCCGCTTCCGCAAGGAGCACAGGGTGCTACGGGCCAACCTGTCCAACGGCGCCTGCGGCTTCCCCGACGTGTCTATTCACGGCGTCACCCCCTGGAAGAGGGAGTTCGACAGCCACGAGCACTATATCGGCGTCCTCTTCGCCGGCTGGGATCAGGGCAGCGGCGACCAGCTGGTCTACGTGGCCTCCAACGCCTACTGGGACACCCTGGATGTGGAGCTGCCCCGCCTGCCCGACGGCATGAGCTGGCACCTGGCGGTGGACACCTGGAACGAGGAGCCCCAGACCTACGGCCCCGTGTGGGATCACTTCACCATCCGCCCCCGCTCGGTGATGGTGTTCATCGGCCGGCGCTGACCGTCCCTGTTCAGAGGTGATCATTATGTCAGATCAGACCCCGGCGGATACCCTTTGGGCCAGGGCGCGGCGGGCGCGGATCGGCGACCGGCTGGCCTTTTTCGTCCTGCTGGCGCTGCTGGCCGCCGTGCTGCTGCCCATGCTGGTCATCGCGGCCTATGACGTCCCCTGTGCGGACGACTTCAGCTACGGCTCCTCCACCCACCGGGTGTGGGTGGAGACCCACTCCCTGCCCGCCGTGCTGAGCAAGGCCGCCTGGGTGGTGGACAACTACTACCATGGCTGGCAGGGCACCTTCTCCGCCACCTTCCTCTTCTCCTTACAGCCCGCCGTCTTCAGCGCGCGGCTCTACTGGGTGACCCCCGTCCTCATGCTGCTGTCCCTCTGCGGCGGGCTCTGCTGTTTGACGGGCGCCCTCCGGCGGGCGCTGGGCGCCACGGTGTGGCAGGGCGGCATCGCGGCCATCGTGCTCATCGCCGCGTGGACGCAGCTGCTGCCCAGCCCCTGCGAGGCCTTCTACTGGTTCAACGGCTCCTCCTATTACACGTTTTTCTTCGGCCTGTCCCTGATTTTATATGGGCAGCTGGCGGATGTAATCCTGGATCCGGATCAGTCCCGCTCCACCGCCCGGCGGATCCTCCGCCTGGTGGGGATGACGGCGCTGTGCGTGCTCCTCGGCGGCTCCAACTACACCACGGCCCTCACCGCGGCCCTGCTGATGGCCGGCGGTTTGCTGGCGTCCGTCCTCCGGCGGCGCTGGCGGGATCTCACCCTGCTGATCCCCTTTGGGGCACTGGTCGCCGCCCTGCTGGTCAACGCCGCCGCCCCCGGCAACGCCGTGCGGCAGGCCCAGTACGCCGACCACCCCTCCGCGATGGAGGCGGTGCTCCGGTCCTTCGCCACGGCCCGGGAGTATATCTGCCGGTGGACAAGCCCCCTGCTGCTGTGTCTGCTGGTGTTCCTCATTCCCCTGCTCTACCGGATGGCAAAGGCGTCCCGCTACTCCTTCCGGCTGCCCCTGCTGTTCGTGGCGGGCTCCTACTGCCTGATCTCCGCCATGTTCTGCCCCCCGGTCTACGCCATGGGGACGCCGGGGCCCGACCGCCTGCACGATATCATCTTCTTCGCCTACGTGCTGCTGCTGGCCGCCGACCTGCTCTACTGCCTGGGCTGGCTGGCCCGGCGGCTGGAAAAGCGGCAGTCCGCCCCGGCGGAGGGCCGGCCCAAAGGCGCCCTCCCCGTCCTGTTCACGGCGGCGGTGGCCTGCCTGTTCCTGGCGGCGCTGATGTGCAGCACCCGGCACATCACCTCCCGCAGCGCGCTGGGCTCTCTGGTTCGCGGGGAGGCGGCCGCCTATCACGCCGAATTTGAGGAGCGCCTCGCCCTGTTGGAGGACGATACGGCGCAGGACGTGACGCTGGAGCCCTATTCCGTCAAGCCCTACGTGCTGTATTTCGGCGACATCAGCACCGACCCGGCGGACTGGATGAACCAGGCCATGTGCAACTACTTTGACAAGCAGTCCGTGGCGCTGTCCAGGTGAATCGAACAAAAAAAGATCGGGAGAGCCGCTCTCCCGATCTTTTTTTGCGCCGTTTGATCTCCCGTTTTTCTCTTCCCCCGACGCTCCTTCTCAGAGCGATCGTTCCCGTCTCTTCCGAATGGCCGCGGCAACCAGGGCGGCGGCCGTCAGCCCCCCCAGCGCCAGTCCGGGGACGAGCCCCGGCGGGGTGAAGCGCAGCTCCACGGTGTGCGCCCCGTCCGTCAGCGGCACGGTGAGGAACGCGTCCAGCCAAACGCCGTGCCGCGTCCTCTCCCCGTCCACGGCGACCGTCCAGCCGTCCTCCGCGGGGATGGTGGTGAGCAGGGTCTGCGCCCCGTCCGCCGTCACGTTCAGCCTGACGGCGCCGCTGTCCGCCACGGACAGCACCTCCGCGGCGTCCACCGACCGCACGGCGGAGGCCAGCGCCTCCCGGTTCAGCGCCCACAGGAACTGCTCCGGGGCGGCCCAGCCGTCCTCGTACCACACGGTGACCAGGCACTCCTCCCCCTGGTTGGGAGTCCCGAGATAGTGGACGCTGGCCGCCTCGGTGGAACCCAGCTCCACCGTCTCGCCGCCGTCAAGCCGCACCCGGGTCATGTGCCCCGCCGACAGGTCGGCGTAGACGGGCGCCCCCGTGCCGGTGAAGGCGAACCGCGCCGCGCCGCCCTCATCCCAGAAGTCCGCCCGGATAGGGGTGAAGACAGCCGTCCCGTCCCCCGTCAGGTCGGACAGCAGATCGTTCTGCCGCTCAAAGGGGGTAGCGGCGGCGCTGAGGGCCGGGGTATCCTCCCCGGCGCTCACAAAGGCGATGGGCAGCACGTCCGGGTTCCTGTAGAGGGTGTAGTCCCCGCTCCGGGCGACAGCGTCATAGGGCGCGCCGCCTTTGGAGATGACGTAGCGGAAATCAAATAATGCGTCGGTGACCGGCGTGGAGCCGTAGTAGGCGCACCACATCCAGGTCTGGGCGAAGCCCAGCTTGCGGGTCAGCTCGTTCACGTCGTAGTTGTAGAGGCTGCTGTAGTGGGTGATGCCGGGGTAGCCGAAGGCCAGCGGGCCGTTATGGCCCCGGTCTTCGGTGGCGCCCATGCGGAAGAACACGTCGGTGTTGTCGGCGCGGGCCGCGGCGGCAAGGTCTGCGTTGGCGTCGTAGTCCGCCTGATAGGCGGCGCAGGACTGATAGCGGAACTGGCCGTCCATGCCGCTCAAAATGTCTTTGGTATTGAGCCCCAGGTCAAGCACCGTGAGGGCCAGCAGCGCGGCGGCCAGGCAGCGCTCCGAGGCAGGACTCCGCTTCCCGGCGGCCCACAGGATGGGCGGCAGGGCCATGTTGGCCAGCACGACGATCACAAAGGACACCAGGAACCCATACCGCCAGGGGAACCAGTTGGGCTTCTGGGTCAGATGCCACAGCTTGTCCAGAGGGGATGCCAGCAGGGACAGCACCATGGCGCACAGCAGCCCTCCCCAGGCCAGCTTCTCCCGGAGGGGGTGCTTTTGATAGAAATACAGGATCGCCAGAACCGCCGCCACCCCGCAGAACACATAGGGCAGGGCCGCGTAGGTGATGGAGGTGAACGAGCCGGAAAACAGCCGCCCCAGAATGGACAGCGGGTCGCCGGTGAGGGGGCCGTCATAGTCCGCGTTGCCGCCGGAGAACTTGCCGTTGAACATGGCGAGGAAGGTGGGCGCCCACAGCCACGCCGTCAGGCCCAGGGCGCAGGCCGCCCCGCCGATGAATCTGCCCGAGGCCAGGGCCAGCGCCCTCCCGTTCAGCTTCAGCATCACGCACCGGGCGATGAAATACAGCAGGCAGAACGCCCCCACCATGTAGGAGATATACCAGGTGGAGAGGAAGCACACGGTCAGCGCCGCCACAAAGGGGCCGAAGCCCCGCCCCTCCAAAATGCGCTCCAGCGCCAGTAAAATCAGCGGCAGCCAGATGACGCCGTCCAGCCACATAATACACAGGGAATAGGCGGCGTTGTAGCTCATGAGGGCATAGCTGACGGCGCAGATGAGCGAGGCCATCCCGGAGCCGGGGAACTTCTTTTGGGAATAGAGGGCAAACGCCGCCCCGGCGAGACCGATCTTCACTACCGTCAGGAACATGAGCCCCACCGGCATCCGGTCGTTGGGCACCAGCAGGGTCAAAACGGACAGCGGGCTGGACACGTAGTAGGAGAACACCCCGATGTAGGACGTGCCCAGCGCCTTGCTCCAGGAGAAGAACACGTCGCCGCTTTTCAGAGCGCAGAAGAACTCCACATACTGATCCGCCATATCGGAGGCCAGGATGGTCTTGTCCCCCCAGGGGGCCATCCCCATGGAGGCGTAGAGGATCAGCATCACCGCCGCCGGGATGACAAAGGCGGGCAGGCAGACCGCCAGCCGCTTTTTGCGGTCAGTCATGGCCGTCCCCGCTCTGCTCCCGCAGCACATAGAGGGGGCGTTTTTTCGTCTCAAGGTAGGTTTTGGACAGGTATTGCCCCAAAATGCCCATGCAGAACAGCTGGATGCCGGCGATGAGCAGGATGATGCACACCAGGGACGCCCAGCCGTAGGCGCTCCCCCGCCAGATCAGCTCCCGGACGATGATGAACACGATAGCGAGACCGGACACCCCGCACAGGATCAGCCCCAGCACTGAGGCGATGGCCAGCGGCGCGGTGGAAAACGCGGCGATGCCGTCCAGGGCGTAGAGCAGCAGCCTGAAAAACGACCACTTGGACTCCCCCGCCACCCGGGGCAGGTTGGCGGTCTCGATCCATTTCGTCTTAAAACCGACCCAAGAGAAGATGCCCTTGGAGAAGCGGTTGTACTCCTTCACGGACAGCACCGCATCCACCATCTGCCGGGTCATGAGGCGAAAGTCCCGGGCGCCGTCCACGATCTCGGTATGGCTCATTTTGTTGATGAGCTTGTAGAACTGCCGGGCGCAGAAGGAGCGGATGGCGGGCTCGCCTTTCCGATCCACCCGGCGGACGGCGGCGCAGTCGTACCCCTCCCGGATGGCGTTGAGCAGCTCCGGCAGCAGAGCCGGCGGATCCTGGAGGTCGGCGTCCATCACCGCCACCAGGCCGCCCCTGGCGTGCTCCATGCCGGCGTACAGCGCCGCCTCCTTGCCGAAGTTCCGGCTGAAGGACAGCCACCGCACGGCCTTGTCCCCGTCCGCCAGCGCCTTGATGGCGGAGAGGGTGCCGTCGGTGGAGCCGTCGTCCACAAAGAGGTACTCCACGCTGACGCCGGTCAGCTGACCCGCCACGGCGCGGACGGCCTCGTAGCAGGCGGGGACGGTCTTCTCCTCATTGTAACAGGGGATGACGATGGACAGCAGCTCCATGCCGCTCCCCTCCTTTATCCTGAAATCACCCGTTATCTTACCGCAAAACGCCCCCGGTGTCAATCTGCCCCCGGCTTGACTTTTCCCCTGTACTCTACTAAAATAGATGTGTTTTTGAGAGAAAGGAGCCGTCTCTATGGACGAGCTGATCTATTTTGACTACGCCGCCACCACCCCGGTGAGACCCGAGGCCGCCGCCGCCATGAGGTCGGCGCTGGAACACTTCGGGAACCCCTCCTCCCGGTACGAATACGGCCGCCAGGCCGCCCAGCGGGTGAAAGAGGGCCGGGAGGCGGTCGCCCGGGCGCTGGGCTGCTCCCCCGCCGAGGTGTACTTCACCTCCTGCGGCACCGAGGGGGACAACTGGGCCCTCCGGCGCGGCGTGGAGCTGAACCGCCGCAAAGGCAGGCACATCGTCACCACCGCCATCGAGCACGCCGCCGTGCTGGAGACGTGCAAGGATCTGGAGCGGAGCGGCTATGAGGTCACATACCTCAAGCCGGACAGGAGCGGCCGCGTCACCGTGGAGCAGGTGGCCGGCGCCCTCCGGCCCGACACCGCCCTGGTGTCCATGATGCTGGTGAACAACGAGACGGGCGTCCTGCTCCCCGTGGCCGAGGCCGTCAAAGCGGTCAAGGCGAAAGACCGGGCCGTGCTGTTCCACACCGACGCCGTCCAGGGCTTTTTGAAGGTTCCGTTCTCCCTCTGCTCCACCGGGGCGGACTTCATCACCGTCAGCGGCCACAAGATCGGTGCGCCCAAGGGCGTCGGCGCGCTGTACGTGAAAAAGGGAATCAAGTTGGCCCCCCTGCTCACCGGCGGCGGCCAGGAGGAGGGCCTCCGCTCCGGCACCGAGGCCACCGGCCAGATCGCGGCCTTCGCCGCCGCCGTCCGGGCCACGTCGGCGGACGCCGGCAGGCTGGAAAAGACCGCCGCCGTCAAAGACTACACCCTCACGCAGTTAAAGGCCGCCCTGCCCAGGCTGGAGGTCATCTCCGCCGGGGACGTGCCCCACATCTGCGCCGTGACCCTCCCCGGCTACAAGAGCGAGGTCGTCGTGCGCGTCCTGGGGGACAAAAACGTCTGTATCTCCTCCGGCTCCGCCTGCCACAAGGGCAGGCCCAGCCACGTGTTCGCCGCCATGGGCCTGCCCAAGCCCTGGCTGGACGGCGCCCTGCGGCTGTCCTTTTCCCCGGAGAGCACCAAAGAGCAGGCCGACGCCCTGGTTTCCGCCCTGCGGGAGGCGGCGGGCTCCCTGTTCACCACCCTGTCCTGATTCGGAGGTATCCCCATGAGCGAGACAAATCTGGCCGTCAATGTGGTCAATGAGGTAAAAAAAGCCGTCGTCGGCAAGGACGACGTGGTGCTGAAAGCCCTGCTGGTCATCCTGGCCCGGGGCCATCTGCTGCTGGAGGACATCCCCGGCGTGGGCAAGACCACCCTGGCCCT
>CANQZJ010000032.1 GCA_947628315.1 uncultured Oscillospiraceae bacterium
CCAGTTGATCTGCACATAGTAGTCGGGCACAAAGCCCACCAGCTTGGACACCTCGGTCTTCAGCGCCTCCGCGCCGGGCCTCCCGCCGCCCGCCTGGTCGTAGACGGAGTTGATCATCTTCTTCGGTATGGATCTGGACGGGGAGTTGTAGATGGTGTCCCTGGGAATGGACATGACGGTGGCTTTCTGATTGGTCACGTCATAGGAGGCGACCATGATGGTATCGGTGTTGCCGGACATGATGTCCGAGCCGAAGATCAGAATGGTGAAGAAGTCCTCGCTCTTGCGCAGCCCCGTAGACAGAGGCCGCACCCCGTCCTCCGGGGCGGGATCGTCGCTCTCAGCGGGGTCGTCCTCCGGGGCGCTGGGTTCGCCGGGCGCCGGGATGGTCGGCTTGACAAAGGTGCGGCTCCAGAACACTGTGACCGCGGCGGCCAGCGTCATCAGCACCGCCAGAACGATCATCACGATCATTACGGTCTTATCACGGCGCTCGCGCGCCGACGCGGAGCGCCGGGTGATCCGTGTGCCCTCAGCGCACCGGGTATTTCTGCCCGCTAACCGTTTTCCTCCCACGGCCGGCCCTCCTTTCGGTAGTATGTATAGGCGTCCAGGGTGTTGTGGTGAACCACCCGGTTGCGCTCCTCCATCTCCCGGATGGACAGCAGCGCCCCCATGGCCACGGCGGCGTCCAGATCCTCAAAGGACAGCGCCCGCAGCTCCTCCACCTCCGGGAAGTCCCGGTTGGGCTCGATGTAGTCCGCCAGATAGAGCAGCTTGTCCTCCAAACTCATATTCGCCCGGGCGGTGGTGTGCCAGCGGATGGCCTCCACCACCACGTCCTCCTGTCCGAACACGTACTTCGCCATCACCGCGCCGCTCTTGGAGTGGAGCAGCTTCTCGGCGCTCCGCTCCAGGTCGTCCAGGGGCTCGCCGTATTTGTCGCAGAGGGCCACGTGCTCCTCCTGCGTCCAGTATTTTGTGCAGTCGTGGAGGATGGCCGCCCGGCGCATCACGTTCTCGTCCGCCCCCCAGCGGAGCGCCAGCCTGGCCGCCGTCTCCTCGGTGCCCCGGATGTGGGCCAGCCGGCGGGCCTTGACCATGGACCAGGACACGCACCGCAGCTCCTCCATGGTGAGGTGGGTCAGGTCGGCGTCCGTCCCGTACAGTTTTTCCCGGAGGATATAGCCGTAAACCGCCGGGTCAAGATACCCCCGGTGCTCTCCCCGGCTCAGGTTCTCCCGGAGCCGGGTGGAAGAGATGTCCACCAGGTCGGGGATGGCGATGAGTTTCACCGTTGCGCCAAACTCTTTTTCCAGTAGCTTCTTCTGGGCTTTCAGCGCCGCGGCGTCGTCGGACAGCCTCCGGGCAAAGGCGCAGACTCTGGCCAGCTTCAAAATGCGCCCGGGCTCCCGCCAGTCGGGCAGGGTCATGAACATATCCGTCCCCACCAGCAGCCACAGCTCGTCCTTGGGCCAGCGCCTGGCCGCCTCGGCCAGGGTGTCGGCGGTGTAGCTCTTGCCCTGCCGCTCCACCTCCACGTCCCACACGTCGGTGACGTCGGGCAGAAGCAGCTGATCCGCCGCGATGGAGATCATCTCCAGCCGCTTTTCCGGGGAGGGGCTGCCGGCCGCCAACTCCTTATGGGGCGGATCGCCCGCCGGGACGAACACCAGCTTATCCAGTTTCAGGGCGCGGATCGCCGCCCGCGCCGCCGCCAGATGGCCGGCGTGGGGGGGATTGAAGCTGCCGCCGTAGATGCCGATCTTCATCAGTCACACCGCCTTACGCAAGGATTTCAGGTCGGTCACTTTACCAGCTTGATACGCTTCTCTCTGGGCTTGCTGTGGGTCTCCCGGTACAGGACAAATTTGCTGCCGATGACCTGCACCACCTCGGCCCGGACGGCCTTTGCCAGCTCCTCGGCGCCCTCCCGGGAGGACAGAGGGCTGTTCTCCAGCACCCTGCCCTTGATGAGCTCCCGGGCCTCCAGGGCGTCGTCCGCCTGTTTGATGAGGTTGTCCCCCACCCCGTCCTTGCCGATGTGGACGATGGTGTCGATGTCGTTGGCCAGGCCCCGCAGCTGGGCCCGCTGTCTGCTTGTCAAATCCATATGCTCTACTCCTGATGATCGTTCAGATAGGCGGCCAGCTTCTCCGCGAAGGCGGCCAGCGCCTTCCCCCGGTGGGAGATGGCGTTCTTCTCCTCAGCGGAGAGCTGGGCAAAGGTCTTTTTCAGGCTGGGGATCAGGAACACCGGGTCGTAGCCGAAGCCGCCCTCCCCCATGGGGGCGAAGGCGATCATGCCGGGGCACTCGCCGCGGGCGGAGATCACGTCCCCCTTGGGGAAGCAGCAGGTGACCACCGACACGAACCTGGCCGTCCTCCCCTGGCCCCGCAGGTTCTCCAGCAGCAGACGGTAACGGCCTGTATCGTCCAGGCCGGGGCCGCCGTACCGGGCGGAATACACGCCGGGCGCGCCGTTCAGGGCGTCCACGCACAGGCCGGAGTCGTCCGCCACGGCGGGCAGGCCGCTGGCCTCCATGACGGCTTTCGCTTTCAGCAGAGAGTTCTCCTCGAAGGTGGTTCCGGTCTCCTCCACCTCCACGTCCACCCCGGCGTCGGCCTCGGAGCAGACCTCCACGCCCAGGGACGACAAGATCTCGTTCAGCTCGATCAGCTTCTTGGGATTCTTGCTGGCAAGCACCAGTTTCATACCAGCTTCCCTCCCAGCGCCGCCGTCTGGATGGCCTTCAACTGCTCGATGCCCCCGGCGCACAGATCCACCAGGTCACGCTGCTCCCGGACGGTGAAGGGGCGGCCCTCCCCGGTGCCCTGGAGCTCCACCAGGCCGCCGCTGCCGGTCATGACGCAGTTCAGATCCACTTGGGCGTTGGAGTCCTCCTCGTAGCACAGATCCAGCAGCAGGGACTCGTCCACGATGCCGGCGGACACGGCGGCCACGCTGTCCCGGACAGGGCTGCGGAGCAGCACGCCGTCCTCCACCAGCTTCCGGCAGGCCAGGGCCAGCGCCACATAGCCGCCGGTGATGGAGGCGGTGCGGGTGCCGCCGTCGCCCTGCAGCACGTCGCAGTCCACGGTGATGGTGAGGTCGGGCAGCTTGTTCAGATCCACCGCCGCGCGGAGGGAGCGGCCGATGAGCCTTTGGATCTCAGCAGACCGGGGGGACAGCTTCAGCTTGGAGATGTCCCGGTTGGAGCGCTCCCGGTTGGCTCTGGGCAGCATGGAGTACTCCGCCGTCACCCAGCCGGTGCCCTCGGGCACGTGGCGGGGGGCGCGATCCTCCACGCTGGCGCAGCACAGCACCATGGTGTTTCCGCAGGTGATGAGGGCGCTGCCCTCGGCGTATTTCACGAAGTCGGTCTGGATGGTGACAGGTCTCAGCGCGTCAAAGCGCCGTCCGTCGATGCGGGCCATACCGGTCTCCCCTTTCGATTCGATATCACAGCAGCGCCTCGGCGAAGGCCGCGGGGTCGAAGGGCTGGAGGTCGTCCACACCCTCGCCCACGCCCACGAACTTCACCGGCACGCCCAGCTGCCGGGCGATGGCAACCACGATGCCGCCCTTGGCGGTGCCGTCCAGCTTGGTGAGGATGATGCCGGTGATACCGGCGGCCTTGGCGAACTCCTGGGCCTGGATCAGGCCGTTCTGGCCGGTGGTGGCGTCCAGCACCAGGAGGGTCTCCCGGCTGGAGTTGGGGCACTCCCGCTCGATGACCCGGCTGATCTTGTTCAACTCGTTCATCAGGTTCTGCTTGTTGTGGAGCCGCCCGGCGGTGTCCACCAGCACCACGTCGGCCTTGCGGGCACGGGCGGCGTTCAGCGCGTCGTACACCACGGCGGCGGGGTCGGCCCCCTCGTGCTGCTTGATGATGTCCACCCCGGCCCGCTCCGACCAGATGGTGAGCTGGTCGGCGGCGGCGGCCCGGAAGGTGTCCCCAGCGGCCAGGAGAACCTTCTTGCCCTCCCCCTTCCAGTGGGCGGCCAGCTTGCCGATGGAGGTGGTCTTCCCCACCCCGTTGACGCCGATGAACAGCACGATGGCGGGAGTACGGCTCATGTCCACGGCCATATCGTCAAACGTTAACTTCTCCGCGATGATCTCCCGCATGCAGGCGCGGGCGCCCTCCACATCCCGGATGGCGTTGGACTTGCAGCGATCCCGGAGTTCGTCCACCATCTCCATGGTCAGGTCGGCGCCCATGTCCGCCATCACCAGGGTCTCCTCCAGCTCGTCGTAGAAGTCGTCGGTCAATTCGGAGAACAGGTTGAAGATAGCCAGTTTTTTGATCTTATCAAAGAATCCCATGTGGTTTCCCCTTTTACTTGATGTGCAGTTCCTTCTCCACGTCGTTCAGGTTGATGGTCAGCATCCGGGACACGCCCTCGGACTGCATGGTGACGCCGTAGAGCACGTCGGCCTCCTCCATGGTGCCGCGCCGGTGGGTGATGACGATGAACTGGGTCTTGTCGCTCATGCGGCGCATATACCGGGCGAAGCGGATGACGTTGGGGTCGTCCAGGGCGGCCTCGATCTCGTCCATCACGCAGAAGGGGGTGGGCCGCACCTTCAGGATGGCGAAGTACAGGGCGATGGCCACGAAGGCCCGCTCGCCGCCGGACAGCAGGGAGATGATCTTCAGCGCCTTTCCGGGGGGCTGGGCCCTGATCTCGATGCCGCAGTTCAGCACGTCCTCCTCGTCCTCCAGCTCCAGACTGGCCTTGCCGCCGCCGAACAGCTCCGCAAAGGTCTTTTGGAACTCCGCGTTGATGAGGGCAAACTGCTCCTTGAAGATGCCGGTCATCTCCCCGGTGATCTGGGCGATGATGGCCTCCAGCTCCCGTTTTGCCTTGGTCACGTCGTCCCGCTGGTCGGTGAACAGGGTGTAGCGCTCGTTCACCCGCTGGAACTCCTCGATGGCGTCGGGGTTGATGCTGCCCAGGGCGGAGATGGAGCGCTTCAGCTCGGCGATGCGCCGCTGGGCCCTGGACACGCTCTCCAGCTCCACCCGCTGGGCCCTGGCCGCCTCGTGGGACAGCTGGTAGCTCTCCCACAGCTTATCTAATATCTGGCTCTCCTCCATGGCGGCGGAGGCGTTCTTCTGCTCCAGAACGGAGACCTCCCGCTCCATGTTCAAAAGCTCGCTGTTCTTGTCCCTGGCCTGGCGATCCGCCTGGTTGCGCCGGCCCTCCAGCTCCAGCTTCTCGTCGTTGAGCTTTTTCAGGGCGGCAGCCCCCTCCTGGCTGGTGAGGCGCAGAGAATTGAGCCGCTCCTCCTCCTGCCGGATGCGCTCCGCCAGTTCGGCGTTTTTGGACTCGAACTGCTCTATCATGGCGGTGCGGCCGGCGCTGTCGCCGGAGAGGTCGTCCCGGAGCCGCTCCAGCTCGTCCAAACCCTGTCTGGAGGCGGCGCGCTCGCCCTCCAGACCGGCCAGCCTGGCGCTGTACTCGGCGGACTGGCTGTTCAGGCCCGCGATCTTGTCCTGCAGTTCGGTGCGGCCCTGGGCCTTGGCCTCGGACTCGGCACGGAGCGCGGCGGCGGAGCCCTCCAGCTCCTCGATGCGCTTCTTGGCGTTGGCGGTGGCGGACTCGTTCTCCCCCATGCGGCGGCGAACCTGCTCCCGCTCCCCCTTCAACGTTTCGGTGCGGCTCTCCACCTCCGCCAGCGCGGCGGCGGCGTGCTCCGCCCGCTCGGAGAGCTTCAGCACCGCGTCCTCCGCCTCCCGGAGCTGGCCGGAGGCGGCGTCCATCTCGTACTCGGCGGCGGTGAGCTCCCGCTGGGCCTTGGCCAGCTCGTCGGATACCGCCTTCAGATCGGCGCTGAGGCCGTCCTTCTGCCGGTTCAGCCGCTCCAGCTCGTTGGCCCTTGACAGGATGCCCGCCGACCTTGACACGGATCCGCCGGTCATGGAGCCGCCGGCGTTGAGCACCTGGCCGTCCAGGGTGACAATGCGGAACCGGTGGCCGAACTTCCGGGCGATGGCCATGGCCCTGTTCAGATTCTTCGCGATGACGATGCGGCCCAGCAGGTTGGAGAAGATGGCGGCGTACTGTTTGTCAAAGGTGATGACCCCGTCGGCCATGCCCACAAAGCCGTCCTCTTTCTCCACGGCGGAGTCCTTGAAGTCAGCGGGTCGGATGGTGTTCATGGGCAGGAAGGTCGCTCTTCCGCCGTCCCGCCGTTTCAGCCACTCGATGGCGTTTTTGCCGTCCTCGTCCCGCTCGACGACCAGGTTCTGCATGGCGCCGCCCAGGGCGATCTCGATGGCCACGGCATACTGGTCGGGCACATGGAGCAGGCCGGCCACGGGGCCGCGGACACCCTTGAGGGAGCCCCGCTCCGCCTCCCCCATCACCAGCTTCACCGCCTTGGAGTAGCCCTCATACAGCTTCTCCATCTCGGTGAGCATTTTGATGCGGGAGGTCAGGTTGTTCTCGTCCATCTGGAGGCGGCGGTGCTTCTCCTGCACTTCCTCCAGCTTGCGGCGGCGGGTCTGGCACCGCATCTGGTAGCCGCTGATGACGTTCCGGGCGGCGTCACGATCCTCGGTGACCTGGGCCAGCTCTTTGTTTAGGTCGTCCGCCGCCTTTTTGGCCTCGGCGGTCTTGTCCTCCTGCTCCTGCAGCTCCTGGCCCAGCTTCTCCTCCCGGTCAAAGAGCTCCTGGGCGGCGGCGGCCAGGGCGGACAGCAGCTCCCGCGCCTCGCCGGCGGAGGCGGTCTCCAGCCGCTCCCGCTGTTGGAGCGCGTCCAGCTCATCGCTGAGGGAGCCGGCGGAGGCCAGCAGCTCGTCGGCCTGCCTGGCCAGGGCGTCGATCTGTCCCTGGCAGGCGGCCATCTCCGCCTCGATCTGACCGAGGCGCGCTTCCCGCTCTGCGATCTGGGAGGCGATGGACTCCGCCCGGTTCTCCTGGGCGGCCAACTCCTCCTGGATGCGGGCGGCGTTCTCGCTGTTGTTCTTGATGTCGTTTTTCAGCAGGGTGATGCCGTTCTCGCAGTTCAACACCTGCTCGTCCATGGCGGACTGGACGGCGCGGAGCTTTTCCGCCTCCACGTCCTTCTCCCTCATCCGGGCGGAGTAGTTCTCGCTGTCGGCGTAGAGCTTGTCCAGCTCGGCCCTGGCGGCCTCTCTCTGGGCCCGGGCGCCGGCCAGGTCGGTCTGGAGCTTCACGCTGTTGGCCCGGAGCTTTTCCAGCTGCTCCAGCCACACGGTGACCTCCAGGCCCTTCAGCTCGTCCCGGAAGGTGAGGTACTTCTTCGTCTTCTCCGCGGCGGCCCGCAGGGGCTCCACCTGGAGCTCCAGCTCGTCGATCTTGTCGTTGATGCGCACCAGGTTCTCGTCGGTGCGCTCCAGGCGGCGCTCCGCCTCCTCCTTGCGGTGGCGGAACCGGGAGATGCCGGCGGCCTCCTCGAAGATCTCCCGGCGGTCGGTGCTTTTGACGGACAGGATCTCATCGATCCTGCCCTGTCCGATGATGGAATAACCCTCCCGGCCCAGGCCGGTGTCCATGAACAGCTCGTTCACGTCCCGGAGGCGGCAGGCCTGGCGGTTGATGTAGTATTCGCTCTCCCCGGAGCGGAAGTACCGGCGGGTCACCGCCACCTCCGTTTCCTCCATCTGGAAGATGTGCTCGGAGTTGTCCAGCACCAGGGTGACCTCGGCAAAGCCCAGGCCCTTGCGCTGGGCGGTGCCGTCGAAGATGACGTCCTCCATCTTGTTGCCCCGGAGAGTGCGGACGGACTGCTCCCCCATGACCCAGCGGATGGCGTCGGCGATATTGGATTTCCCGGAGCCGTTGGGCCCCACGATGGCCGTGATGTCGGAGCCGAAGGCCAGCACCGTCTTGTCCGGGAAGGATTTGAAGCCTTGTATTTCCAGCGCTTTCAGATACAATGGTCGCACCTCATTATCGCTCAGGATTCTTCTGCCTATAAATACCCACAATAACAGATGATATATTGTACCACCTCACCCCGGATTTTGCAACTGTTTTCCACCCTGTTCCCGGAATTTTGACAGGCAAAAAGAGCCGGACTTTCGTCCGGCCCTTTGGTCAGATTTATGGATTTACTGCTCCCCGCCGATCTCGTCGTAGAAGCGGTCGTGGATGACCCGCACGGCCCGGTCGGCCTCGGCCACGTTCACCAGCACGGACACCTTGATCTCGCTGGTGGAGATCATGTTGATGTTGATGCCGGCGTTGTAGAGGGCCTCGAACATCCGGGCGGCCACGCCGGGGTTGTTCACCATGCCGGCGCCCACGATGGACACCTTGGCGATGTCGTCGGACACGTCGATGTGGTCGAAGCCGATGGCGTCCTTGTTCTCCTCCAGCACCTTCTGGGCCACTTCCCTGTCCGCCTTGGACACGGTAAAGCTGATGTCCTTGGTGTCGCCGCGGCCGATAGACTGCAGGATGATGTCCACGTTCACCTTGCTCTTGGCCAGCAGAGAGAAGATCTTATAGGCGATGCCGGGGCTGTTCTTCAGGCCAACCACGGCCAGACGGGCAATATTCTTATCCTTGGCGACGCCGCTGATATAGGTCTTTTCCATGGTCTTGACTACCTCCTTGACTTTCGTACCGGGTTTGCCGGAGAAGCTGGACAGCACCTCCAGATTGACGTTGTAACGCTTTGCCATCTCCACCGAGCGGTTGTGGAGCACCTGGGCGCCCAGGGACGCCAGCTCCAGCATCTCGTCGTAAGTGATCTCGTCCAGCTTGTGGGCGTTGGGCACCAGCCGGGGGTCGGCGGTGTACACGCCGTCCACATCGGTGAATATCTGGCACAGGTCGGCGCGGAGCGTGGCCGCGATGGCCACCGCCGAGGTGTCCGACCCGCCGCGGCCCAGGGTGGTGATGTCGTCGAACTTGTTGATGCCCTGGAAGCCGGTGACGATGACGATGCGCTTCTTGTCCAGCTCGGTGCGGATGCGATCCGCCCGCACCCTCTTGATGCGGGCGTTGCCGTAGCCGGAGTTGGTGTGGAAGCCGGCCTGCCAGCCCGTCAGGGATACCACCGGGCAGCCGATGGCCTCGATGGCCATGGCGCACAGGGAGCAGGATATCTGCTCGCCGGTGGACAGCAGCATGTCCAGCTCGCGCTTGGAGGCCTTGGGGTTGATCTCCGCGGCCTTGTCGATGAGGTCGTCGGTGGTGTCGCCCTGGGCGGACAGCACCGCCACCACGTCGTTGCCCGCCTTATACGTATCGGTGATGATGCGGGCCACGTTGCGGATGCGATCCGCGTCTGCCACGGAGCTTCCGCCGAATTTTTGTACGATCAGTGCCATTCTCATTCCATCCTTCTCACGGAGATTGATGACAGGCGGGGCAAATGCCCGCCCATCCATTTTATGCGCGGAACGGGCCGCCCGTCAGTTCAGGACGCGGATGACGGACAGGGCCTCCACGCCGGAGAGCTTTTTGTCCAGCTCCCCGCGGGTCATGGCCGCGTCGGTGATGAGCGCCGCCTCGCCGCCGGTGCCCCGGCCGGCCAGCAGCTTGCCGCCCACGGCGTTTTTCAGCGCGTCCGCGCCGGAGGCCGCCCGCACGTACCAGCGGGACCTGATCTCCTCCGCCCCGCCCACGGTATCGGGGCCGCCCTCCTCCCACAGGAGGGCCTTGCGGTGGCCCAGGTTCCGGGCCACATCCATCACGTCCGCCACCACGGCGGAGGCGGTGGGCAGCTTGCCGGCGCCCCGGCCGTAGAACATCACGTCGCCGATGGCGTCGCCCCGGACGGAGATGGCGTTGAACACATCCTCCACCCCGGCCAGCGGGTCGGACTGGTCGATGAGGTGGGGCGCCACATAGGCGCACACCCTGCCGTCGTCCAGCCGGATGGCCCGGCCCAGCAGCCGGATCTTCTTCCCGGCGCCCTCGGCGTAGTTCATGTCGGCCAGGGTCACGCTCCGGATGCCCTCGGTGGGCACCTGCTCCGGGCTGACGTGCCGCCCGAAGGCGATGTCCGCCAGGATGCAGATCTTCCGGCAGGCGTCGTGGCCGTCCACGTCGGCGGAGGGATCCCGCTCGGCGTAGCCCCGCTTCTGGGCCTCCCTCAGCGCCGTGTCAAAGGGCAGCCCCGCCCGAACCATCCGGGTGAGGATATAGTTGGTGGTGCCGTTGAGGATGCCGTGGATCTCCAGGATCTCGTTGGCGGCAAGGCACTGGCTCAGGGGCCGGATGATGGGGATGCCGCCGCCCACGCTGGCCTCGAAGAGGTAGCACACGCCCTTCTCCTTCGCCAGCAGGTTCAGCTCATAGCCGTGGGTGGCCACCAGTTCCTTGTTGGAGGTGACCACGCTCTTGCCGGCCTCCAGCGCCCGCCGGGTGAACTCCAGCGCCACGCCCACGCCGCCAATGGTCTCCACCACGATGTCCACATCGGGGTCGTTCTCCACGATGGCGAAGTCCTTTACGAAACAGTCCTGAAAGGGGCTGTCCGGGAAGTCCCGCACATCCACGATGTATTTCAGCTTGATCAGTCCGTCGGCCTTTCGGGCGATGCTGCTCTCGTGGCCGGCCAAAACCTCCGCCACGCCGGAGCCCACCGTTCCGAAGCCAAGGATCGCTACATTTACCATTGTCACACCTACTTTGTATTCGTCATCCGGCCAGGATCTCGCACCGGAGCACTTCCTTCTTCTCCCGGAGCACGGTCAGGAGCTCCTCCAGCTCGTCGCTGACGCCGCCGGTCTCCAGGCCCAGGGTCACCGCGGCCGCGCCTCCGCCGGGGATGGACTGGTTGATGGTCAGCACATTGACCCCGTGATCCGCCAGCAGGTTCAGCACCGAGGACAGGGCCCCGGTCTCGTTGCGCAGCAGCACCTGGATGGTGACGATGTGACCCCGCATCATGTCCTGGAAGGGCCGGATGGCGTCCTTATACTTGTAGAACGCGCTGCGGCTGATGCCGGTGCGCCGGGCCGCGCCGTTGACGGTGCGCTCCTCCCCAGTCTCCAGCAGCCGTTTGCACTCCGCCACCTTCAGGTAGATCTCCGGCAGCACGGTGGATTCCACGATAAAGTATTTGGGTTTTTGGATCGTCTCCATGGCCATTCCCTCACGCTCCCATCCGGGCAAGCTTTGACCGCCCAGCGCGCACTATTGTATCACGGAGGCGGACAGAACGCAATTCCAATCTGACCCAAATATTGCCCAAACCTTTCTGTCTCAGCCGGTAGATATTGGTCACAATGGCGTAAAGGAGCCGCCCGCGGAGTCCGCGGGCGGCTCTGGATCAGTTCTCTCACCCGCCGTCAGGCGGGGGCGTGTCTCCGCCGTCATCCGGCGGGGGCCCTTCTGTGGGCGGCGCCGGGGGTTCGGTCTCCACCGGCGGGTCGGTCGTCACCGGAGGCTCAGTCACCGCCGGCGGCTGGCTCTCGACGGGCGGCTGGCTCTCCACCGGCGGCTGGCTCCCCACCGGCGGCTGGCTCTCCACCGGGGGTTGGCTCCCCACCGGGGGCTGACTTCCCACCGGCGGCTGGCTACCCACCGGGGGCTGGCTCCCGACGGGCGGCTCGCTGCCCCCCGGCGACGGGGAGGCGCTGGGATCCACCGTGGGTTCCGGCGACCAGTTCTCGTCATGGTAAGGGCAGGGCGACATCTCGTAGTCGGAGATCATATACTTCTGATCCTGCACGAACACGCCGTCGGGCACATTGCGCTGATAGTCGATCAGATTGATGTATGTGATGGTCTCCTCCGGGCAATAGGCGGTGGGGGTGTAGTAGCCGCCGCTGCCTTCGCCTTCGCCTTCGCCATCGCCTCCGCCGGTGCACACCCGGACGGACACGTGGCAGTCGCAGTAATCGGTGGGGGCGTCCTCCGGCAGCAGCTTGAAGGACTGTACCCGGTTGCCCCGGGGATCGCCGCTGCAGTTTGAGCCGGCCAGCTTGCCGCAGTCGATGCAGATGTTATAGGTCTGCAGGCCGTCGATCTCCGGGAAGTCCACCTGCTCCAGGCCCTCATGGATGCGGGCCATGACCTTCTGGAACAGCGGCACGGCCAGGTTGCTGCCGCCGGGGAGCTGATCCGCTCCGCTGTCATATCCTGTCCAGAGCGCGCCGGTATAATAGTGGGTGAAGCCGCAGAACCAGAGATTCATACGGCTGTCCGTGGTGCCGCTCTTGCCGCCCAGGGTCTGGCCGGGGATCCTGGCGGAGGTACCGGTGCCCTCTCTGACCACGTTCTGCATCATGCTGGTCATATAGTAGGCAGTGGAATCCTTCAGGATCTTTTCGGCGGGGTGCTCGGTGCCCTGGGGGTCGTTGTCCACCAGGGTCTTGCCGTTGATGTCCTCGATGAGCGTCACCGTCCGGGCGGACACAAAGGAGCCGCCACGGGGATAGGTGGCGTAGGCGGCGGCCATCTCATAGGTGGAGATGCCCCTGCTGAGGCCGCCCAGGGCCATGGCGCCCACGGAGATATCGGTGTCGATGCCGTAAGGGGTCTCGACGCTCTCCACCACGGAGGAGATGTGGAAGCGATCCCGCAGGAACTCAAAGGACTGCTGAGCCGACACCAGATCCGCGACGATGTCCACGGCGATGGTGTTCACCGACCGGGTGATGGCGCTCAACACCGTGGTCAGGCCCCGGTATTCGGCGGGATAGTTATTGGGCCACGGCTTGCCGTTCAGCATCCTGGGGCAGTCGTCCAGCACGGTGGCGGGGGTGATGAGGCCCAGCTCTATGCCCGGGCCGTAGACCGCCAGCGGCTTGATGGCGGAGCCGGGCTGCTTTACGCTGTCCACCGGGTAGCACCAGCCGCGGTTGGTGGTCTTGGGGAAGGTGGTGGCCATGGCCACCACATAGCCGGTGGTGTTGTCCACAACGGTCATGGTGGCCTGCTGCTTGTTGCCGGAGGCGGAGACATAGGACACGAAGTCGGGGTCGTCAAAGAAGTAGTCCATATCCTCCTGGACGTTGGGATTAAAGGCGGTGTGGATCTTCAGGCCGCCGCTGAACACCACCTTGGTGCAGTACTCCTTGTCCAGGCCGGTCTTCTCCATCAGCAGGTTGATGGCCTCTTTGATGACCGCCTCCTGGTACCAGTTGTAGAGGTTGGCGGTGTCCACTTCCTCGGCGGCGTCCTCCTCGTCCTCCTCGTCCCCGCCGACGTCGATCCTGTCACGGGAAAAGACGATATCCTCGTTGACGGCCTGGTCGTACTCCGCCTGGGTGATATAGTGGTGCTCCTCCTCCTCGCCGAAGAGCCAGGTGCGGATCTTGTCAAAGAGGGAGGGCTCGCTGTCCCCGTCCGTATCCGTGCCGTCGTCGCCGGTGGGGTTCAGCATCTCCTTCAGGATGATCTTCTGCCGCGCCAGGTTGTAATCCTCGTTGGTCCACTCCACGCCGGGGCCGAAGTCGATCTCCCCGCAGACGTCGCAGGGCTCCTCGGGGTAGTTGCTGATGTGGCCGCAGTTATTGCAGGTGTAGCGCATCACGTGGATGGCGCCGTAGGGGCTGTAAAGCGACGGGTTGTTGGTGATGCCCGCCAGACTGGCGCACTCCGCCAGATCCAGATCCCACACGTCCTTGCCGAAATAGTACTGGGAGGCCGCCTGGACGCCGTAGCACCCGCAGCCCAGGAAGATCTTGTTCATGTACAGCTCCAGGATCTGCTCCTTGTTGTACTTCTTCTCCACCTCCAGGGCGGAGAATATCTCCCAGATCTTCCGGTTGACGGTGACGTCGTCGTACTGGGTGAAGTTCTTGATGGTCTGCTGGGTCAGGGTGGACGCGCCGAAGGTGTCCTTCATGGACAGGAACATATTCAGGAAGGCGCCGGCGGTGCGGTACCAGTCCACGCCGTGGTGCTCATAAAAGCGCTTGTCCTCGATGGCCACGAAGGCGTGCACCAGGTCTTCCGGGATCTTGTCGTAGGAGACGTATTCCCGGTTCTCGCTGCCGATCAGGGTGACCCATTCCACCTCTTCCCCGGTCTCAGGGTCGGTGTAGTACATCACCGAATTCTCGTCCAGGGTGTAGGCGGAGAAGTCCACGTCCGCGTTTGGCAGGACGCTGGTTCTGATATAGATCGCGGCGAAGATCGCCAGAAATACCGCGGTGACCGCGCCGACCAGCACCATCGTGCCGATCACCTGCAGGATCCGGATCAGGATGGTGACGCCGATGGGCCGGGTGATGGGGCGCTTCTCCCGGTAGCTCCGGCGGCGGGTCTGGCCCTGGCCGCCTCTCCCCTGCTGTCCACGGTTCTCTCTGTTCAAATCTTGGTTTCTGTCAGCCATGTCGGTTCCTCCGTATATGGCGCCGTTTCTCACGCGGCGAAGAGTTCCCTCTCTGATGGGCGGAAATGGACATTCCAACCCAATATATTGCGGATTATAACATACCGAAATCAATTTGTCCACCCCAACGCCGGGGCAAAACCTTAAGATTTTCTTACAGCGGACTTCGGGACATTCTGCCGGAGGATTTTCTCCCGCTTCCCTCTTGCATTTTCCCCGCCCAGCGGTTACAATAGAACACACAACGAGAGGAGGCTTGACCATGAGCGAGGAGTACGGCCCCGATTTCGTCACCGTCACCGACGAAGAGGGCAATGAATTTGAACTGGAGCATCTGGGCACCCTGGAACACAAGGGCAAGGAGTATATGGCCTTTGTCCCCGCCGACATGGAAGAGGACGACGAGGATTTCGGCCTGATCCTGCTGCAGGTGATCGAGCAGGACGGCGAGGAGCTGCTGGCCGACATCGACGACGAGAACGAGCTCAACGAGGTCTATGACCAGTTCATGGAGGAGCTGTTCGCCGACGAGGACGAGGACGACGAGGGCGGCGGTGAGTAAGTCTTTCCCCCCTGCCGGGTTTTAACTACGTGAACTTCGCCTTTGTTAAAACCCACATTTATAATAAGGGACGCCCCCTCGGAGACTGGTTCGCAGGCCTCCCGGCCCCCTTCGGGGGACCCCGGAAGTTGGAAGCGGTAAAGGTCAACGGAGGCGACCCACCTGCATGCACGTGCAGGTTTTTAATGAGGGCGGCACGGCCACGGCGGGGGTTTTACCATCACACGGGAGGGCGGGAGCCCTCCCGCTTTTTGTCCGGCCGGCGGAATTGTAAAATTTTCTCGCGGCCTAAATAATGCTTGCAAGCCCCGCGCCGCCGTGATATAATAATCGCTGTGTTTTGCGCATCCTATATCCGGATGTGCTTTCCACTGAAGATTTGAGAGGATTGATATACCATGAGCGCATCTCGAGAGAAAAAACAGCGTCAGGACATCGGTCTTGACCCCAAGGTCGCCAAAGCCCAGAAAGAGGCCGCCGAGCGCAGGCGCAAGAACATCACCTACGCCGTCATCGCCGGCGTGGTGGCCGTGGCGGTGGCGGCCCTGCTGATCTGGAACTCCGGCGTCTTCCAGCGCGGGATGACCGCCGCCACCGTGGGGGGCGACAACGTCTCCGTGGCGGATCTCAGCTACCACTATCACGTGGCCCGCACCAACTATCTGAACCAGCTCTACTATTATTACTCCATGCTGGGCGGCTCCCCCGCCCTTCCCGCCGACACCGACGTGATGGATCAGGAGACCGGCGAGACCTATCGCGACTTCTATATGGAGACCGCGCTGGACAACCTCTCCACCGTCACCGCCCTGTACCATGAGGCGCTGGACAACGGCTACACGCTGAACGACGTGAAGGACGACGTGGACGCCGAGCTCCAGGAGGTCAAGGACGCCGCCGCTTCCAGCGGGTACAGCTACGGCGCCTATCTGAAGGCCGCCTACGGCAGCTATATCACCAACGGTTCCCTCAAGGCCCAGGTGGAGCGCACCGTTCTGGCCAACAAGTACTACTCCGACCACGCCGAGGAGCTGCGAACCTCCTACTCCCAGGCCGATCTGGACGCCTATCTGGCGGACAACCACGACAGCCTGGACACCTTTGAGTACAGCGTGTTCTATGTGCCCGCCGCCGACGTGGAGACCAAGGACGCCGACGGCAACGACCTGGACGAGGAGATCGTCGAGCAGCGCGAGGAGGAGGCCATGGAGCTGGCCAAGTCCGACGCGGAGGAGATCCTCCTCGAGTTCGCCGACGGCGGCGATTTCGACGCCCTGGTGGAGGACTTCGGCCTCACCGCCACCTCCTGCCAGGATCATGTCACCAACGTGGGCGGCGATATCAACTCCTCCCTTGTATACCATGACGACCTGATGGGTCTGAAGGAGGGCGAGAGCGCCGTGGTGGAGGCCACCAGCGGCTACTACGCCGTCGTGCTCCACAGCCGTGAGCTGGCCACCGATCCCACCCGGGACACCCGCCACATCCTGATCACCGCCGAGACCACCACCGACGACGACGGCGCCACGGTCGCCCCCACCGACGAGGCCTGGGCCGCCGCCGAGGAGAAAATCAACGCCGTTCTGGACGAGTTCAACGCCGGCGACAAGTCCGAGGACTCCTTCGCCGCCCTGGCCGAGAAGTACTCCGAGGACTCCGGCTCCAACACCAACGGCGGCCTGTACGAGGGCGTCTATCAGGGCGAGTTCGTCTCTGAGTACGACGAGTGGCTGTTCGACTCCGCCCGCAAGAGCGGCGACGTCAGCGGCATCCTGAAGCACGACGGCTCCGCCAGCAGCGGCTACTGCGGCTTCCACATCGCCTACTACGTGGGCGAGGGCGAGCCCGTCTGGGCGATCACCGCCCGCAGCGCTCTGGCCAGCGACGACCTGGACGCCTGGCGCGAGGAGCTCACCGCCCAGTACCCCGCTGTCACCAACAGCAACGCCGATCTGGTGGGTTGATCCCCGCCGAATAGAGAGAAAACAGAGAGAAAACTGTCAGCGGCCCGGCAGACGTGCCCCAACGCACCTGCTGTGACCGATGACGAAAGGATGTGTCATTATGCGGCTTTCCCTGAACAGGATCATCTCCCTCTGCTTGGCTGTGTGCCTGACCTTTGCCCTGTCGGCCTCCTCCGTCAGGTCGGCGGCTTTGGCGGACGGTGAGAAACCCTCCGCCCCCGGGACGGAAACCACCGATCTGCCCCCGGAGGAGACCACAACGGAGGATCCCGCCGCGGAGCCGGCGGTCACCCCCATCCGGCTGCGGCAGGATCACTTTCAGTTTATGCAGGGCGGCGGCGACCGCCATTTCTACCCGGGCGATCAGCTCACCCGGGCCCAGGCGGTGCAGATGCTCTACAACCTGATCATCGACGCCCCCACGGAGATCCAGCCCATGCCCTTTGACGACGTGGAGGAGGACGCCTGGTACGCCCTGCCCGTCTCGGCGCTGTACCAGCTGGGCATTCTGGACAGGGGCTACGCCTTCTTCCCCAACGCCACCATCTCCCGTGCGGCGTTCATCGACATGCTGATCCGCCTGCAGGCCGCGGCGGGCAACGACATCCTCGCCCGGGAGTATCCGGCAGCGGACTACTCCGATGTGCCCGAGACCTACTGGGCTTCGTCCCAGATCGCGGCGGCCACGGCGCTGGGCTGGGTCAACGGTTTACCCGGCGGAGTGTTTAAGCCGAAGAACGCCCTTTCCCGTGCCGAGGGCTGCGCGATTTTCTGCCGCATGCTGAACCGCACGGGCGACGCGGAGCGGGCCAAGGCGCTGCTGACCTTTGGGCTGTACACCGATGTGTCCCCCGACCACTGGGCCGGCCCGGTCATCGTGGAGGCCTCCGTCTCCCACACCCCCGGCAGCGTTGACGCCTCCGGCGAGACCTGGAGCGACGGCTATGTACCCCCCGCCACACTCACCGCCGCGCCCGGCTTCCACTGGATCGGCGACGACCTCTATTACGCCGACCGGTACGGCAGGCTGGCCGTCGGCACCACCGTCGGCGCCTATACCGCCGCCTGGGACGGCGTCCTCACCCAGACGTCCTCCTCGTACCAGATGAGCTACGTACCATATATCAGCCAGGTCGACAACCTCAACGCCTGGGTGGGCTGCGAGCCCGTGTCCTCCCTGATGGGCCTCAAGGCCAAGGGCTATGCCGCCGACGTGTCCGTCCGCACCTATCTGGCTGATCTGCCCCGCACCTCCTCCAACCCGGAGAAGGGCTTCGTGGGCGATCCATATACCCCGGACAACAGCAAGCGCACCACCATCTATCCCGCCATTCTGGCGCAGTACGCCAACAGCTACACCAACGGCGACAACCCCTGCGCCGACTTCCGGGGCGCCTCCATCTATGACCTCCAGCGGGAACTGCTGGCGGGCAACTGCGCGGTGGCCTATATGACCCTCTGGTGGGCGGCGCCCTACTACCGCACCTACAACATCGAGGGCGTGACCCAGTCCCTCGTGCGGAACAACCACGCCGTGCTGGTCTACGGCTACGATCCCGACAGGGGCTATCTGATCTCCGACCCGTATAACTTATACAACCGCAATCAGGTCTACCAGTACTGGGAGGACGCCTCCACCTTCGAGCGCATCTGGAACGAGCGCCAGGTGGGCATGGTGATCCGGTGATCCGAACACAAACGAAGAGGGTCTGGCGTTCTGCCAGACCCTCTCTGTCATTTCTGTTCCATGCGGCGCTCCCGCCGTCTGTATGCCGCTTTGACGATCATGGCCCCCGCCAGTCCGCACAGCGCGCCGATGATCGTGCCCACGATCACGTCGGTGGGATAGTGGACGCCCACGTACAGCCTTGACAGCGCCATCACCACCGCCGCCGCCAGCGCCAGGGCCTTGGCCCACTTCTGGGGCAGAACAATGGCCAGCGCCACCGCGAAGGCGAACGCGCAGCAGGAGTGCCCCGACGGGAAGGAGTTTGGGTCGTGCTCCGGCACCAGGTTGATGAAGTCCGGAATGGTGAGCCACGGCCTGGGCCGCATCACCAGCGGCTTGATGGTGAGGTTGGTCACCAGCAGGCCCAGAAACATCCCCGACCCGGCGGCCAGCCCCGCCTTTCGTGTCGCCCGGAACAGCAGCATCAGCACCGCCAGGGCGATGAACAGCAGGCCGTGGTTCCCCAGCTGGGTGTAAAAGGACAGGACGGGCGTCAGCACCGGGCTGCGGAGATGCTCCGCGATCCACACCAGCACCGACGAGTCCCATTGCTGAATGGCCTCCAACATGCGGCTCCCTCCTTGACCATGGCGAAAAATCCATGTATAATAGATAAGCCTATTTTAGAGTATCCTCTGCGGAAACGCAAGTGTTTTTGAAAGGCGGGCCCTGCACATGAAGCGGATCGCTATCTTCCAGTCCGACCTGCGGGTGGGCGGCATCCAAAAGTCTCTGGTCAACATCCTCAACGAGATCGACTACACCAAATGCGCGGTGGACGTCTATCTGTTCGACCGGGAGTGCTTTTTTGACCTGCCGGAGCACGAGAACCTCAGCATCCGGTTCCTCCCCCCCATGCCCCGCTGGAACCGGCTGGTCTACTTCGATCTGCTCCTCCCCTTCGCCAGGGACGTGACCGGCGGCAAGGAGTACGACGTGGCGGTGGACTTCAACAGCTATCGGAACGAGTGCTCCATCGGCGCGATCAAGGCCAACGCCAAAAAGCGGGTCATGTGGGTGCACAACGACGTGGAGATCAAACTGGCCCACGAGCCCAAGTACCGTGTCCTCTGGCACTTCTTCCAGGGCAAGATCAGGCACTTCGACGCCTTTGCCGCCGTCTCCCCCGGCATCATCGACGGCTTCCGCCGCAAGGCGAAGATCGGGGACAAGCCCGTCGTGTCCATTCCCAACCACATCGACACCGGGGAGATCTTCCGCAAGGCCGCTCTGCCCGTGGACTTCACGGTGGACGGGGGCAGGCTGAACCTGTGCTCCATGGGCCGCATCTGCCACCAGAAGGGCTACGACCTGCTGATGCCGGAGCTGGCCAAGGTCAGGGACGCCGGCAGGAACTTCCACTTCTACCTCATCGGCGACGGCCCCGACCGCCCGGCGCTGGAGGCGCAGATCGCCTCCCTGGGGCTGACGGATCACGTCACCCTGCTGGGCAACCAGGCCAACCCCTTCCCCTACATGGATCAGATGGACGGCTTCGTCCTCACCTCCCGGTACGAGGGCCAGGGCATGGTCATCTGGGAGGCCAAGGCCCTGGGGCTGCCCCTGTACATCTCCAAAAATCTGGAGCCCTACAACCCCGGCGTCGCCGGCTGCGGGGACATCGCCGCCGCCCTGCTGGCCGCGGAAAAGCCCACGCAAAAGAGCTATGACGACCTCTCCGGCTACAACGCCGCCATCTCCGCCAGCATCCGCGCCCTGCTGGAGCTGTCTTGAGCGGGGGTGAGCGATATGAGTGAGAAACGAAAACGCCGGGGCGTGGTGATCTGCGGCGCCTACGGCCTGGGCAACGCCGGGGACGAGGCCATCCTGAAGGCCGTTCTCAACGAGGTGAGCGCCTTCGCCCCGGGAGAGCCGGTCACCGTGCTGTCCCGCAACCCAAAGGAGACCGCCGCCCGCCGGGGCGTCAAAACGCTGCACATGCTGAACATCCCCGGCGTACTGACGGCCCTGTCCGGGGCGCGGCTCTACCTGAACGGCGGCGGCTCCCTGATCCAGGACGTGACGTCCCGCCGCTCCCTGTGGTACTATCTGTTCACCCTCGCCGCCGCCAGGCGGCTGGGCTGCAAGGTGATGATGTACGGCTGCGGTATCGGCCCGGTGAACTCCCCCGACAGCCGCAGGCTGACCGCCAGGGTCATCAACCGGGATGTGGACGCCATCACCCTCCGGGATCGGGACTCCATGAACACGTTGAGAGAACTGGGTGTGTCCGGGCCGGAGATCGTTCTGGCCGCCGACCCGGCGCTGACCCTCCCTCCCGCAACCCGGGAGACCGCCGACGCCCTGCTCTCCGCCGCCGGACTGCACCCGGAGGACGGCCAGCGGTATCTGGGGGTCACCGTCCGCCCCTGGCCGGGGCTTGAAAACAAGGCCCCCGCCTTTGCCGCCGCCATCGACCGCGCCTGGGAGGAGCTGGGGCTGACGCCGGTGTTCCTCCCCATCGTGGGCGGCGTGGACGAGGAGGCCGCCAGGATGGTGGCCCGGCACCTGAAAAAAGCGCCCGCCGCCATCCTCTCCGCCTGCGCCCACACCGAGGAAACCATCGCCCTGTTCGCCCGGATGGAGGTGGTGCTGTCCATGCGCCTCCACGCGCTGATCTTCGCCGCCGGCCAGGGCGTCCCCCTGGTGGGCGCGGTGTACGACCCCAAGGTGGGCTCCTTCCTGGACGAGCTGGATCAGGATCTCTACGTCCCCTTCGAGCAGGTGGAGGCGGAAAAGCTGAACGAGCTGCTCCGGGCCGCCGCCGCGCGGGTGGGCGACCGCGACGCGCTGGAGCGCAAGGCCGCCAAGCTGATCCGGCTGGAGGCCAACAACAGCGCCGTGGCGCGCAAACTTCTCTCAAAGTAAGTAGGTGTCACCCATGAAGCAGCTTCTCTGTCTGTCCTACACCACATGGCGGGCCTGGCCGGATCGCACCCAGCAGCTGCTGACCCGCTTCAACGATGTGGAGATCCTGTTCTTCGAGCCCGCCGCGGAGCGCGCCAGCTGGTTCACGCGGCCCCAAGGCCGCCGGGTGCGCCCCCATATCACGGTTTACACCCTGCCCACGCCCCTCCCCGCCCCCGGCGACGCTGCCATCCTCGCCCAGCGGCGGCGGGAGAAGTGCTCCCTGTATATCCAGAAGGTCATGGCAAAGCACCAGTTCCGGGAGCCGGTGCTGTGGTGCAACCACCCGGCCCAGGCGCTCTTTATCGACGAGCTGGCCTACCGGGGTCTGGTGTACGACTGCCACCGGCTCTGGGGGGACGAGTGGCTGGATCGGGAGAGCGATCTTGCCGGTCGCAGCGATGTGGTCTTCGCCGCCTCAAAGGCGCTGGCGGAGCGCCTCTCCCCCTGCAGCAAAAACGTGGCGCTGCTGCCCAACGGCTCCAACCCCCTGATCTTCACCCAGCAGCCCACCGGCGTCCCCCACATCATCGCCTCCCTGCGGGGGCACCGCCTGCTGTGCCGGGTGGGCGACCTCACCGCCCAGACGGAGCTCTCCCCCCTGATCTATGCCGCCCAGCACCGGATGGAGTGGCAGTTCCTCCTGGTGGGCCGGTACACCCAGCCGGTGGCCGACCGGCTGAAGGAGCTGGGCAACGTCCATCTGGTGGGGCAGGTGGATCCCATGGACGTGCCGGACTATCTGGCTCCCTGCGATCTGCTGTTCGACCTGCTCCAGCGGGATCAGCGTCCCGCGGGCGTGGTGCCCATCCGGGTCTACGAGTACCTGGCCACCGGCAAGCCCATCGTGCTGATGGCGGAGCCGGGGCTGGAGGAGCCCCTGGGCGACGCGGTATACACCTCCTACGACGAGGAGGGCTTCCTGTACCGCTGCTCCCTGGCCATGCGGGAGAAGACGTCCCTGGCCCCCATCCGGCAGGAGTACGCCCGCATGGCCGCCTGGCCCAACCGGGCGGCGGAGTGCATGTCCCTGCTGGAGACCGGGGGCCTGTTCTGACAAATCCGCCGTTTTCGCCACGGTTTGTCCTCTTCCGGCGGACAGGATTGTATAAGCCTACGAAAATACTTTTTCCCCTTGATTTACCCCGGATTTTTCGGTAGAATGGATACAGATTTACGGCAGAAGAGGTGCTGAACATGGTTCTCCGGGCTCTTCCGAAAGCCCTCTGTTTTTCCGGCACTCTTGCGCCCAAACACTACCCGTATACCACCACAGGCTGACCGTACCCGCGGCCAGCCTGCCTTGTTTTTGAGAAAAGGAGTGTTACCATGAAAAAAGTCGCCGTCATTATGGGCTCCGACTCCGACTGGCCCGTGGTCAAGGGCGCGGTCGCCCAGCTGAAGGAGTTCGGCATCCCCTGTGAGGCCCATATCCTCAGCGCCCACCGCACCCCCGCCGCCGCCGCCGAGTTTGCCCGGAACGCCCGGAAAAACGGCTTCGGCGTGCTCATCTGCGCCGCCGGCATGGCGGCCCACCTGGCCGGGGCCATCGCCGCCAACACCACCCTGCCGGTCATCGGCATCCCCATGAGGGGCGGCACCGTGGACGGGCTGGACGCCCTCCTCGCCACGGTGCAGATGCCCTCCGGCATCCCGGTGGCCACGGTGGCCATCAATGGGGCGAAAAACGCCGCTGTGCTGGCCGCCCAGATCCTGGCCGTGTCCGACGACGACCTGGCCGCCAAGCTGGACGCCGCCCGGGCCAAGATGGCGGAGCAGATCGCTGAGAAAGAGGCAAAGCTCCAGGCGGAGCTGGCCGAATAAAACGCAAATCAAACTTGTAAAGGAGTTTTTAATCATGGAAAAGCTGCAGCAGCTCTACGAGGGCAAGGCCAAGAAGGTCTTCGCCACCGCCGACCCCGATCTCGTCATCGTGTCCTACAAGGACGACGCCACCGCTTTTGACGGGCTCAAGAAGGGCACCATCACCGGCAAGGGCGCCATCAACAACCAGATGTCCAATTTCCTCATGCAGAAGCTGGCCAGGGCCGGCGTGCCCACCCACTTCGTGGAGGAGCTGAACGACCGGGAGACCGTGGTGAAGAAGGTCTCCATCGTCCCCC
>CANQZJ010000033.1 GCA_947628315.1 uncultured Oscillospiraceae bacterium
GACAACGGCATCCCCCTGCTGTCGGGCCTGATCCCCATCGCGGTGCTGCTGGCGACCTCCACCATCCTGTCGGTGCTGTGTACCAAGTCCATCAAATTCCGGGCCCTACTGGTGGGCCGGCCCTCCATCGTCATCCGGGACGGGGTCGTCCAGGAGGCGGAGCTGCGCCGCACCCGTTTCACCATCGACGAGCTGATGGAGGAGCTGCGCATCCAGGGCTATAACGACTTCAAGTCCGTGAAGTTCGCCGTGCTGGAGACCAACGGCCAGCTCTCCGTGCTGCCCACCGCCGCGGATAAGCCCGTCACCGCAAGTCAAATGGGCCTGTCCCCGGAGGAGACCGGGATGCCGGTGGTCATCGTCAGCGACGGGCGGCTGCTGTCCCACAACCTCAAGGGCATGGGCTACGAGGACAACTGGCTGGAAAAGCAGCTGGCCGCCCACAGGCTCCACTCGGTGAAACAGGTCTTTCTGCTCACGGTGGATCAGGCGGGCAACACGTATGTCATCCCGAAAGGAGGGGTAAAGTGAAACGCCTTGTCATCTCCGGGGCGCTTCTGCTCCTGCTGCTGGGGCTGTCCGCCGCCCACGTCTTCTGCCTGTACAACCTGACGGAGGGGCTCACCTCCGCCCTGACCCAGGCGCAGACCTGCGCGGAACAGGGGGACTGGGACGCCGCCGCCGCCATCACGGAGCGGGCCAGGGAGCGCTGGATGGAAAACGAGAGCTATCTCCACGCCACCCTCCACCACCGGGACATCGACGCGGTGCTGACCTGTTTCGGCGAGACCCTGGCCTATCTCAACGGCCAGGAGCGCCAGCCGGCGGAGTACGCCGCCGCCAATTCCCGGCTCGTCACCCAGCTGGAGCTGCTCCTTGAGGGGGAGCTGCCCACCTGGAAGAATCTTTTATAACTCGGCAAGGGTCATGGCAAAGTCGAACCGCTTTTTGCCGTCCTCCCCCACGCCCTGGGCGAACAGATCGTTCCCCTGAACGGCGGTGTCGAGCAGGATCGTCTCCCCCGCTACGCACTCGCTGAGGTAGTCGATCTGGAAGGCGCGGGCGAACTTCCCCTGTCCCAGCCGCTCCAGGTGGAGGGCGTCGCAGGCGTAGTCGGCGTAGTGGACGTTGTTCACGTGGCCGTTCAGGTCGGTGTCGGAGTAGCCCAGATACCGGGGCTCCCGGCCGTCGAAGGTCTCGGGCATGCGGGTGCCCCGGAGCTTGATGGACTTGATGCGCTCGCCGCCGTCGGTGCCGGCGAACTCCTCCACCCGCTTCATGGGGAGAACCTTCCGATCCTCCGCCTGAACCATGGCCCAGATGGAGGTGGCCTGTCCCACGTACTCCCCGTTCCGGAAGAATTCGAAGTCCCGGTAGACGGAGGCGCCCACGCCGCCCCGGTGCCAGGTCTCCACGGTGATCCGGTCGTCCCAGCGGAGGGGGGCCTCCAGCTCCACCCAGTTCCGGGTGACCATCCACAGGCAGCCGTACTTCTTCAAAATGCGGGGGCCGTCCACCTTCAGATCCAGGGCGGCCTGGGTAGCCGCCTCCTGCATCAAGCCCAGTACGGCGGAGGGTCGGGCCTGGTTGAACAGATCCACGTCCCGGGAGTCCACCCGCAGATCCGTTTTGTAAATGACGCTCATTTTTACTGCTCCTTTTTTCCGGGAATGGTCAGGGTGTAGCGGGCGCACACCCCGTCGATGTCGTCAGGGGTGGCCGCCGGCAGGCGCAGCACCGCCCCGCAGGCGGCGCAGATCACGTCCACCGAGGAAAACCCCACCTTCACGCCGTACTGCCCGCAGCCGCAGGCGCATTTGATCCCGCCCCGGGCGGCGATGTCCTTCACCTCGGCCAGCACCTCGTCCATCACCATGTCGTTGAGGAAGGCGCTGCGGCGCTCCTCCTCCCGGTCGGCCCGGAGCTTGTCCACCGCCTGCTCCAGCTTCGCCATGGCCTGGAAGACCTGGCCCTCCTCTCCGATGTGGCAGATGGCGAGGCCGGACTTGCCGCAGGACAGGGAGATGAGCTTCTGCTTTTTCAATCCGCCGTTGGCGCAGGCCGCCCGGTGATCCCTGGCGCAGAACAGGCAGGGCACCGTCAGCTCGCACCGATCCCCCGTCTGGTGGATGTTTATTTCGGACTTGCCGCAGGGGCACGGGATGGAGCTGTCCCCCGCCATCAGCTGGAACAGGGTGCGCTCCGCCACCACCGCGTTGCCGCACACCGGGCAGATATAGCCGATGGAGCGTTTCTCGTCAGCCATGACCATTCCTCCAAATCACGATTCCAAGTGGTCATTATATCACAGACGTTTTGCTTTTTCCATAGGGAAATGCCGCCGGACGCATGAAATCCACGCCCCCGGAAACACTATCCTCAGAATCAAAAAGAAGGTGTTTACACATGGGCAATCAAAAACTGGGCAAACAGACCTTCCAGCCGGAGTCGCCCCCCTCCGTCATCGGTCACGGCTCCGTGGGCGGCAAAAAGGAGAGCCAGGGCCCCCTGGGCCGTCACTTCGACCACACCTGCCAGGACGACCTGTTCGGCAAAAAGAGCTGGGAGCAGGCGGAGTCGGAGATGCAGCACCTGGCGCTGGACGCCGCGTTGAAGCGGGCGGGGCTCCACACGCCTGACCTGGACTACGTGCTGGCCGGCGACCTGCTGAACCAGTGCATCAGCTCCGGCTACGCCGCCCGGGCCACGGACGTACCCTTTTTCGGGCTGTACGGCGCCTGCTCCACCATGGGGGAGAGCCTGGCGCTGGCCGCGCTGCTGCTCAGCGGCGGCTACGGCAGATACGCCGCCGCCGTCACCTCCTCCCACTTCTGCTCGGCGGAGCGGCAGTACCGCACCCCGCTGGAGTACGGCAGCCAGCGAACCCCCACCGCCCAGTGGACGGCCACCGCCTCCGGCGCGGTGATTTTGACCTCAGACGCTGTAAAGGGCCCGGCCATTACACGAGTGACCATTGGAAAAGTGACGGACTACGGCATCAAGGACGCCAACAATATGGGCGCCGCTATGGCCCCCGCCGCCTATAAGACGCTGAAGGCCCACTTTGAGGACACCGGCCTCTCCCCGGACTACTACGATCTGATCCTCACCGGCGATCTGGGCAAACTGGGCTCGGAGATCGTGGCCGACTTCTTCTCCGGCGACGGTACCCCCCTGTCCAACTACTCCGACTGCGGCCTGCTGCTGTTCGACCTGGACGAGCAGGACGTCCACGCCGGGGCGTCGGGGTGCGGCTGCTCCGCGTCGGTGCTGTGCTGCCACATCCTCCCCGGACTGCTGACGGGCCGGTGGAAGCGGGTGCTGTTCTGCCCCACCGGGGCCCTCCACTCCCCCACCGCCACCATGCAGGGGGAGTCCGTCCCCGGCATCTGCCACGCCATCGCCCTGGAAGGAGGAAAATAACATGGAATATCTGCGCGCGTTTATCGTCGGCGGCCTGTTCTGCGTCATCGGCCAGATCCTGATCGACAAGACCAAGCTCACCCCAGCCCGGATCCTGGTTATCTACGTGGTGGGCGGCGTGGTGCTGTCTGCCATCGGCCTCTACCAGCCCCTGGCCGACTTTGCCGGGGCCGGAGCCACGGTGCCCCTCACCGGGTTCGGCTACACCCTGGCCAAGGGCGTCCAGGAGGGTGTGGCTAAAGATGGCCTGCTGGGGGCCGTCACCGGCGGGATCACCAGCACCGCCGGGGGCATCGCCGCCGCCATCTTTCTGGGCGTGCTGGTGGCGTTCCTCTTTAAGCCAAAGCCCAAAGGTTGATTTTGCGCGTGAGAAAGCCGCCCCAAACGGAGCGGCTTTCGCTTTGCCTTGTTTACTTCGCCACGTTCTCGCAGAACCGCATCAGGATGGTCGCGGTCTGGGCGCGGCTGGCGCTGTCCCGAGGCATCAGATTATCGTCGGAACCGGTGATAATGCCGGTCTCCACCGCCCAGGCCATGGCCTGGGGGAAGTCCTCCCAATCATGGACGGAAGAGGCGTCGCGGAAGCTATCCAACACGGAAACATCCGCCTCGGGTTTGTCCTCCAGCCGATAGAGCATCACCACCAGCTCCTCACGGGTGATGTTGCGGCCGGGTTCAGTGCCGTCGGACACGCCGGTCTCCACAGACCAGTCCATACCTTTCTGATACCAGGGAGCGCTGCCGGCGGTATCCACACCGGCCTGACGGGCCAGGATGGTCATGATCATGCCGCGGGTAGCCGCGCTACCCGGGGCAAAGGCGGCGGTGCCGGTGCCGTTCATCAGGCTGTGCTCCACGGCGTAGTCCACGCCCTCATAGAACCAGTCGTCCATGGACACGTCTTCAAACGCCGAAGCGCTGTCCGGGTCAAAGAACTCCACCTGATAGGAGAGGGTGGCCGCGCTGCCGTCGTTCTTTTTCAGGCCGGTGATGGTCACGGTGTACACGCCCTCGTACCGATCGATCCCCGAGGGGCGGAAGATGATGGTGCCGGGCAGGCCGCCGTAGGCGGCGGAATCTACAGTGAAGTAGTCCCCCTTCTCAGTTACGCCGTAGTCCTTGCCGCCGTCAAACGTCCAGGTCTTGCCGTCGCTCTTCCGGGTCAGGGTCACGGTGATATCGGACTTGACCGGCACCTGATAGGCGGGCGTCCCGTTATACCTGCCGCAGCGGACGGAGACGCTCCAGGCGGTGATCCCCTCCATCAGGGTGCAGGGGAAGACGCCGGAGGCAGGCCAGGCGACAAAGTCAAAGTCCCTGTTGGCTATGTTTCTGTCAACCTTAGTGTCGAACGCCTCCACGATATAGTTGCGGTACGTGCTCTGGGCGCTGAAGGCGTAGCCAAAGCCGACCTCCGCCAGTCCGGGGTACAGCTGCCAGCGGCGATGGCCCAGTTTAGTGATATTGGCGGTGTCCGTGTCCTCCATCAGTTGATCCACGGCGGTCACCACAGTGCTGTTGGTACCCGCGGCCAGATTGCTGTGCGAGGTGCCGTCATAGGCCTTCTGGAAAAAGTCGTCGTCCATATCCGACGGCCTGGAGGGATAGTGGTCAAACTGGTTGGACGCGGCCAGCAGGACTGCGCCGTGCTGGGCGTTTTCCGTGTATTCGTCGTTCAGCGCCACGGGGGACAGGCCCGCGATCCGCCGCAGGGCGTTCAACCGGGACAGAGCAGCCTCCTGGGCAGCCTGCCCCAACGAACCGGCGGCATAGGGCGCCTCCAGGGAGGGCACCGCGCTGAACACATCGTCGGGCAGCTGCTGGTCTTCGTCGTTCAGCAGCTCGACGATCTCCTGCTTGCTCAATTTGGGCAGAGAGCGCATCCCGCTGTCGGAGTACGTGCCGGCCGCCCGGGCGGTGGGCAGCAGGGATACCGACAGCAGAAGCGCCGCAAAAACAGCGATCAATCTTTTTTTCATGGGAACTCCTCCATCTTTTACGGGCCGTTTCAAGCGGCAGACCCGTTGAGTTATCATATCATATCGCGCCCGTTTCCGCAAGATGATTTTCCCGAAAAACATTCCCGGCGGCAGGCCCGCGAAACTCCCCATTGACAACCCCCCGGCGGGTGCGTATAATAGGCGACAGCAAGCCCCACAATTTGATACCCTTATCGAGAGTGGCGGAGGGAACGGCCCGATGAAGCCACGGCAACCTGCGAGAGCAAGGTGCCAATTCCGGCGGAAACGCGAGATGAGGAGAGAAACGCATCCACTCCCCCGCCGCCGGCGAGGGATTTTCTTTTTCTCCACAGACAGAAAGGAGTGCACACCTATGGCAAAGCGCCTGTTTACCTCTGAATCGGTGACCGAGGGCCACCCCGACAAGATCTGCGACCAGATCTCCGACGCCATCCTGGACGCCATTCTGGAGCAGGACTCCGACGCCCGGGTGGCCTGCGAGGTCACCACCTCCACCGGCCTCGTCCACATCATGGGGGAGATCACCACCTCCTGCTATGTGGACATCCCCCACATCGCCCGGGAGGTCATCCGGGACATCGGCTATGACCGGGCCAAGTTCGGCTTCGACTGCGACACCTGCGCCGTCATCTCCAACATCGACGAGCAGTCCCCCGACATCGCCATGGGGGTGGACAAGTCCCTGGAGGCCAGGGAGGGCGACATGGACGACGGGCTGGACAACGGCGCCGGCGACCAGGGCATGATGTTCGGCTACGCCTGCCGGGAGACGGAGGAGCTGATGCCCCTGCCCATCTCCCTGGCCCACAAGCTGGCCCAGCGGCTGGCCCAGGTGCGCAAGGAGGGCCTGGCCCCCTACCTCCGGCCCGACGGCAAGACCCAGGTGACGGTGGAGTACGGCGAGGACGGCAAACCCGCCCGCATCGACACGGTGGTCATCTCCACCCAGCACGACCCCGACGCCGAGCTGGAGCAGATCCGTGAGGGGATGATCCAGCTGGTCATCAGGCCGGTGATCCCGGCGGAGCTGCTGGACGAGCGGACAAAGATCTATGTGAACCCCACCGGCCGCTTCGTGGTGGGCGGCCCCCAGGGGGACTCCGGCCTCACCGGGCGGAAGATCATTGTGGACACCTACGGCGGCAGCGCCCCCCACGGCGGCGGCTCCTTCTCCGGCAAGGATCCCACCAAGGTGGATCGCTCGGCGGCCTATGCCGCCCGCTGGGCCGCCAAGAACGTGGTGGCCGCCGGCCTTGCCGAGCGGTGCCAGATCCAGCTGGCCTACGCCATCGGCGTGGCCCGGCCCGTGTCCGTCCGGGTGGACACCTTCGGCACCGGCACGGTGTCCGACGAGGCGCTGGAAAAGGCGGTGGAGCGGGTCTTTGACTTCCGGCCCTCCGCCATCATCGACTATCTGGGTTTGCGCAGGCCCATCTACCGTCAGGTGGCGGCCTACGGCCACTTCGGCCGTCCGGAGCTGGATCTCCCCTGGGAGCGCGTCGACCGGGTGGACGAGCTGCTGGCGGCCATCTGACCCCACAGTTCAAAATACATACCGCCCGCCGGAGCTTCCGGCGGGCGGCATTTTTTTACGGTTCGTCTGAGACGTCCGCCGGTCTGGCCTTCGTCAGGTTCACGGCGGCGGCGATGAGCCCGGTAAGGATAAAGAAGCAGAACATCACCCGGGGGTAGTACCAGATATATTCCGCCGCGGACTCGAAGATCATGCCCGCCAGCGAGCTCACCCCGGCCGCCAGGAACAGCCGCACCGTTTTGGAGGCGGAGGCCATCCCCTTCACGGCGCTGCGCAGGGTGGCGAGGTAATAGGCCAGATAGCTGACGATGCCCAGCAGGCCCATCTCGATCCACACCTCCAGATAGACCATGTGGGAATGGGGGGCCGGCTCCGCCAGGGGATTGCAGAACAACAGATAGATGGGCCGGAAGTTGCCGGGGCCCAGGCCAATGCCGATCAGTCCGTACCGGCGCAGCATGTCCATCACCGCGTCCCAGATGTAGATGCGGTACATATTGGAGGAGTCCGCCGTGGAGCCGATGGTGAGGATGCGGTTGAGGATGGTGGAGGGCAGCAGCGGGATGGCCAGCAGCCCGATCAGGAGGAAGGCCGGGATGACCCGCTTGTCGCAGAAGTACAGGAACACCACCGCCGCCAGCGCGAAGCTGATCCAGCAGCCCCGGGAGTAGGTCATCAGCAGGGCGGCGACGGGCAGGAGCAGCCCCGCCAGGGCGTAGACCCGCATGTGCCTGTCCTTCAGGGTGACGGCCCAGGCGGTGGAGGCCGGGAACAGCAGCACGATGATCTCCGCGTAGTTGTTGGGGTTCTCGTAGACGGAGTACACCCGGCCGGGCATCCCCGCGTTGGCGGAGAGGTCGGTGAGGCTGGCGCTCACCGGCACGCCCTGGATCCGCTGAAGGATCGCCACCGCCGCCGCGGCCACCGCGGCCAGGTAGAGGAACGCCAGCAGCTTCCGCAGTTTTGCCTCGCTGTCCACCGAGCCGATCAAAACGGCGCAGAACAGGAACGATGCCAGGAAGAAGCAGAACACCCGGACGGCCTCCCCCTTGTCGGCGGCCACGGCGACGCCCACGACGGCGGCGATGACAAAGGCCGCCAGCGGCAGGCCCAGGGAGGCGAAACGGAGCGCGGGGCGGTTCTGCGCCGCCGCCAAAATCAGCAGGGCGGCCAGCAGGAAGAGCCCCATGCCGAGGGCGTAGATGTTGTGCCAGATCTGACTGGGGCACAGCAGCATCACCAGGATGACAGAGCCGCTGAGGAACTCAAAGTCCAGCCAGCGGAAGCGATCCAGCGCCCGGCGGCAGAGCCCGGCCAGGGCGGAACGATCCGCGCCCCAGAGAGGCAGAGCGCCTATCCAGCGCAGAACGCGGGTGATCCCGCCCATAGCCGCGTCGAACAGGGCGGCCACCAGCGAGCCGTCATAGGGCGAGGAGCCGTCCTCCCGGCCGGCCAGGACATGGCCGGCGGCGCTGTTCAGGCAGAGCGCCCTCACCCGGCGATAGACCGCCCTGGAGGCGCGGAAGAGCAGGCTCCCGGTGAACTGCCGCCAGAGCCACGTCAGCAGCCGGCACAGCATGCTCTCCCGGAACAGCCCGTCCAGCCGATCCATCCAGCCGGGGAATACGGTCAAAACAAGATGTGTGATCATAGCGTATCAGTCGACGGCGGGAAGGGTGTAACCGGTGTCGCCGAGCTTTTGGATGTCGTACACCGTCAGGTACATCTTGGCCTCCTCCGTCCGCACCACGAGGGAATTGCCGATGTTCATCGAGACCCCGTCAACGGTCAGGGTAAAGCCATTCGCCGCGCCCCTGGCGAGGCACATCAGGCGAATGCTCTGGAAGTCGTCCAGGGAGGACTCCACCATCTGGCCGGTCTGATCGGTCTGATAATAGACGGAGGACGCCAGCTGGATATCCACCACGGTGCCCAGATCCCGGGTGGCGCTGTTGTCGGACACCGGGGCGTTCAGCCGCACGTGATCCAGCACGTAGTTGGCCACCGCGTCGCCGGAATAGGTGACCACGTAGTAGTCGTCCGGGTCGCCCTGCTGGACGGAGGCGTCCGAGGGGCCCAGCAGCCGAAGGGCCAGAAAGCCGATCCCCGCCAGCACCACCAGCAGGAACAGCACGTCGATCACATTGAAGCGCCATTTTTTCTCTTTATTCATGGGATACACTCCTTTGTATGGCGGCTGACGTTCAGGAGGCGTAGGCGGTGTCGCTGAGCTTCTGGATGTTATACACCGTCATGTCGATGCGAACCTCGTCGGCCCGGACTGCCAGGGAGTGGCCCACGCCGAGGGCGATCCCGTCCGCGCTGATGCCGAAGCCATTGTCACGGCCCCTGACGCGGCACATCAGCAGAAGGCTGTGGTAGTCGTCCCGGGAGACACAGGTCATCCGGCCGGACTCGTCCGCCGCGTAGAATTTGGACTGGCCCAGCTGGAAATCCACCACCGTGCCGTAGTCCCTGGTCATGCCGTCGTCGGTGACGGCGGCGTCCTGGCGCAGATGATCCAGCTGGTAGTCGGGCACCGCCGCGCAGTAATAGGTGACCACGTAGTCCTCCTCCGCGGCCGACCCGTGGAGCAGGTCGGCGGGTAGCCTGGGCCCCGCGATCTGGTAGACGGCGAACGCGATTCCCGCCAGCACCACCAGCAGGAACAGCGCGTCTATCACGTTAAATTTCCACTTTTTCTGTTTTTCCACAGTCACGCACCTCTTGTTCGGTCATTCGGCGTACAGTTCAAACGTCTGATCAAGGCTCCGCTCCAGGGAGAACACGCCCCGCGCCTTTTGATAAGCGGTGTCGCCCAGGGCGCGGCGGAGCTCCCTGTCGGTCATCAGCTTCAGGACGGCGTCGCTGAAGCCCTCCACATCCCCGTAGGGCACGATGAGGCCGGACCGGCCCTCCAGCTCCGCCAGGGTGCGGTTGCCCCCCACGTCGGTGGCCACCAGCGGCAGACGGCAGGCCATGGCCTCCAGGATGGCGAAGCTCATGGCCTCGTTATAGCCGGAGGAGTTCAGGTAGATGTCGGAGGCGGCCAGCAGGTCGTCCGCGTCGCTCCGGAACCCGGGCAGAAGAATGACGTCCTCCAGCCCCAGGGTCTTGACCTTGGCCCGCAGCTCGTCCATCTGCTCCCCATCCCCCACCAGCAGGAGCCGGAAGGGCAGGGCGGTCTTCTCTTTTAAGCGGGCGATGGCGTCGCACAGGAACGGCAGCCCCTTCTCCGGGGCCAGCCGCGCCAGGATGGTCAGCACCAGCTCCCCCTCCCCGACGCCGAACTCCGCCAGGATCGCCCGGTCGCGGGGGGGCATGGCGGCGGCGTCCACGCCGTTGAACACGGTGACGGTGTTGGCCTTGCTCACACCGTTCCGGGCCAGGGTCTCCGCCCCCTCGGGGCAGAGGGCCACGATTTTGTGATCCTGCGGCGTCATCACCCGGTTCAGCAACCGCCAGGGCATGGGCTGCTCGATGGTCAGATGGGCGGTGAACACCACCCGCGCGCCGCTGCCGAACCGGCGGGAGAGCAGCGCGATGTAATTCTCTCGGGGGAACTGGGCGTGGATCACGTCGTACCCCTCGTCCCGGCAGAGCTTCGCCAGCGCCCCGGCGGCCCCCAGGTCAAAGGGGCTTTTCATCTCGATCCGGTGGACGGCGGCGCCCATGGCTTTTACCTTGTCCACCAGCGGGCCCTCCAGGTTGTAGCACAGCCCGCACCGGCACCGGTTCGGGTGATACGCCCGGATCAGATTCTCCACATACCGCTCCGTGCCGGCGTTCCCGGCGTAGTTGATGAGATAGAGGACTTTCATACTGTCCCTCCGCTTATGACCGGATCTCAGGTCGAAGTCAAATCACGGAGAGTATATCACGCCCGGTAAATTTCTGTCAAGGGAGGGGCCGTCCTCCCCCGCCCCGCCGCGGCCATCGGGGCAGAAAACGGCCCCCCGCTGCCGCGGGGGGCCTCGCCGGCTCAGTAGCCCTTGCTCTGGTTGTTCTTGTTCTCGGAGCTGTTGTTCTTCTTGTTCTCGGAGCTCTGCTGCTTCTTGTTCTCGGTGCTGTTGTTGTTCTTGTTGCCGGGATTGTTGTTGCTGTTGCGGTTTTCCATGATTTATCACCTCACAGCAGAAAGTATGCCACCTCTTCCCCGCCCTTATACGTCCGCCGGGAAATTTTTTGCGCGAAAACGCCCCGCCGTCTGGAGACGGCGGGGCTGTGTGCCATGTTTTTACTTCTCCGCCAGCAGCTTGTTCAGCTCGGAGACGAAGGAGTTGATATCCTTGAACTTGCGGTACACGGAGGCAAAGCGGACATAGGCGACCTCGTCCACCTCTTTCAGCTTCTCCATCACCAGCTCGCCGATCTCGGTGCTGCGCACCTCGCGCTCCAGCTCGTTCTGGAGGGACTGCTCGATCTCGTCGGCGATGCGCTCCAGGGTGTCCATGGACACGGAGCGCTTCTCGCAGGCCTTGAGCATGGAGCCCAGCAGCTTGTTTTTGTCGAAGGCCTGGCGGCTGCCGTCCCGCTTGACCACCATCAGGGGCAGGCTCTCCACGATCTCATAGGTAGTGAAGCGCTTGTGGCACTCCAGACACTCCCTCCGGCGGCGGATGCTGCTCCCCTCCTCAGCGGGGCGGGAGTCCACAACCTTGCTCTCCAGATGGGCGCAATAGGGGCATTTCACAACAACGTCCTCCTCTCAGCGCTCACTTGGTGCCGAAGATGCGGTCGCCGGCGTCGCCCAGGCCGGGGACGATGTAGGCGTGGTCGTTCAGCTCGGGGTCAACGGCGGCCACATAGATGTCCACGTCGGGGTGATCCTTCCGGATGGTCTCGATGCCCGGAGGGGCGGCCAGAATGTTCATCAGCTTGATGTGCTTGCAGCCGTAGCCCTTGATAAAGGTGATGGCGGCGGAGGCGGAGCCGCCGGTGGCCAGCATGGGGTCAAGGACGATCACGTCCCGCTCGGCGATATCCGGGGGCATCTTGCAGTAGTACTCCACGGGCATATGGGTCTCCGGGTCGCGGTACAGGCCGATGTGGCCCACCTTGGCGGAGGGGATCAGGTTCAGGATGCCGTCCACCATGCCGAGGCCGGCCCGCAGGATGGGGACGATGGCCAGCTTCTTGCCGGCCAGCGCCTTGAAGGAGGCCTTGGCCAGCGGGGTCTCGATCTCCACGTCCTCCAGGGGGAGGTCTCGGGTGGCCTCGTAGCACTCCAGCATGGCCATCTCGGACACGACCTCCCGGAACTCCTTGACGCCGGTGTCCTTGTTGCGCAGAATGGTCAGCTTGTGCTGCAGCAGGGGGTGATCCAAAATGTGAACTTTACCTTCCATGTGAAAAACCTCTCCTCTTATTGGTTTTGTGATCGTAACCGTTCCAGCCGCTCCCGCTCGGCCTGGCTCAGCCGGTGATAGGCCGGGGCCATGGCGGCGGCGGTGGTGAGCCCGCCCTCTTTGGCGAGCCGGAGGGCGCACAGGGCCACGCCGTAGGCGGACTGGTCTCTCAGGTGGGGCGGCGCAATGACCGCCGGCACCCCGCGTTGCTGAAAGCCATTATAACACAGGTTCGCGCCGTCTCCAACCAAAATTTGCGTTTTTCCCGAAATTTTTGCCTGGGACGCCAGCTCGTCCAGGCTGACGGCCCCGTCTTCGCTGAGGCGGGTCAGCTTTCCGCCTTCCGCCAGGAACCGGGCGGCGTAGACCTGATCCCGTCTCGCGTCCATGACGGAGCAGATCTCCGCGCCCTCCAGATGGGCCAGGGGCCAGGCCATGGACTCCAGGGTGGAGCAGGCGGCGCAGGGCTTGTCCCCCGGCCAGGCCAGCCCCTTGGCGGCGGCCACGCCGATGCGGACGCCGGTGAAGGAGCCCGGCCCCGCCGCCACCGCCACCACGTCCATGCCGTCCAGGCGCAGCCCGGCGTTTTTCAGCAGGTCGGACACCATGGGCATCAGCGTCGCCGAGTGGGTGAGGCCGCTCTTCTGGAAGGACTGAGCGATCAGATTTTCGTCCTCCGTCACCGCCACCGACGCGCAGACGGCGGAGCTCTCCAGGGCCAATATTTTCATAGGCGCACCCCCTTTCGGTTGTGGTGTTGTCTTGTAGGGGGCGGCCCATGTGCCGCCCCGCACCGAAAACCGCCGGGTAGGGGCCGCCACATGGGGCGGCCCCTACACATCGGCGATTCCCTCGATGGTGATGATGCGGTCGTCGTCGGCCCCGCCCCGGCGGATGTCCACCCGGACAGCGCCGTCCTCGATGGCCCCGGGGACGTTCTCGCTCCACTCCACGGCACACACGCCGCCCCGGCTGAGGTAGTCCTCCCAGCCGATCTCAAACAGCTCGTCGGCGCTCCCGATGCGGTACATATCGAAGTGGAACAGGGGCAGCCGCCCCCCTTCCAGCTCGTTGACGATGGTGAAGGTGGGGCTGGTCACCCGGCCGGCGATCCCTAAACCCTCCGCCATGCCGGACACGAAAGCGGTCTTCCCCGCCCCCAGGCCGCCGGTGAAGGCCACCACCGACCCGGCGGTCAGCTTTGACCCCAGCCGCGCCCCCAGCGCCACCGTCTCAGCGCGGCTGTGGGTGACAAATTCCATTGGTGCCTCCCCCTCTCATCGGTAAACTCTTTCACGTCAGTATAGCATAACCGGCAAAAATGTGCTATACTAATTTGCGAATTTATCCAGCGAAAGGGGGCGCCGCCCATGAACAACCGCAAGAACTCCATCAACAGCCTGGGCTCCGCCCTGCTGGATCTGTTCCTGCGGCCCATCGAGACCCTGCGGGAGTTCTTCCTCAAGGGGGACGTGGTGCTGCTGGCACTGTGCCTGCTGGCCTCGTTGATGGGCCTGGTGCTGGTGTACTCCGCCACAAGGTACGACCCGGAGCTCCGGCGCTCCTTTTTAAAGCAGGCCGCCTTTATCGCCCTGGGGCTGGTGCTGTATATCTGGGTCACCTTTGTGGACATCGAGTTCCTCATGGAGAAGTGGTGGTGGGTGTTCCTGGTGCTGGGCCTGGCCGTGCTGCTGCTCATCAAACCCTTCGGCTATGACGACGGCACCGGCAACAAGAGCTGGGTGCGCCTGCCGGGGATGCCCTTTGGCTTCCAGCCTGGGGAGATCGCCAAGCTGTCCTACATCGTGGTGCTGGCCTGGATGATGAACAAAGAGCGGCAGATCGGCAATGGGGTGGGCAAGTTCACCGCCCTGCTCAAATACGCCATGCTGACGGTGGTCTTCGCCGGCATGGTGGCGGTGCTGTCCCACGACTTCGGCATGGTGCTGGTCTACATGGGGCTGTTCGTCATCATGGCCTGGGAGGGCGGCGTGAGCAAGTGGTGGTTCCTGGGGGGCGGCGCGGCACTGATCGGCGCGGCGGTGCCCCTGTGGATATTCGTGCTGCCCCGCACCAGCTACTGGACGGACTACCGGGTCATGCGCCTGCGAGTGGTGCTGGATCACTCCCTGGATCCCCGGGGCCAGGGCTGGCAGCAGAGCCAGTCCATCCAGGCCATCGGCTCCGGCCAGGTCACCGGGCAGGGCTTTTTGAAGGGCTACCTCACCCAGTCCGCCGTGGCCGGCGACCTGCCCGCGCGCCACACCGACGAGATCTTCGCCGTCTGCGGGGAGGAGTTCGGGCTGCTGGGCTGCTGCGCCGTGCTGATCGTGCTGCTGGCCATCATCCTGCGGTGCGTGTGGGTGTCCCGCCGGGCCAAGAGCCACCTGTCCGCCTATATCTCCATGGGCATCGCCGGCATGATGATGGTGCAGACCATCGTCAACGTGGGCATGTGCCTCTACGTGCTGCCGGTGGTGGGTCTGACGCTCCCCTTCTTCAGCTACGGCGGCACCTCCATCCTGACGCTGTTCATCGCCATGGGCATCGTGTCCGGCATCAAGATGCGTCCCCTGCCCAGCTGGCTGAGAGACCGCAGTCAACTCTGAGAAAAAACGCGGGAGGTTTCCAAAACCGGAAGCCTCCCGTATATTTTTGCCCGTACGGAGAAAGCTAACGGCACTATCATATGTTAGGAGGCTTTCCCCGTGAAATCACGTATCCTGCTCCTCACCCTGTGCCTGACGGCGGCGCTGTGCGTCCCCGCCGCCGCGCTGACCCTCACCAATGACGAGGCCGCCAACGGCGCGCCCATCGCCGAAAACCTGGAGCTGACCACCTACAAGGGGGTCGCCATCTCCAGCCGGTTCGCCGCCGTCGACCCGGAGGGCGACCTGGTGACCTTCCAGATCGTGGACTCCCCCGCCCGGGGTCAGATCACCGTGGACGAGAACGACCCCGCCGCCTTCTGGTACACCCCCTATGAGGGCAAAAAGGGCAAGGACTCCTTCACCTACGTGGCCACCGACAGCGTGGGCAACACCTCCGAGCCCGCCACCGTGAAAATCACCATCAAGAAGCAGTCCACCAAGGTCACCTACTCCGATATGTCCGGCGACCCCGGCCAGTACGCCGCCCTCCATCTGGCGGAGGAGGGCGTCTATGTGGGCCGGCAGATCGGCTCCCTGTACTGCTTCGACCCGGAGGCGTCCTTCACCCGGGAGGAGTTCCTGGCCCTGGCCATGGACGTGGCGGGCAGCGAGCCGCTGTCCAACGTGACCCTCACCGGGTTCTATGACGACACGGGCATCTCCGCCTGGGCCAAGGGCTACGTGTCCGCCGGCCTGGTCTGCGGCGCGGTGAAGGGCTCCCAGAACAGCGACGGGCAGGCCGTGTTCAACCCCGGCGCCCCCATCACCTGCGCCGAGGCCGCCGTCATCGTTGACCGCCTGCTGGACATCGGCGACGTGACCTCCGGCGCGTTCTCCTCTGAGACCGCCGGGCTGGCCCCCGTCTGGGCCGCTCAGTCGGTGATCAACATGGAGACGGTGTCCGTCCTCCCCGCCAACACCACCTTCGACGGGCCGCTGACCCGCTCCGAGGGCGCCCGGATGCTCTCCGCCATGCTGGACGTGGTGAACAGCCGGGAGACCAGCCGCTGGTTCTGGTGACCATGAAAAATCGCTCTCTCCTGCCGGAGAGAGCGATTTTTTATTCCTCGAAGGGGGGCATGTCCCGATCCTGCTCCACGGCGTCCCCCTCGTAGGGGAACTCCTCGGGCACGGGGCCCGGCGTCATATCCTGCTTGTACTGCATCTCCGCCCACTGCTCCTTGGTGATGAGCAGTTGCCGGGGCTTGGAGCCCTCAAAGGGGCCGACCACGCCCTTCTCCTCCATCTGATCCACCAGACGGGCGGCGCGGCCGTAGCCCAGCTTCAGGCGGCGCTGGAGCATGGACACAGAGGCCTGTCCCACCTCCAGCACCACGTCGATGGCGGCGGGCAGCAGCTCGTCGTAGTCGTCGGCGGCGGAGGGGTCGGAGCCGCCCACGCCCTTGGCGGCCTTGTCCTTCTCCTCGGCGGCCCTGTCGATCTCGTGCATGACCTCCTCGTCGTACCGGGCGGCGGCACCCTCCTTGACGAACTCCACCACGTTGGCCACTTCCTCCTCGGAGATGAAGCAGCCCTGGACGCGGAGCCGGTCCTGGCCCAGCGGAGCGTAGAGCATATCGCCCTTGCCCACCAGCTTTTCCGCGCCGGAGGCGTCCAGAATGATGCGGGAGTTGATGGCGCCCTCCACCGCGAAGGCGATGCGGCTGGGGATGTTGGCCTTCATCAGGCCGGTGATCACGTCGGAGGAGGGGCGCTGGGTGGCGATGACCAGGTGCATGCCGGAGGCGCGGCCCATCTGGGCCACCCGGCAGATGGACTCCTCCACCTCCTTGGCGGCCACCACCATCAGGTCGGCCAGCTCGTCGATGACCACCACGATCTGGGGCATGGTCTCTTTGCCGTCCTTCCGGGCGTGGTTGTTGTAGGAGGTCAGATCCTTGGCGCCCACCTCGGAGAACAGGCGGTAGCGCTTCATCATCTCGTTCACCGCCCACTGGAGGGCGCCGGCGGCCTTTTTCGGGTCGGTGACCACCGGGATCAGCAGGTGGGGGATGCCGTTGTAGGGGGCCAGCTCCACCATCTTGGGATCCACCATGATGAGGCGCACCTCGTCGGGGGTGGCCTTGTAGAGCAGGGAGACGATGAGGGAGTTGGTACACACGGACTTGCCGGAGCCGGTGGTGCCGGCGATGAGCATATGGGGCATTTTGGCGATGTCCCCCACGATGCAGTTGCCGGCGATGTCCTTGCCCACGGCGAAGGACACCTTGGACTTGCTGCCGGTAAACGCGTTGGAGGACAGCACCTCCCGGATGGCCACCGGGCTCACGGCGCGGTTTGGCACCTCGATGCCCACGGTGGAGATCTTGCCGGGGATGGGGGCCACCCGGACGGATTTCGCGCCCAGAGCCAGGGCGATGTCGTCGGACAGGTTGGTGATCTTGTTCAGCTTTACCCCCTGCTCCAGCTCCAGCTCGTACCGGGTGATGGCGGGGCCCCGGGTCACGTTGACGATGTGGGCGTCCACCCCGAAGGAGCGCAGGGCGTCCTCCAGCCGCTGCTGGTTGGTCTGGAGCTCCCCGGCGGCGTTGGCGGCGGCAGCTCTACCCTCGTTCAGCAGGGAGATGGGAGGATAGCGGTAGGGGGTCTCCTGCTCCATGTTGGACTCGATCTCTTTGGCCACCTGCTCCTGGGCCTGACGGGCCTCCTCTTTGGTGACCTGGGATGGCTCCGCCTCCTTGACCACGGCGGGCTCCCGGATCACCGGGGGCGGCACCGGGTCGGATCTGGTGGAGGCGGCGGGGGTCAGAGCGGGGACGTCCTCGAACTCGGGGGTCTCCTCCTCCGCCACGGGCTCCGCCTTCCTGCCGGTGAGAAGCTCATCCGGCGTGGGGACGCCGGGGGTCTTGTCAAACAGATTCTTCCGCCGCACGGAGGTCACCGGGGTGGTGGGCTTTTTCGCCAGAACGGGGCCGTCGTCCACGGGGATGTCGATGGCGGGCCGCTTCTGGGCCTCCTGCTTGACGGGCCGCTGGGGCTTGACGGGACGGGGCGCGGGCTCGGGGTAGTCCTCGGGGTCGTACTCCGGGCGGTTTTCCCGATGCTCCCTGAAGAAGTTGGCGATGTCGGCGGGTGTGATCCGCAGGGCGCACAGCGCCGCCGTGACCGTCAGCAGGACGGTGACGATGATGGCGCCCACGGATCCAAACGCGAACCGGAACGCCAGGGCGATGACGCCGCCCAGGGCGCCGCCGCAGCTCATGGCGATGCCGTCCGCCCACAGGGCGCGGAACATGGGCCAGCCCCACTCATAGGCCGTCCCGCACAGGCCCAGGTGGAGCAGCGCCCCCAGCAGCACCGGCAGCGCCAGCGTCCCGGTGAGGCGCAGGCGGACGGGCCGGCCCCGGTGGAACAGCAGGATCACCGCACAAGCCAGCAGCATGGGCGGCGCGATGTAGAATCCGTAGCCGCACAGGCCCTTCAATAAGTTGCAGAACAGGGCGATGAACGCGCCGTCGGCGGTCTTGAAGTAGCCGATGGCGGCGAACACCGCCAGCAGCAGGAACACCACCGCGCCGATCTCCCGGCGGAGGGGCTTCTTCTGGGGGGCGGCGGGCTTCCGCCTGGTATTGGCGGCGGAGCGGCTCTGAGTGGACTTTGGCCGGTTGGCCGCCGTCGCCGCCGGCCGCTTCCCGCCGGTGGATGTGGTTTTTTTCTGAGTTGAGGCCATAAGGCGCCTCCTTTGTATCGCTTGTGAGATTTATCGAACGGCGAAGCTGGCCACCAGGGCGATGAGGCCCACCGCCCAGCAGTAGTAGGCGAAGCCGCCAAACTTGCCCTTGTCCGCCAGCAGCTTCACCAGTTGAATGGCGAAGTAGCCCACCACGCCGGCCACCAGCATGCCGGCGATATACATGGGAATGCGGGAGGGATCCAGCGCCGAGGCGTCACGGGCGGTCTTGACGACCTCCAGCAGGGTGGCGCCCAGCACCGCGGGCAGGGACAGCAGGAAGGAATACCGCACGGCGAACTTCCGATCCAGCCCCACGGCCATGCCGGCGGAGATGGTGCAGCCGGAGCGGGACAGGCCGGGAATCGTTGCCGCCCCCTGGGCCAGGCCGATGAGCAGCACATCCTTTACGGTGGCGTTGCGGGCGGTCTTTTTGCCGCCGCCCCGCTTATCCGCCAGGTAGAGGATGAGGCCGGTGGCCATCAGCGCGAAAGAGATGAACACCGGGTAGGCGGCCAGCCCCTCCACAAAGTCGTTGAAGGGCAGCACCAGGAACAGGGGCAGCGTGCCCAGGATGATCAGCAGCACCAGCCGCCGGGCCTCCGGGGGCTTGCCCTCCCGGGAGCCGGTGCCGGAGATCAGGGTCCCAATGGCCCGGAAGAACTCCACGATCATGTCGGCGATATCCCTGCGGTACACCACGCAGACCGCGATCAGTGTGGCGAAGTGAAGCAGGATGTTGAACAGATTGTCCGGCTCCTCAAATCTGAAGAAGTGCTCCAGCAGGGCCAGGTGCCCCGAGCTGGAGATGGGCAGGAACTCCGCGATCCCCTGCACTAGTCCCAATACCAGCGCCATCCAAAGTGTCAACGCCATCACCTCATTTACAGACTGCGCCCAGTCGGGCGGAAATACCCTAACTGATTTATATTAACACATCTGTTCCAAAAATACCAGAGGTTTTTTCGCCCGCCGGGGCCTATAATGTAAAAAAGACACGCAAAACCGCCCCGCCGGTTTTCCCGGCGGGGCGGCGTTTTACGTTCACAAAAACTCAGGTCTCGTCCTCGATGAGGCCGTAGCCCCCGGCAGAGCGCTTATACACCACGGCAAAAGCGCCGGTGTCCTCGTCCTTGAAGGCGTAGAAGCTGTGGCCCACCAGCTCCATCTGGAGGACGGCCTCGTCCACCGTCATGGGCTTGATGGGGAACTTCTTGGTGCGGACGATCTTGAACTCGCCCTCTTCCTCCTCCGGTACGAAGGAGGTGGCCTCCTCCGCCGGCTCAAAGGCGGCGGTGCGGATGCGCTTCTCCAGGCGGGTCTTGTGCTTGCGGATCTGGCGCTCCATGGAGGTGACCGCCGCGTCCACCGACGCGAACATGTCGGAGGTGCTCTCCGCCACCCGGAGGATGGTGCTGCCGGAGCGCACCGTCAGCTCCACCTTGTTGCGATCCTTCTCCACGCTGAACACCAGGTTGGCCTCGGCGTCCTGCTTGAAGTAGCGATCCAGCTTGCCCACCTTTTTCTCCGCGTACGCGTGGACTCTCTTGGGCAGGTTGACCTTTTTTTCGGTGATCGTGAATTTCATGGTTCCAACTCCTTCCGGTTTTGGGTCAAGACGATTATACCATATTCCCTCCGGATATGCCACCCTTTTTTGGAAATTCCCACAAATTATTTTCCACCCCGCGCCCCACTTGCGGACGGCGGCGAAAAACGTTAAAATGAGACGTCATCTACTTCGAACGGAGACAGCGGGGTGAAGTCATGGCAAACATCATCGAGCTCAACGACCTGTCCGCGCCCGGGCTGGACGTGTACGCCCGGCTCACCGAGGGACAGCTGAAACATAAGCGCCACCCGGAGAACGCCCTGTTCATCGCCGAGGGAGTGAAGGTCATCGGTCACGCGCTGGACGCCGGGTGCGTCCCCGTGTCGCTCCTGATGGAGCGGCGGCACCTCACCGGCAAGGCGGCGGAGCTGGCGTCCCGGTGTGGGGACGTCCCCGTCTACACCGGGGAGGACGGCCTGCTGGCCTCCCTCACCGGTTATCGGCTGAGCCGGGGTGTGCTGTGCGCCATGAAGCGGCCTTCCCTGCCCACTGTGGAGGCCGTCTGCCAGAACGCCCGCCGGTTGGCGGTGCTGGAGCACATCAGCGACGCCACCAACATCGGCGCCATCCTCCGCTCCGCCGCCGCCCTGGGGATGGACGGCGTGCTCCTCTCCCCCGACTGCTGCGACCCGCTGAACCGCCGGGCCGTCCGGGTGAGCATGGGCACGGTGTTCCAGATCCCCTGGACATGGCTGGAGGGCTGGCCGGAGCCGGGGCTGTCCCGGCTCGGATCCATAGGCTTCCGCACGGCGGCCCTGGCGCTCACCGGCGAATCCGTGTCCGTCGACGACCCCGCTCTGGCGGCGTCGGAGCGGTTGGCGCTGGTGCTGGGGGCCGAGGGGGACGGCCTCTCCCCCGCCACGATCGCAACGTGCGATTTCACCGTCCGCATCCCCATGGGGCACGGGGTGGACTCGCTGAATGTGGCCGCCGCGGGGGCGGTGGCCTTCTGGGAACTGCGGATCAGATAACACAAAGCGACCCCCGGCCGGCTGGCCGGGGGTCTGTCATGTTTATTCGGAGAGCAGGATGCGGTCGTTGTCCAGGGCCTTGCCGGTGCCGGCCTTGAACCGGGCCAGCAGGTCGTCGACAGTCATCCCCGCCCGCTCGGCGCCGGACACGTCCAGCACGATCCGGCCGGCGGCCATCATCAGGGTGCGGTTGCCCAGCTCCAGCGCCTGGTGCATGTTGTGGGTGACCATCAGGGTGGTGATGCGGTTGCGCTCCACCACCTC
>CANQZJ010000034.1 GCA_947628315.1 uncultured Oscillospiraceae bacterium
TATGAGAACGGCATCGTGGACTACGTCACGGAACTGGCGGGGGAGAATCCCCTGACCCAGCCGGTGTTCTGGCAGGCCGAGCGAAAGGGCCGTGACCGGGAGGACAAGCCGGAGTACAAGGTGAAGCTGTCGGTGTCCTTCTGCTTCTCCAACACGGTGCAGGTCATCGAGCACTACCACAACTCCTCCTGGCTGGAGCACGGCGGTTCGCCGGAGAAGGCCATGCGCTCCGCCTTTGTCTCCGCCATCGACGGGTGGCTGAAGCGGAACAACAAGTACACCAAGAACGAGTCCAAGATCACCTGGAACGACATCCAGGACGCGCTGGTGCTGGTGTCCAACAACTTCTCCACCCAGACCTCCTACGAGAACCAGACCAAGAAGTCCATCACCAACAGGTTCGTCCAGGACGCCATGGCGGACTTCCTCAAGAGCCAGTTCGAGGTCTATTTCATCGAGAACCCCCAGGACGCGGAGAAGATCGGCGCCCAGGTGCTCATCAACAAGCGGTCCCGGGAGAAAGCAGAGCAGACCCGCCTGGGCATCAAGAAAAAGCTGTCCGGCTCCCTGGACATCTCCAACCGGGTGCAGAAGTTTGTGGACTGCCGCACCCGGGATGTGGACAAGCGGGAGCTGTATATCGTGGAGGGCGACTCCGCCCTGGGCAGCGTGAAGCTGGGCCGGGACGCGGAGTTTCAGGGCATCATGCCCATCCGGGGCAAGATCCTGAACTGCCTGAAGGTGGACTACGCCCGCATCTTCAAAAGCGAGATCATCACCGACCTGCTGAAGGTCATCGGCTGCGGCGTGGAGGTCAAGGACAAGCACGTGAAGGATCTGGCCGCCTTTGACCTCAATAACCTACGGTGGAACAAGATCGTCATCTGCACCGACGGCGACGAGGACGGCTTCCAGATCCGTACCCTGGTGCTGGCCATGATCTACCGGCTGACCCCCACCCTCATCCAGGAGGGCTACGTGTATATCGCGGAGTCGCCGCTGTATGAGATCACCTGTAAGGAGAAGACCTGGTTCGCCTACTCCGACCGGGAGCGGGACGAGATCACCGCCTCTCTGGAGGGCAAAAAGTACGAGGTGCAGCGCTCCAAGGGCCTGGGCGAGAACGAGCCGGACATGATGTGGCTGACCACCATGAACCCGGAGACCCGCCGCCTCATCAAGGTGATGCCCGAGGACGCGGAGCGCACCGCCCAGGTGTTCGACCTGTTGCTGGGGAACAACCTCCAGGGCCGGAAGGATCACATCGCGGACAACGGGTATAAGTATCTGGATATGGCTGATATTTCCTAATATCTGACAAGGACTGAACTCAATGGCCAAGAAAAAAGCCCCCGAGCAGTCGGGGCACAAAAAAGTGGATACCACCAACGTCATGGGCCTGCGGGCCCAGATGCTGGAGCAGCCCATCACCGAGACGCTGGAGCTGAACTTCATGCCCTACGCCATGAGCGTCATCGTGTCCCGGGCCATCCCGGAGATCGACGGCTTCAAGCCCTCCCACCGGAAGCTGCTCTACACCATGTACGACATGGGCCTGCTCACCAAGCCCCGCACCAAGAGCGCCAATGTGGTGGGGGCCACCATGAAGCTGAACCCCCACGGGGACGCCGCCATCTACGACACCATGGTGCGTCTTTCCCGTGGCTACGGCGCCCTGCTCCACCCGCTGGTGGACTCCAAGGGCAACTTCGGCAAGGTGTACTCCCGGGACATGGCTTGGGCCGCCTCCCGGTACACCGAAGTGCGCCTCGACCCCATCTGCGCCGAGCTGTTCCGGGACATCGACCAGGACGCGGTGGACTTCGTCCCCAACTACGACGGCAAGCTCATGGAGCCCACCCTGCTGCCCACCACCTTCCCCAACGTGCTGGTGGCGGCCAACCAGGGCATCGCCGTGGGCATGGCCTCCAACCTGTGCGGCTTCAACCTGGGCGAGGTGTGCGACGCCGCCATCGCCTACATGAAGGACCCCAATGTGGATCTGATGGGCATTTTGAAGGCCCCGGACTTCTCTACCGGCGGGCAGATCCTCTACGATGGCGCGGCGCTCTCCGAGATCTACCGCACCGGCCGGGGCAGCTTCCGGCTCCGGGCCAAGTGGCGGTATGTGAAAGAGGAGAACCTCATCGAGATCTACGAGATCCCATACACCACCACGGCGGAGGCCATTCTGGACAAGGTGGCCGAGCTGGTGAAGGCGGGCAAGGCAAAAGAGATTTCGGATATGCGGGACGAGACCGACCTGAACGGTCTGAAGCTGACCATCGACCTGAAGCGGGGCGCCGACCCGGACAAGCTGATGGCCCGCCTGTTCCAGACCACCACCCTCCAGGACGCCTTCTCCTGCAACTTCAACATCCTCATCGCCGGCATGCCCCGGGTCATGGGCGTGGCCGAAATTTTGGACGAGTGGACGGCCTGGCGGATGGACGGCGTCCGCCGCCGCACCTACTTTGTGTGCCAGAAGAAGGAGGAAAAGCTCCATCTGCTGAAAGGACTGCGCCGCATCCTGCTGGACATCGACAAGGCCATCAAGATCATCCGGGAGACGGAGGAGGAGGCCGAGGTGGTGCCCAACCTGATCATCGGGTTCGGCATCGACCAGATCCAGGCGGAGTTCGTGGCGGACATCCGCCTGCGGAACATCAACAAGGAATATATCCTCAAGCGCACCGAGGAGGTCTCCGCCCTGGAGAACGAGATCGCCGACCTGAAGGAGATCATCAACTCCCCCAAACGCATCAAGGCCATCATCACCGCCGAGCTGGAGAACGTGAAAAAGAAGTACGCCGTCCCCCGGCGCACCGAGATCGTCTATGAGTACCAGCTGGCGGTGGAGGAGGAGAAGAGCGCCGCCGTTGAAACGCCCTCCTACCCCGTCAACGTGTTCATCTCCCGGGAGGGCTACTTCAAGAAGATCACCCCCCTGTCCCTCCGCATGGGCGGAGAGCAGAAGTACAAGGAGGGCGACCGCCCGTACCTCCAGTGGGAGGGCAGCAACGGCGACGAGCTGATGGTGTTCACCGACAGGCAGCAGTGCTACAAGACCCGGCTGTCCGACTTCGACGACGCCAAGGCCAGCGTGCTGGGGGACTACCTGCCCACCAAGCTGGGCATGGATCCCGACGAGAAGTTCGTGTGGGCCTGCGCCCCCGGCGACTACTCCGCCAACCTGCTGTTCTTCTTCGAGAACGGCAAGGCCGCAAGGGTGGAGCTGTCCGCCTACGCCACCACCTCCAACCGGCGGAAGCTCACCGGGGCGTACTCCGATAAGTCCCCCCTGGCTGCGGCCTGGCTGCTCACGGAGGATCGGGAGATGGCGGTCATCTCCACCGAGGGCCGCTGCGTGGTGTTCCACACCGCCAGCCTGAACCCCAAGACCACCCGGAACACCCAGGGGGTCAATGTGATGACCATGAAGCCAAAATACCGGGTGGAGCGGGCCGCGCCGCTGGAGAACACCCCCATTGTCAACGTGGCCCGGTACCGCGCCCGCTCGCTGCCCATCGCCGGGGCCCTGCTGAAAGGGGAGGATCGGGGCGAGGAACAGTTGACGCTGGGAAACACATAGTATAAGGAGTGTCACATATGGCAAACTTTGAGACAGTGAAGGTCAATCTGGAGAAAAACGGTTTCGACGTGACCTGCTTCGCCACCGCGGCGGAGGCCAGGGACTATCTGCTGGAGAAGCTGGCGGGCAAGACGGTGGGCTACGGCGGCTCCATGACCCTGTCCGAAATGGGCCTGACCGAGCGGCTGGGCGAAAAGTCCACCGTGGTGAGCCACTGGCAGGGCGACCCCATCGAGAAGGCCGCCTTTACCGACGCATACCTCTGCTCCGTCAACGGCCTGGCCGAGACCGGCGAGATCGTCAACATCGACGGCACCGGCAACCGGGTGTGCTCCACCATCTTCGGCCACGACGAGCTGTATCTGGTGGTGGGCAAAAACAAGCTGGCCCCGGACTACGACGCCGCCCTGTGGCGGGCCCGGAACATCGCGTCCCCCAAGAACGCCCAGCGGCTGGGCCGCAATACCCCCTGCGCCGCCATGGGCGACAAATGCTATAACTGCGACAGCCCGGAGCGCATCTGCCGTGCGCTGACCGTGCTGTGGAAGAAGCCCAACGGCGTGAAGCGGGCCGAAGTAGTCCTGGTGGATCAGGATCTGGGCTACTAAGGCAAATTCTCAATGCCAACGGAGGCAGTATGAACCATTCTGTCTGGAAACAGTATATCGTCCCGGCGCTGGTCATCGCGGCGGCGTCCGTCATCTACGCGCTGAGCTTCGTGTGGTGCTATCAGCCCAACGGCATCGCCTTCGGCGGGCTCACCGGCGTGGCCCAGATCATCAACCGGCTGATCCCCGCCGCCCCCATCGGCGTCACCGTCATCGTGATGAACGTCCCCCTGTTCCTGCTGGGGTGGAAATTCATCGGCGGGCGGCTGCTGGTGTCGTCCCTGTACGCCATGTTTTTGTCCTCGGTGGCCATTGACGTCCTCACCCCCCTGTACGACTGGAAGCCCATGGATCCCATGCTGGCCTGTATCTTCGGCGGCCTGCTGCTGGGGCTGTCCCTGGGGCTGGTGTTTTTACAGGGCGCCACCACCGGCGGCTCCGACCTGTTGGCCCGGCTGCTCAAGCTGCGCCTGACCTGGCTGCCCATGGGCCGTCTGCTGCTGGGCATCGACCTGGCGGTGATCCTCGGGGTGGCGCTGACCTTCCGCGCCCTGGAGGCCGCCCTGTACGGCCTGGTGGGGCTGTATATCTCCACCATCGTGATAGACGGCGTGCTCTACGGCATCGACACCGCCAAGGTGGCCTATATCATCAGCGACAAGAACGACGCCATCTCCAACGCCATCGTCAACGGCCTGGATCGGGGCGTCACCATCCTGCCCGCCAAGGGCGGCTACACCGGCGCGGACAAGAACGTGCTGATGTGCGCCTTCAAGCAGCGGGAGATCGCCGCCATCAAGGCCGCCGTGAAGGAGATCGACCCGGAGGCGTTTTTGATCGTCTGCAACGCCCACGAGGTGCTGGGCGAAGGCTTCCGGGACTACAAGAAGGACGACCTGTAAGCCGTTCCATCCACCAAAGAGAGGAGGCGCAAGCCGTGAAACGGATCATTTCCGCCCTGGCGCCGCTGCTGGCGGTCTGTCTGGCGCTGTCCGGCTGCGCCTCCATGCTGGAACGCACCTATGCCGGCTCCGAGACCCACGTGGACTACCCCGTGGTGGAGGACGACTCCACCCTGCGCGTGGAGACCTATCAGGGCCTGGTCAACGCGTTCCTGTATTATGTAAACGAGCACAGCTACGCCGGCGCCGTCCGGCTGTACAATTACCCCGGCCAGCCGGAGGACGATCTGGAGCGCGCCCGCGCCCAGGTGATGGGGCAGGATCCGCTGGCCGCCTGGGCCGTCCGGGACATCACCTGCGACGTGACCCGCATCCTCACCTATTACGAGGTGGATGTGCGTATCTCCTACACCCGCACCGCCCAGGAGATGGCGGATGTCCTCAACGTATTCGGGCAGGCAGGCCTCAACGCCGAACTGGAGCGGCTGGCCGATGAACGGGAGAGCCGTGCGGTGCTGCTGCTGTCCGGCTTTACCGGGAACGCCGCCCAGGCGGAGGAGCTGTTCCGGCTGGCCTGGTACGGCGACCCCGCCCGGAGCAACCCCGCCCCGCCGGAGTTCGCCGTCACCTTCTACCCCGAGGAGGGGAACCGCCGGGTGGCGGAGCTGGCCGCGGCCTGGGGCTCGCCCGCGGCCGGGAGCGAGGACTACGCCACTCAGCTGGCGACGGCCGCCGCTCAACTGCTGGAGAGCAATCCTCCTGCCGATGGGGCCTATACCGTCGAGGAGCTAGCCGCCATCCTGCGGGACAACGCCGTCTACGACGCGGAGGGCGACCCGCTGGCCCTGGCCGCGCTGACCGGGGAGGCCGCGTCCGAAAAGGGGCTGATCCTGGCCATGGAGCACCTGTGCCGCCAGGTGGGGATCGAGGCCTCGCCCGTGCTGGGCGGGGACGGCTCCCTGTGGCTCATCGTCAACACCCCGGAGGGATACCGGCATCTGCCCGCCCGGGGGCTGCTCCCCCGGCCGGAGCCGGAGGATCCGGAGGCGGAGCCCGAACCGATCCTCTACACCGATAACGGCATGCGGGCGCTGGGCTTCACCTGGAACGACGCGCTGTATCCGCCCTGCCCGGAGGCGGAGGCCGCCGGGCCGCCCGCGCCGGAGGGTCAGTAAATTTTTCATATCGCCCCTTGACAAGGGGGAGATTTTCTGGTAAACTGCCCCTTGTTCCTGCGAGTGTAGCTCATCTGGTAGAGCGCCACCTTGCCAAGGTGGAGGTAGCGAGTTCGAGCCTCGTCACTCGCTCCACATTGAGAAGTCGTCCGTGAAAGCGGACGGCTTTTTTCATGCCTACATTTTCGTCAAAATGGCAAAACAATGCTTGCGCCCGGCTTGCCGATATGGTAGAATTGCGATTAGACTTGGGGTAGCATGGGCTGCCCAAATCGCGTGTAAAATAAGTCAGGAAAACAGAGCGAGGTGAGGAATATGTCCTTTGAGGCCATTCAACAGGTCACGGCGGCGGAACAGGCCGTCCAGCAGCGCAGGACCGAGGCGGCGGAGCAGGCCAAACAGCTGGTCGCCGAGGCGGAGCGGGCCGGAAAACAGGCCGTTCTGGACGCCCGTGACCGGGCGGAGGCCAAAGCAAAGGAGCTGCTCTCTCAGGCGGAGGCCAGAGCCGGCGAGAACTCCAAGCGGGCCATGGCCGAGAACGCCCGGCAGTGCGCGGCGCTGAAGCAGGCGGCCATGAGCCGTCTGGACAAGGCCGCCGACCTGATCATCGGAAAGGTGGGCGGTGACTGATGTCCATTGTGAAAATGAAACGGCTGCGGCTCATCGGGCTGCGGCCGGATCGGGAGGCGCTGCTCCGTCTGCTCCAGAGCATCGGCTGCGTGGAGCTGAGCGAGCCGGCCATCGACCTGTCCGACCCGGAGTGGGCGGCGCTGACCAAGCCGGAGGGCTCCGGCCTCAGCAGGGCAAAGGAGCAGAACCAGCTGCTCTCCGCCGCCCTGGGCTCCCTGGGAAAATACGCCCCGGCCAAGGGCGGGCTGTTCGCCCCGAAACCCACCGTCAGCGAGGAGGAGCTGTTTGACGACGGCGCCTATGCGGACGGGCTGACCGCAGCCCGAACCATCGCCGACGAGGAGAAGAACCTGGCGGTGTGCCAGGCGGAGCAGAACAAGCTGAGGACGCAGCGGGCCTCCCTGGAGCCCTGGTCGTCCCTGGACGTGCCTCTGGATCAGGAGGGCACCGCCAATGTGTCCGTCATCTTCGGCTCGGTGCCGGCCAGGGTGGACTTTCCCTCCCTGGAGGGGGCGGTGGGACAGGCCACGGAGCTTGCCCAGCTCTACCCCGCCGGAAACGACCGGGAGCTGCGGTACTTCCTGCTGATCTGCCACGCAGACGCAGAGCGGGACTGCTCCGAGGCGCTGCGGCCCTTCGGCTTCTCCCGGGTGAACCTGCGGGGCTGGAGCGGCACCGCCGAGGACAACATCCGGGCCATCGACAACAAGCTGGCCGCCCTGGGGCGCGAGGAACAGGCCTGCCGGGATCGCATCGCCGCCCTGGCGGAGAAGCGGGACGTCCTCCAGCGGTGCGTGGATCGCTCCACCCAGGAGATCCACCGGGAGGAGAGCAAGGCCCGGCTGGTGGACACCGAGGACGCCTTCTATCTGGACGGCTGGTTCCCGGCGGATCAGCTCTCCCAAGTGGAGGAAGTCCTCAACGGCTTTGCCTGCGCCTACGAGACCGCCGACCCCACCGAGGAGGAATACCCGGAGGTGCCCATCAAGCTGAAAAACAACCCGCTGACCGCCCCCTTCCGGGTGATCACCGAGATGTACTCCATGCCCGCCTACGACGGGGTGGATCCCAACCCGCTGATGGCCCCCTTCTTCATCCTGTTCTTCGGGTTCATGATGAACGACATCGGGTACGGCATCCTCATGGTGATCGGCACCCTTTTCTTCCTGAAGATGGCCAGGCCCAAGGGCACCATGCGGGATATGATGTCCATGTTCTTCATGTGCGGCATCAGCTCCATCTTCTGGGGCTGCCTGACGGGGAGCTTCTTCGGGGACTTCCTGTCCAAGCTGTTCGACCTGACGGGGATCGACCACGACTTCGTGTGGTTCTGGCCCCCCCTGTTCACCCCCATCAACGACACCATCACCGTGATGATCGGATCCATCGCCCTGGGCGTGATCCAGGTCTTTACCGGCATGGCCATCAGCACGGTGGAGAAGTTCCGCCACGGGGAGGCGCTGGACGCCGTCACCGGTGAGATCGCCTGGTGGTTCATCCTGCTGGGCGCCGCCGGCGCCATCTGCGGCTCGGCGGTGGAGGGCCTCCCGCCCGTGCTGGGCACCATCGGCCTGGCGGCCCTGGTCCTGGGGCTCGTGCTGCTGCTGGCCGGCAATATCATCCGCTCCAAGGGCCTCGGCGGCATCGTTGGCTTCGGCGGGGATATCTACAACGGCATCTCCGGCTATTTCAGCGATATCCTGTCCTATCTGCGGCTTATGGCCCTGATGATGGCCGGCAGCATCATCGCCTCGGTGTTCAACACCCTGGGCTCGGTGTTCGGACTGGTGCCCTTCATCATCGTATCCATCATCGGCAACGCCCTGAACCTGGTGCTGAACCTGCTGGGCTGCTATGTGCACACCCTGCGTCTCCAGTGCCTGGAGTTCTTCGGGCGGTTTTATAAGGACGGCGGCCATGCCTTCCGTCCGCTGAACGTAGAAACCCAATATGTCAATATTTCTAAGGAGGAAATTTAAAATGACTGACTTTTTCCAGATGATCGGCGGCCAGGCTCTGGCTTTCATCGGCTTCGCGCTGGCCATCGGCCTGTGCTGCATCGGCTCCGCCAAGGGCACCGGCATGGTGGGCGAGGCCGCCACCGGCGTGCTCAGCGAGACTCCCGAACACTTCACCAAATGCATGATCCTCCAGGCCCTTCCCGGCACCCAGGGCCTGTACGGCATCGCCGCCGGCTTCTTCGGCCTGTTCACCCTGGGCTTCTTCTCCGGCAGCCCCGCCACCCTGTCCGTCGGCGACGGCATGACGGTCCTGTTCGCCTGCGTGCCCATCATGCTGGGCGGCCTGCTCTCCGCCATCGCCCAGGGCCGCGTGGCCGCCGCCTCCATCAACATCGTCGCCAAGAAGCCCGACCAGTACATGAAGGGCGTCATCCTCTGCGGCATCGTGGAATTCTACGCCATCCTGTCTCTGGTGGGCACCATTCTGATGCTGATGTACGCCCTTTGATGAAAAACCGCGACAAACGGAAAGGCGGGAATTGACCACATGAACGGAATCGAAAAAATCACCGCCCGCATCGAGGAGGACAGCCGGCAGAAGATCGACGAGCTTCTCTCTGACGCCAAGGCCCAGGCGGCGGACATCACCGCCAAGTACCAGGCCCAGGCCCAGGCCGAGGCCGACGAGATCATCGCCCGTGGCGAAAAGGCCGCCGCGGAGCGGGAGGAGCGGCTGGCCTCCGTGGATCAGCTGGAGTGCCGCAAGGCCACGCTGGCCGCCCGGCAGGAGGTCATCGAGATGGCCTTCCAGCGGGCCAAGGAAAAGCTGCTGGCCCTGCCCCAGGATCAGTACGTGGAGCTGCTGGCCTCCCTGGCGGTGAAAGCGTCCTCCACCGGCAAGGAGCAGTTCATCTTCTCCCAGGCCGACCGGGCCCGGGTGGGCAAGGCCGTGGTGGTGGCCGCCAACGCCAAGATCGGCCCCTCCGCCGCTCTCACCCTGGCGGAGGAGACCCGCCCCATGGACGGCGGCTTCATCCTCAGCGGCGGCGTGGTGGAGGTCAACTGCACCTTTGACACTCTGATCCGGCTCCAGCGGGGCACGCTGGCGGGCCAGGTTGCCAAAGTGCTGTTTGAGTGACAAGTTCCCTCTCATCTGATTCAGAAAGGGGGAAACACCTTGTCAAAACGGATCAAAGACACCGACTATATGTATCTCTCCGCCCGCATCCGGGTGCTGGAGAACCGGCTGCTCACCACCGAGCGCATGGAGCGCATGATCGACGCCCGGGACACGGCGGAGGCAGCCAAAGTGCTCACCGAGTGCGGCTACCCCGAGCTGGCGGCGGCCACGCCCTCCGCGCTGGAGGAGCTGCTGGCCAAGGCCCAGGCAGATCTGTTCGCCGATCTGGGCGGCTCCGTCAAAAACCCGGCGCTGCTGGACGTGTTCCGCTGTAAATACGACTACCACAACGCCAAGGTGCTGGTAAAGGCCGAGGCGCTGAAGCTCGACCAGGATCGCCTTCTGCTGGGCGGCGGGCGCTGCGACCCCGAACAGCTGGCGGAGGACTTCCGCCGGGAGGATCTGTCCGCCTGCCCGGACACCTTCCAGGCGGCCGTGGCCCATGCCCGCGAGGTGCTGGGCTCTTCCGGCGACCCCCAGCAGGCCGACTTCATCCTGGATCGCGCCTACTATGAGGAGCTGACCGCCCTGGCAAAGGAGTCCGGCAGCGCCTTCCTGGAGGGCTACGCCAAAACCGCCATCGACGGGGCAAACCTCCGGGCCGCCGTCCGGGCCGCGCGGCTGGACAAGGGGCCGCAGTTCCTGCGGCAGGTGCTTGTTCCCGGCGGGACGGTGGACACGGACGCCATCGCCAACGCCACCGGCGACCAACTGGGCGGCCTGTTCAAGGGCACGGCCTATGCCTCCGCCGCTGACGCGGGCGCGGCATTGGCAAAGCCCGACGGCGGCTCCCTCACCGACTTTGAGCGCCTGTGCGACGACACGGTGATGGCCTATCTGGCCAAGGCCCGCTCGGTGCCCTTCGGCGTGGAGCCGGTCATCGGCTACCTGTACGCCCGGGAGGCGGAGGCCACCGCCATCCGCATCATCCTGGCCGGCCGCATGGCCGGGCTGGACGGCGCCACCATCCGCCAGCGGCTCCGCCGCGGCTACTGCTGAGGAGGTGCGTGGAAATGGCTGACTATCGCATCGCCGTGATGGGCGACAAGGACAGCGTGCTGGGCTTCAAGGCCCTGGGGCTGGACGTATACCCCGTGGACACCCTGGACGACGCCAGGCACACCCTCCACCGCATCGCCAGGGAGGACTATGCCATCATCTATGTCACCGAGCAGCTGGCCGCCCAGATGGAGGCGGAGATCAACCGCTACAAGGACGCCCTCACCCCCGCCATCATCCTGATCCCCGGCAAGGAGGGCACCCTGGGCCTGGGCATGGCCAACATCAAAAAAGCAGTGGAACGCGCCGTGGGCGCCGACATTCTGTAAGAAATCGACCTTAGAAAGAAGGTTTGGAATCTATGGGTAAAGTAGTCAAGGTCTCCGGCCCCCTGGTGGTGGCCACCGGCATGGCGGACGCCAACATGTCCGACGTGGTTCGCGTGGGCCCCGAGCGCCTCATCGGTGAGATCCTCACCATGAACGGCGACTCCGCCTCCATCCAGGTGTACGAGGAGACCTCCGGCCTGGGCCCCGGCACCGAGGTGGTCACCACCGGCTCCCCCATGAGCGTGGAGCTGGGCCCCGGCATGATCGAGAATATCTACGACGGCATCCAGCGCCCGCTGGAGGAGATCATGCGGAAAGTCCACGGCAACAACCTCCCCCGCGGCGTGGAGGTTCCCGCCATCGACCCGGAGAAGCTGTGGGAGTTCACCCCCGTGGCCAAGGCCGGCGACAAGGTCACCGGCGGCGACGTCATCGGCACCGTCCCGGAGACCACCGTGGTGCTCCACAAGATCATGGTGCCCCCCACGCTGCACGGCACCCTCAAAAGCGTGGCGCCCGCCGGCTCCTATAACGTGAAGCAGACCATCGCCGTCCTCACAAAGGACGACGGCACCGACGTGGAGCTGACCATGAGCCAGCGGTGGCCCGTCCGGATCGGCCGGCCCTATAAGCGGAAATTCCCGCCTCTGCGGCCCCTGTCCTCCGGCCAGCGCATCGTGGACACCTTCTTCCCCGTGGCCAAGGGCGGCACGGCGGCCATCCCCGGCCCCTTCGGCTCCGGCAAGACCGTCATGCAGCACGCCCTGGCCAAGTGGTCCGACGTGGACATCGTGGTCTACATCGGCTGCGGCGAGCGCGGCAACGAGATGACCGACGTGCTGCGGGAGTTCCCCGAGCTGGTGGATCCCCGCACCGGCGAGACGCTGATGAAGCGCACGGTGCTGATCGCCAACACCTCCGATATGCCCGTGGCCGCCCGTGAGGCGTCCATCTACACCGGCATCACCATCGCCGAGTACTTCCGGGATATGGGCTACGACGTGGCCGTCATCGCCGACTCCACCTCCCGCTGGGCCGAGGCCCTCCGTGAGATGTCCGGCCGGCTGGAGGAGATGCCCGGCGAGGAGGGCTACCCCGCCTACCTGGCCTCCCGCCTGGCCCAGTTTTACGAGCGGGCGGGCGCCGTGTCCTGCCTGGGCACCGGCGAGCGGGCCGGCTCCCTCACCGCCGTGGGCGCCGTGTCCCCTCCCGGCGGCGACCTGTCCGAGCCGGTGTCACAAGGTACTATGCGCATCGTCAAGGTGTTCTGGGCCCTGGACGCCTCCCTGGCCTATAAGCGCCACTTCCCGGCCATCAACTGGCTGAACTCCTACTCCCTGTACCTGGACTCCCTGAAGCCCTGGTTCGACGAAAACCTGGGCCGGGATTTCCTGAAAAACCGGGAGCAGGCCATGGGGCTGCTCCAGAGCGAAGCCAGCCTGAACGAGATCGTCCAGCTGGTGGGCAAGGACTCCCTGAGCCCCAACGACCAGTTGACGCTGGAGTCCGCCCGCATGGTGCGCGAGGACTTCCTCCAGCAGAACTCCTTCGTGGACATCGACTCCTTCTCCAGCTACGACCGGCAGGAGAAGCTGCTGGCCATGATCCTGACCTACGACAGGCTGTGCCGGGACGCCATCGCCAAGGGCGCCCCCGCCGCCCAGCTGTTCGAGATCCCCGCCCGCGAGCGGGTGGGCCGCGCCAAGTCCGTCCCCGTGGACGAGTATTCCAAGGTCTACGCCGACATCGTCTCCGACATGGAGCGGGAGATCGACGAAGTGACCAGAAAGGCAGGTGAGGATCTGTGATCCGAGAGTATAAGACCATCCAGGAGATCGCCTCCCCGCTGATGATGGTCAAGATGGTGGAGAACGTCACCTACGACGAGCTGGTGGAGGTGGAGCTGCCCGACGGCGGCATCCGCCGGGGCAAGGTGCTGGAGGTCAACGGCGACACCGCCGTGGTTCAGCTGTTCGAGTCCGCCGCCGGCATCAATCTGGCGGAGTCCAAGGTGCGCTTCCTGGGCCACCCCTTGCAGCTGGGCGTGTCCGGCGATATGCTGGGCCGGGTGTTCAACGGCATGGGCGTGCCCATCGACGGCGGCCCCGATATCCTGGCTGAGGAGTACCGGGACATCAACGGCCTGCCCATGAACCCCGCCGCCCGTGACTACCCCAACGAGTTCATCCAGACGGGCGTCAGCACCATCGACGGGCTGAACACCCTGGTCCGCGGGCAGAAGCTGCCCATCTTCTCCGGCTCCGGCCTGCCCCACGCCAACCTGGCCGCCCAGATCGCCCGCCAGGCCAAGGTGCTGGGGGACGACGCCGGCAACTTCGCCGTGGTGTTCGCCGCCATCGGCATCACCTTCGAGGAGTCCGAGTTCTTCGTGCAGGAGTTCCGCCGCACCGGCGCCATCGACCGCACCGTGCTGTTCACCAACCTGGCCAACGACCCCGCCGTGGAGCGCATCTCCACCCCCCGTATGGCCCTGACGGCGGCCGAGTACCTGGCCTTCGAGAAGGACATGCACGTGCTGGTCATCCTCACCGACATCACCAACTACGCCGAGGCCCTGCGTGAGGTCTCCGCCGCCAAGAAAGAGGTTCCCGGACGGCGCGGCTTCCCCGGCTACCTGTACACCGACCTGGCCACCATGTACGAGCGGGCCGGCCGCCAGCTGGGCAAGCCCGGCTCCATCACCATGATCCCCATCCTCACCATGCCTGAGGACGACAAGACCCACCCCATCCCCGACCTGACCGGCTATATCACCGAGGGCCAGATCATCCTGTCCCGGCCGCTGTACCGCCAGGGCATCAACCCCCCGGTGGACGTGCTGCCCTCCCTGTCCCGTCTGAAGGATAAGGGCATCGGCGCCGGCAAGACCCGTGAGGATCACGCCAACGTGCTGAACCAGCTGTTCGCGGCCTACTCCACCGGCAAGGACAACAAGGAATTGATGTCCATCCTGGGCGAGGCCGCCCTGACCCCCACCGACCTCCTCTACGCCAAGTTCGCGGATGAGTTTGAGAAGCGTTATGTCAACCAGGGCTATGAGGAAAACCGCTCCATTGAGGAGACGCTGGCGCTGGGCTGGGAGCTGCTGTCCATCCTGCCCACTTCGGAGTTGAAGCGTATCAAGCCGGAGTATATCGAGAAATATCTGCCCAAAAAGGAGGGCTAAACAATGGCCGCAACCGTTGTCAACCCCACCCGAATGGAGCTCACCCGGCTGAAGGGCAAGCTGCGCACCGCCCAGCGGGGCCACAAACTCCTCAAGGACAAGCGGGACGAGCTGATGAAACAGTTCCTGGACGTAGTCCGGGAGCTCCGCGCCCTCCGCGCCCAGGTGGAGGAGGAGCTGATGCGCGTCCACAGCTCCTTCACCGTGGCCTCCGCCCTGATGAGCGGCCCCGCCATGGAGCAGGCGCTGATGTACCCCAAGCAGTCCGTGGAGCTGTCCATGACGTTCCACAACGTGATGAGCGTCAACGTGCCGGAGTACCACTATCAGACCCGCACCGACGACGCCGGGGACATCTTCCCCTACGGCTTCGCCGCCACCTCCGGCGAGCTGGACGCCGCCGTGGCCGCCCTGGGCGAGGCGTTTCAGTCCATGCTCAAGCTGGCGGAGACGGAGAAGACCATGCAGCTCATGGCGGAGGAGATCGAAAAGACCCGCCGGCGCGTCAACGCCCTGGAGTACGTGGTCATCCCCGACACCCAGGAGTCCATCCGCTATATCACCATGAAGCTGGACGAGAACGACCGCGCCACCACCACCCGGCTGATGAAGGTGAAGGACATGATCCTGAAGCAGTCCCTGGAGGAGAAGCGGGAGGCCACCGCAAAGGCCTTGGAGGAATTCGGGAAGTAAGCAATTCACGGAAGAATACGCCAGAGAAACAAGCGACACAGATGGCGTGAGCGCGGAAAGAAAATGGAGGATTTTGTATGAGAACCTGTCCCAACTGCGGGCAGAGCGTGGCGGATGACGCGATGTTCTGCGGCAACTGCGGCACGCCCATCCCGGCGGCCTCTGCCGCGCCCCCCGCGCAGGGAACCCCTGTTTTTTGTTCCAACTGCGGGGAGCGCCTGGCCGCCGGAACCGCATTTTGCCCCAACTGCGGCGCGCCTGTCCAGAGTGCCCAGGCGCCCGCCCCTGCCCCGAAGAAAAAGAATACGGCCCTGGCGATCGGCATCGCGGCGGCGGCCGTGGCCGCTGTGGCTCTGGTGGCGGTGGTGTTCTGGCTGGGCTCCAGGCTGTTCACCTCTCCCTCCAAGCAATTCATCTCCTACCACCAGGCCCTGATCATCGATATGCTCCTGGACGGGGTGGAGGATGTCGGGGACGCCTGTGCCGCCGACAGCTTCTCCAGCACTCTCACGCTGACCGGCGAAGTGGACGACGCCCAGATCAACGGCTATCTGCGGAATTCCTCTATCGGGCTGGATCTCGGCCTGAAGGGTGGCAGTCTGGTCGCCAACGGCAGCCTGACGCTGATGGGCAGCGAGGTGCTCAGCGGCACCGTGACCTACGACGACGGAGTGCTTGGCTTCCAGCTGCCCCAGGTGGATGACAACTATTATGTGATCGATGTGGGAGAGCTGATGCAGGATATGACCGGCCGGTCGGTCGATGTCGAGAACATCAAGCGGCCCAAGATCTCCGGCAAGCAGCTGCGCTCCCTGGTGGAAGCGTATTTGGACATTGTCTACACCACGGTGAACGACGACAACGTGGAGATGGAGAGGAACGAGAAGGTGCGCCTTCCCGGGCTGGGCGGCAGCTTTACCGGCACCGTCTACACCTTCGTGCCCACCGCCGGGGACATTGAGAACATGATCGACAAGCTGGCCGACCATCTGGAAAAGGATGAGGAACTGCGGGGGCTGGCGCTCCAATTTCTGGAGGCGGCCAACGCGGTCTCGGTTCTGGACGCCTACTCCAGCTCTTCGACGCCCAAAGACGCGCTGGAAGACGCGCTTCTGGATGCTGTGGACGGGCTGCGGGATCACGCCAGAGAGATCGGCCGCGCTGTGGAGCAGGCTGATTTCAAGTGGGTGCTGGCCGTGGAGGACGACAATGTCCGCATGATCAAGATCACCGCCGGCAGTGATAACGGCTTGAGCTATGAGGCGGACGGCGAAAGTTCCGACGCCGACGGCCGCCAGGAGATGCTCTCCGTCCTCCAGTACGGCGAGCAGGCCCTCCTGCTGGAGCGTGACTACACCAGGAAGGGCAGCAGCTCCGAGGGCGCCGTCACCGTCACCATCCCCTATGAGGGCTCCCTCACATTCAGATACGAGATGGATACCAGTAAAAAGTCCGTGTTTGGCATCCCCTACGGCGAATACACCCTCTCCATGCCCGGCGAGGACATCCGGGTGAAGCTGGAGGTCGCCGCCGGACAGCACGGGGGCGCAGACCATACCGTGACGATCAATACAGACAGCTATTACAGTGATTTCAATTACATCAAGGTCAACCTCAACGCCACCGATGGCGGCTCCGCCAAAAAGCCCAGCCAGAAGCCGACCGATATCAACGATTTAAGCAGCTCGGAACTGGAGGATCTGGTCTACAGCATTGTGAACGTCATTCAGATGGAGCTGATATCCAACCTGCTGCCCGGCTACTATGGCTGGTGATCAGGTGCTGTGTGCCCTGACACAGGCAGAGAAGTGGTACGGCGGCGCTTCCCCTGCGCTGGGGCCTATCTCGCTGGAGATCCACGCGGGTGAGGTTGTGGGCGTGCGCGGCCCCAACGGGGCCGGGAAAAGCACCCTGTTGAGCCTGATGGCCGGCGCCATCCGCCCCGACAGAGGGACGTGCGTCCTCGCCCCCCAGGCGGTGGGCCACGTGGGATATGTGCCCCAGGAGCTGTCCCTCTACCACACGCTGACGGGGCTGGAAAACCTGCGGTTCTGGGGTCTGACAAACGGCCTGCCGGGAAAGGCCATCGCCGCCCGCAGCCGGTGGCTGCTGGAGCGGCTGGATTTGTCGGACAAGGGCAAGACCAGTGTGTCCGCCTATTCCGGCGGCATGAAGCACCGCCTGCACCTGGCCACCGCCCTGATGGTCACCCCCAGCCTGCTGCTGCTGGACGAGCCCACCGTGGGCGCGGACAAGCGCTCCGCCGACCTGATCCTGTCCATGCTGGAGCACCTGCGGAACCAGGGGAGCGGTATCGTCCTGGTCAGCCACCTCCCCGGGGATCTGGAGCGGGTGTGCACCCGGATCCTCACCCTGGAGGGCGGATGGCTCACCGGGGAGGGTGACCGGCTATGAAAGGCTTTCACGCGGCCCTGTATAAGGATCTGAAGCTCTTTTTGACCGGCGCGGGCATTTTAGCGCTGCTTCTGCCCCTGCTGCTCATCCCCGTGCTGCGGCTGGGGATGGCGGATCTCTCCGGCCAGAGCTATGTGCGGCCCTTCCCCATCGCCGTGCGGGATCTGGACGGGACGCTGATGTCCCACTCCCTGATCAGCCAGATGGAGGAGATCCAGCTGTTCTCCCGGGTGGATCGCCTGGAGGACGGGGACACGGACGCCCAGGCCCTGGAGCGGGGCGTAGCGGGCGTGGTCGTCATCCCGCAGAACTTTTTTTACGATCTGTACAGCATGAAGGACTGCCCGGTCACGTTGACCCTCAACTCCGATATGAAACTGGAGTCCGGGCTGCTCCAGGCCATTTTCTGCTCGGTGATGGACATCATCCGGGCAAACCAGTCCGCCGGGCTGGGCGCCTACACCTTTGCCTACGGGGATCTGACAGATGATCAGCTCTGGCAGATGTACGGCCAGTCGGCCGGGTCGCTGATCCAGGACGCCCTGGGCAGGCAGCTGGTGTTCGACACCGGCGTCGAGGCCGCGGATCTGGCGGGCGCGCTGGGCCGGCGGTTGCTGGCCTGTGTGCTGGGCGTGCTGGCGCTGTTTCTCGCGCTGTCCGCCGTGAAGGCCCTGCCGGAGGAGTGGTCTCTGGGGATTTTGCCCCGCTTCCGGGCGGCGGGCGGCGGTCTGGCGGCTTTTTTGACCTCCAAATTTTTGGCGGCATTTCTGCTGACCCTGCCTGTCCTTGTTCTGGGGGCCATCGTATTCCGGGAGACCGACCCGGTCTGTCTGCTCCTGGTGGATCTGCTTCTGCTGTTCGCGGCCTTCGGCCTGCTGTCGGCGGTGGCGGCCTGGACGGGCAGCGCCATGGCCGCCCAGCGGTGGGGAAATCTGTTGCTGTTGGCCTCGCTGGCGCTGGGCGGGACGCTGTGGCCCCGGACGGCGCTCCCCGGCCCGCTGCCCCTGCTGGGCAGGCTGACCCTGCCCTATTACGCCAACCTGGCTCTGGAGGGCAGCGCGCTGGGCTATCACATCCCCGGCGTATTGGCGCTGCTGTGGCCCCTGCCCGTCATGGGCGCGGCCGGCCTGATCGTCGCCGTATTCGGCTTTCGGCGGGGCATCCGGGGCGGGCGCTCCGGCGCCGCCGCCCCATCCGCCGCGCCGGCGGAGGAGCCGGTCTATGCCGGCGGGCTCAGCGGGCTCCCCGCCCGCCTGGGAAAGCTGTCCCTGTTCAAGCTGCAGGCCATGGCCGGCGGGATACGTGGGCTGGCCGTCCTGCTGGTGGTGGCCGCGCTGTGCGGCTTTTCCGCCGCCTCTGTCCGGGCTGCCGGCGCCGGTACCCTTCGGCTGCTGGTGTGTGACGAGGACGGCTCCGAACTCTCCAAAGAGCTGGTAGAGCACCTGGAGACGGCGGACGGCGTGACCGTGGATCTCTGCACGGAGGACGAGGGCCGCTATATCCTGCTCACCGCCGAGGCGGAGGGCATGCTGGTGATCGGCGACGGCTATGGGGACGCGCTGGCGAGCGACGGGGATATCCCCCTCCACTACCAGGGCGCGTCCTCCTCCTATTCTATCCAGGGCGCCCGGGAGATCGTGGCCGGCGCGGTGTCCGCCCAGCGCAGCCGCCTGCGGGCCATCCCCAAGGCAGAGGAGCTGATGGGCCGCACGCTGACGGCGGAGGAACGGGCGGAGTTGATGGACACCATCTCCGCCATCGAGGCGGATATGCCGCCCCTCTACCACATCACGCTGATCGGCGGCGGAACGCCGGATATGCCCTTTGTCCCGGGGCAGATGAGCTTTGCCACCCTGACGGGGCTGGTCATCTGCCTGACGGCGGCGTGCTGGTGCGGCGGCCTGGACAGCCGCATGGTGCAGTCCCGAATGTACACCGTGCCCGGCGGGGCACTGCTGGCCTACGGCAGCGATTGCCTGGCCCTGTCCGCCTTGGGAACGCTGTCTCTGCTGGCAGTGCTGCTTCCCGCGGGAGAGGGAGTCCCCATCATCCCGACCATCGCCTATGCTCTCTGCGCGGCGGCCCTGGCCCTGGCGCTGGCCCGGCTCACCATGCTGGAGGGCCGCGTGGACGCGCTGGCGCCCTTCCTGGCCATTATCCTCTGTCTGCTCGGCGGGTGTTTTATGGATCTGTCTCAGCTGTCCCCCGCGCTGAACGCGCTCTCCCTGCTGAGCCCCCTGGGGCTGGCGGTCAGGGCGGCGGACGGCGCGCTGTGGGCCGCCGGCCTTCTGGCGGCGGAGGCCGCGGTGCTGTTCGTACTCAGCTTTCCCAGACAGCGCAGGCACGCCGTCCGCTGATGTATACTGCGTGCGAGATACGCGTGAGGGAGGAGATCATATGCGTTACGCGCTCATCACTGGCGGGAGCCGGGGGATCGGCGCCGCCGCGGCCCGGGAACTGGCCCGCCGGGGCTGGGGCGTGGCGGTCAATTACCTCAACAGTGAGGACAGGGCCAACTCCCTTGTGGACGAGCTGTCCGCCCTGGGCGTCCCCGCTATGGCGGTGCGGGCCGACGTGGCCGACGAAAGCCAGGCAGGCGCTATGACCGCACGGGTGCTGGACACCTTTGGCCGGATCGACGCGCTGGTGTGCAGCGCCGGCATCTCCCACGTGGGGCTGATCTCCCAGATCGGCGCGGAGGACTGGCGGCGGCTGTTCGCCGTCAATGTGGACGGCGTCCACCACTGCTGCCGGGCGGTGCTGCCCCATATGCTGGAGCGGAAGGCGGGCTCCATCGTCACCCTGTCCTCCATGTGGGGGCAGGTGGGGGCCTCCTGCGAGGCGGCCTACTCCGCCACCAAGGGGGCGGTCATCGCCTACACCAGGGCCCTGGCGAAGGAGCTGGGCCCCTCCAACATCCGGGTGAACTGCGTGGCGCCCGGCGTCATCGACACCGAGATGAACGCCCACCTCTCCCCCGACGATCTGGCCGCCCTGGCGGAGGAGACGCCCCTGGGCCGCATCGGCACGGCGGAGGAGACGGCAAAGGTCATCGCGTTCCTCGCCGGGGAGGAGTCCTCCTTCCTCACCGGACAGGTGATCGCCCCCAACGGCGGGCTGGTCGTCTGATCACAACACACAAAAGCGGAGCCTGTCCAGTTGGACAGGCTCCGCTTTTTCATTTTCTTACAGATCCAGCATGACCCGCTCGATGTTTCCCACGGCCTCACTTACCAGCCCATCCACGTTCAAGGCCTTCTCCGCCTCCACCAGATCCTCCAGGTGGGGCTTGGTCTTGGGATGTTTGGGGGTGAATACGGTGCAGCAGTCCTCATAGGGCAGAATGGAGGTCTCGAAGGTGCCGATGCGCCGGGAAATGCGGACGATCTCCTCCTTGTCCATCCCCACCAGGGGCCGGAGGACAGGCCGGTCGCACACCGCGTCGGTACACACCATGGCGTCTATCGTCTGGCTGGCCACCTGGCCCACCGACTCGCCGGTGACCAGGGCCTGGATGCCGTTCTGCTCCGCCACCCGGCAGGCGAT
>CANQZJ010000035.1 GCA_947628315.1 uncultured Oscillospiraceae bacterium
AGGGCCACGAACTGCAGATACTTGTCCAGCGCGGCGTAGTAGTCCCCGCTCTGCTGGGCGTCCAGCCAGAAGGCGAAAGCGCCGGCGGCGGAGGTGGAGTAGCTGATATAGTACACGGGGTACGTGAAATTGTGGGGGATATAGGCCCACATCGCGCTGTAATAATCCGCGTACTCGTCGTCCTCCCGGGCGATGCCATAGTCGATATGTATTTGCAGGCACTTGGCGTTCAGCTCCTCCACCGTCACGTCCTCGGTGGTATAGGCGTACTGCTGCCACTCGTCGTACATGGCGCCCTCCTCGATGGCGCGGAGCAGATTGTATACCAGGTAGTCCAGCACGGACTGGCCGCCCTCCTCGCCGAAGAGCTCCGGATACCAGTGGGAGAACATCAGCTCCATGCCCTGGGAGTGCACCTCGCTGGAGTCGTAGTTGGAGGTTCCATCGTTCCAGCCGGCGGGCTGCCAGTAGAAATGGTTGTAGTGCCCGAACTCGTGGACGGTGGTGGTGAAGTCGTACAGGGACTTGGTGGGGGTATTGAAGAAGAAGGGCGCGCCGTAGCTGGGCAGGATGGCGGTGAACCCGGTGCCGTCCTTGTGCGCGCCGGCCTCCGTATCATAGAGGCCGTGATCCCGCATGTAGGAGAAGGTCTCGGCGAGCTCGCCGGACATCCGGCCGATATAGGGCTCGATCATATCCAGGACTCCATCGCCGGTGTAGTCGGCGGAATCGATCTCCGCCGGGAGCAGATAGGAGGAGAGCATATTCATCTGAGACTCCAGAACGGGAACGTTTTCCTTCACGGCCTGCTCGTAGTCCAGGATCTCCTCCGGCGTGTAGTCGCGGCCATAGCGCGCCTCATAGGCGTACTCCACGTAATCGTCATAGCCGTAGGTCTGGGCCAGCCGATTGCGGACGTCCAGCAGCTCCAGATAGACGACGCCCAACGCGTCGGCCAGGCCGAGGCTGTACCGGTTCAGAAATTCCGCGTACTGCTCCTGGGTGATCACGCCGAGGTCAAGGAGCTCCAGGGCGTCGTCGGGCGTCATCTGCTCCCCGGCGAATTCGGCGGTGAAGCCGTTCCTGATGACATTATACCGGTTTTGCAGCTCGGTCTCCCGGGCGGACAGCTCCTTCTGCTCCTCGGTGGCGCCGCCGTAGTCCATGTAATACTCGATCTGGCTCTCGCTGAACCGGGCCCGGAGGAACGCGTCGCAGGGGGACTCCAGCACGTCCCGGATCAGGGAGACCAGGGCGTCGAACGCCTCCGTATAGAGCGTGTCCAGACGAACCATCTCGCCGGCGGCGTATTCGTCGGTCACGTCGTGGGAGTGACGGATGGAGATCAGGTAATACATGGTGGTCAGTTTCTGGAAATCGTCGGTGTAGGCGGTGAACAGCTCCTCCACACGGACGGCGTTGGCCGCGTCGCCCAGCAGGGCGCGGACGGCCTCGGCGTCGGCGGAAAAGGTCTCGAAGTACATCTCCTCGTACTCCATGTCGCTGTAGTTCACATCGGCGTGGTACTGATCCTCAAAAAAGTCGGTTTCCCGGACCGTGTCCGCCGCGGAGACGGCGGGCAGGCAGGCGGCGATCATGCACACGCACAGCAGGATCGCCAAAAAGCGTTTTTTCATGTTCAGGCTCCTTTCCAAACGGCGCTCACGCAAGCGTCAGAATATCGTCGTATCCCGTCTGCTCGAAGATGGAGCGGACGAACCCGTTGGCCCCGGTGACGGTCACGCGGCCCGCGCCAACGCGCTTGGTCATGATGAGCAGTACCCGCAGACCCGCCGAGGAGATGTATTCCAGTCTCGACATATCCACCCGCGCGGCTGTGAGGGCCTTCCCTTCCGCCGCCTTCTCAAAGGCCGCCAGAAAATCCGGCGCGGTGAGGGAATCCACCCGGCCCCGCAGGGTGACGGCGAGCACCGAGCCGTCCACAGCGGTGTCCACGCCGAAAGCGCCGCCCGCACCCGCCACGGGAACCGCGTCCCCGTCGGGGGTAATGGTCCAGAGGCAGATGCGCTCCATCGCCTGACGCACCAGCTCCGTCCGTTCGGGGTCCAGGCTTGAAAGCTTTGGCATCTGCGCTGCCACGGGCGTCAGCTCCACCTTCAGGCCGTGGGCGCGGAGAGAATCTTTCATTGCCGCCTCGGCTTGCTCTGGCCGATAGTTCAAGACGTTGCCGAATTTTACGTCCGCCGCGCCGCCAAAGGTGTTTTTGGAGGCGTTCAGGGTGGACTGGCCCCTGTCCCCCGCCACGGCCCTGAGGGCTGTGCCCATGTCGGCACCGCCGGCCAGGGCATCCATCGCCGCTTTGGCGGCGGCAGGGTCGCGGCTCTGGACCGCCACGGTCATAGCTATGTACACCCGCCCGACCTCCGGATCCTGGGTGATCCACACCCCGCCGAATTCTTTCAAAATGCGCCGGACGTTGTCCATGAGGGCGGCAAGCTCCGGCTCGGTGAGGTACATCAAAAGTCCCTCGGTGGTGATGCACAGCGGCCCCTCCACTCCCTCCAGCGCCGAGCGGAGGGAGGCGTAGTTTGTGGCGTCTACGCCGTGGTAGGCCACGTCCCGCTTTTGGCCGCGCCGGGCCAATATCCCTTCTATCAGCGGACCCATCTCCTCCGCCACCGCGGGCAGATCGCAGGCGATGTATCGCTTATCCGCGATAAAGTCCTCCAAAGCTCTGGGCGTGTAGCCGCAGGGAAGATCCACGATAGTTCTGGCGCCGGTTGCCTCAATAAAGGCGTTCATGGACCGGTAGCGCAGCTCCACGATGGCAACATTGGACTGGCCCATTGCCGTTTTTCCTTCGTCGCTGTGGGTCATGCCCGCCAGGTCCAGGCCCAGCATCTCCGCCATCATGGCGGCGTCGGCGTTCCCCGCCTCCGTCAGATGTAAAAGCGTAGCCCTGGCCGTGTTGAACACGGGGTTGGTCCGCTCTCTCAGTTCATCCATCTAAATGTCTCCCTTTGTAATGCTTTTACGCGCCGTCCGGCGCTTGCCCTTACTTTTTGCCCCTCTTGACCATCTCCTGGGCGGTCAGGACGGTGCAAATCATGTTGATAAGGGCCAGTCCATCCGCCAGAAGGCGCGCCCACAAGGGCAGCGCCTCGTTGCCGTACACTGCGCCGCACACACCGCACAGCCCGATCGCCGCCACGATGCTGACCACTACTCTGATCTTTTCCGAAATCGTCATTGTCTTTTTCCTCCTGTTTCATTATTGAAAGACCGCTGGCTTTCTTATGGGTGTATGAACTTGATCGGTTCCATGTACGTAAGGCATTTGGGGCAGCGCACCAAACCTGCTGCCGGGGCCCACTTCTCCTCCGTGCCGCAGGAGGGGCAGCGATGCAGCATCCAGCCGCTCGACCCATCATACCCGCCGCCGGTAACGCCCTCCAGGGCCTTCGCGTCCAGTTTCTTCTCTTCGTCCATGATCTGTTCCTCCTTGCGAGTATTTTGTGGGTGGTAAGGCATGATCGCTTTCGTTTACAGTATCCGACAATTGGGGGCGGGTGTCAACCGAATCGACCTGAACGGTCAGAATCGCGACCCGATTGCGCCCCCATGTTTCGTGGGGGAAAAAGCCATCCCCCCGGCTGTGAGCCGGGGGGCGGCTTTACGATCAGTCAGTGATCCGGTCGGCGTAGCCGGCGTTCACATAGCGCTGGAGCATGACGGCGATCTGGCAGCGCGAGGCGCTGCCGGCGGGGGCCAGGGCGCCGCTGCCAGTGCCCTGGATCACGCCCGCGTCCACGGCCCAGGCCATGGCCTTCGAAGCCCAGCCGGGGACGGAAGCCGCGTCGGGATACCGATCCAGGACGGACTTGTCCACCACGGGCTTACCGGCGGCGTTCCACATCACCACGGCCAGCTCCGCCCGGGTGATGGTCCCCGTGGGACGGAAGGTGCCGTCTCCGCCGCCCTGCATGATCTGATTTTGGGCGGCCCAGACCACATAGGGGGCGTACCACGCACCGGCGGGCACGTCGGTGAAGCTGGGGGCGTCGGTGGGCAGCCCGGTTTTGTCGAGCTGGTACATTACCTTGGCGACCTGGGCCCGGGTGGCGTTGTCATTGGGCATGAAGAGACCGTTGCTGCCCTCCATGATGCCGCTCTCAGAGACGAAGGAGACCGCGTCGGCATACCAGGCGCCGGCGGGCACATCGGGGAAAGCCTTGAGGGCGGTAGGCTTCTCTACTTTCTCGATTTTGGCGCCGAACTGGTTGATGAGGGTGAACCCCTCGTCCTCGAAGATAGAGTACGCGCCGCTCTCGTGCTCGACCAGCTGGCCGTCGGCCCGCAGGAGCTTGATGACGCCCACATTCAAACCGTCGGCAACGCCGCCCTCGAACGGGTAAGTGCCATTGAGGAAGTTGTCCTCCATCAGGTCGATGGTGCCGAAGTTGATAAAGGCGGCGGCGTCATCCTCGGAGCAGATGAAGATGTTGCCGCTGACCTCGCCGATATGGGTGACGGAGGCATCGGGTTCGGTGTACATCACTGCTTCGATCTCCAGAGAAGCGGCCTTGTTGCCGATGATCTTATCCACGCTGGTGGCCGCCTCGGGGCTGCCCCACACATAGAGCTTGGAGGTGATCTCGTTGCCCCGGATGGAGACCACCGAGCTGCCGGGATCGACGGTGAGATCCTCATCCACGGTGTTCCGGACGATGGAGCCCACCACATCGGTGTTGTCGATCTCGAGCGTATCGAAGTGGCTGCCGCGGATATCGCCCGAGACGCTGCCCTCCAGCAGCATGGCGCCGCTGACGGTGGTATCGGACATGGAGCCGAGGATGGAGTCAGAGATGTAGACGCCCCTGGAGAAGAGGTCTTCCCCGCTCTCGTCTTTGGCGTCCACGGTGACGGTGCAGCCGTCGATGCCGAAGACGTCGCTGTCGCCGGTCAGCTGGATGCCGCACATGCCGCCCTCGCGGAGGTCGCCGGAGACGGTGACGGTGCAGCCCTCGATGTCGTCGACGTGGCAGCCGTCGGTCAGGCGGATGCCGGCGGCGTCGGCGCCGGAGACCGTAACTTTGGCGTCCACGACGCCGTCGCAGTCGCTGCCGTCGATATCGATGCCGCAGCCGTAATCCGCATCGGTGAGGGTCACCGTGCAGCCCCGGAGGGTGCCCAGGGCGCTGTCGCTGTAGGCGTAGAGGCCGTAGGAGTATATCCCTTCGACGGTGAACTGGCAGTTGACGATGCCGTCCACGGTGGAGGAGATGACACCCAGGCCTGCGTTGAACTTGCTGCCGGTGATCTCGCCCACATCGGCCTGGTCGAAGACGATCTGGTTCTTGAAGGTACAGTCGGTGATGTCGCCGAAGGAGTTGTGGGCGGTGTCCACAACGGTCGTGCCTTCGTCGTCAAGGATCTCGCCGGCCATGGTGACGGTCCCGGTGACGGTCACATGATCCATGTCGCCGATCTCACTGCTGTCCTCTATATCCACACAGCCGTTGATGGTGGTGTTCTGGATGCCGCCGATGCTGGACTGCTCCATCGTGATGGCCCTGCCGTCCCCGTCGCCGGGGACGTCGATGGTCACGCCCTTCATCAGGTCGATGGAGGCGCCCCACCTGATGTCGATGGCGGGGGGAAGGGTGCTGATCCCCTCCTCCTCTTCAAGGGCAAACCGGGTGTTCTGGATGGTTCCGATGTGAGCGTCCCCGGTCCAGCCCATCTCTTCATACAAAGGCTTGCTCTCCTCGGGCATCCTGCTGTATCCGTACGCGGAGAAGCAGCTCAGATCGCAGTCGTCGATGAGGCCGATCTCGGCGCCGAAATTGGCTCTGATCCCAAAGGTGGCGGCGCCGCTGATCTCGTCGACTTTCCCGCTGACGGTGATCGAACCTTCGCCTGTTTTCACGCCGGTGATCTTCCCGACGGAGCCCTCGACAAAAATGTCAGCGTCGGCCATGGATGTGCCGGTGATCGCGGTGACCTCTCCGCTGACGACCAGCCCCGGGATAGCGAGCTCACAGCTCTCCACGGAGCCTCTGGCCATGTACAGAGCGCCGATGGGCGAGTCCATCTTCAGGTTTTTGAGGTGCACCGTGCCGCTCTCCAGGCTCAGCACGCACCTGGTATCGTACGCGTAGAGGCCCTCCTGAACCTCGGGCCGGGCGTCAAAGTTGCCCGCCACGGTGCCGTCGTGGATGGTGGCCACCACCATGCCCTCCGAGCCCTCGGCGATGCCGATGTACACGTCGTCATCAGTGGTGTCCTCAAAAGAATCATAGCTCTTGGAAAACGCCTTATAATAGGCGGTGACGGTGTGCTTGTTCAGATCGATGTCGATGCTCTTTTTCAGCAGGAGCGGCTCATGGAGGCCGATGTCGGCGGTGAGCTTCACCGCCGGCGCGCCGCTCTCCACGGCGGCGATCAGGGCCGCCTCGCTGTCCACCTCCACCGCCTTGGCGTCCGCCGCGAAGACGGCGGGCACCGCCGCCAGGAGCAGGACGGCGGCCATGAGCATGACCAGAATTCGTTTTTTCATTTGGCTTCCTCCTTATTGGTTATTGCGCGGTCCGGCAAGTTTCCTGAAGAAATCCGCTAACTTAAAATATATCACCTTGAATCGGAAAAGACAAATGTCGTCTGGGGGCGATTTCGTGTTGAATAGGATCCTGAACGGCGGCCGGTTCCGCATCATCGCCCCGCCCCATGCCGTTCGGGTCTGACTGCCTGAATCTGCGCCGGAAACAGCTCGTTTTCGCGGGAATCGTGGTATATTAGTCTAAAAGGAGGTTTTGTCCATGTATCACAGATCAGCGACCCTTCGCCGCCTGCTGCCGGCGCTCCTGTGCGTCCTCATGCTGTGCCAGCCGGCGCTGGCCGCCGGAGTCTCCTATATGCCCGGCGTGACGGCGGAAATGTCAGACCCCGCGTATTGGGCGGCCCGGCAGGAAAACCCCAGAGAGATCATCCTGACCCAGGAGGAGATCCAGACCGTCAACGCCGGGATCATCGAGAAAAGCGGCACCATGGTGATGGATCTGAAGAACGCGTCCGAAACCTTCAACGGGCCCGCCCGGAACGAGGCCATCCGCGGCTCCGCCACCGCCGACGCCGAGTATTACTCCGGCTGGATCTACGGCGCCGACGGGGAGAAGATCGAGTGGGCCGGGTTTCAGGCCATGATCGACAACTGCATCGACCCCCGGGCCACCGCCGAGATGCCGGTGCGCTACGGCGTGGCGGTAAAGCGCACCGTTTTGCAGGTGTTCCCCTCGGACTGCCCCCTGATGGATGACCCCACCGACCCGGATTTCGACTATCAGTCCCTCAGCGCGGTCTGCGTCAACGACCCGGTGCTGATCTATCTGACCTCCGCCGACGGAAAGTACTACATGGCCCGCAGCCGGGACTGCTCGGGCTGGCTCCCCGTGGAGGACGTGGCCCTCTGCGCCGATAAGGACGAGTGGCTCTCCGCCTGGGATCTGCCCTCGGAAAAGCTGCTGGTGGTCTATGGAAACAAGGCGTATACCGACACCTCCAACACCCACCCGGAGACCGCCCGCCGGATGCTGACCCAGGGCACGGCCCTGGAGCTGGTAGATGGCCTGGAGGCCGACCAGCTGGTGACCAACCGCTCCCCCTACCACAACTATGTGGTCTGGCTGCCGGTGCGCCGCGACGACGGCAGCTATGAAAAGCAGATGGCCCTGATCCCCGAGACCGCCAAGGTCAGCGTGGGCTATCTGCCCCTGACGCCGGAGAACATCGCCAAGGTGTCCCTGGCCTGCCTGGGGGACGTCTACGGCTGGGGCGGCATGCTGGACGGAGAGGACTGCTCCGGCATGGTTCGCACGGTCTATTCCTGCTTTGGGCTGCACATCGGCCGCAACGGCACCTGGCAGTGGCCGGCGGATATGGAAAAGATCGATATGACCGATATGTCCGTGGAGGAAAAGCGGCTGATCCTGGACAAGCTGCCCCTGGGGGCCGCCCTGTGCTTCTCCGGCCACGAGATGATCTACCTGGGCAAGGTGGACGGGAACTACTACGTGGTCAGCACAGTCAGCAGCATCATGAGTCCCGACACCGGCAAACTGCTGCGCACCCGCGGCGTGATGATCAACACGCTGGACGTCAAGCGGGCCAGCGGCCTGACCTGGCTGGGGGCCCTCAACCAGGCCTTCATGCCCTGCTACGCGAAGCTTGAGGGGAAAACCTATGATTTCCCCTCCCTCCAGTGGTATCACGACGGCGTGACCTACTGCATGGCCAACAAGATCCTGCCCGCCCTGGACATCGACGGCACGTTCGGCATCGGCCGAACCGTCTCCCGGGGGGAGCTGGCCCAGGCCCTGTGGAACCTGGCCGGACAGCCGGCGGCCGGGATCCCCTGCGCCTTTGACGATGTGCCCGAAGGCCACGCCGCCCGGGACGCCGTCTCCTGGGCGGCGGAGGCCAGCGTTATGATCGGCTATGACGATAAGACCTTTGGCCCCGAGGACATCCTGACCCGGCAGCAGGCGGTCACCGCCCTGCTGCGGTTCGCCCGGAGTCAGGGGCTCTCCGTGGAGGCCGGCGCCGGTCTGGACGGGTTCCGCGACGCCGCCGGCGTCAGCGGCTACGCCCGCGAGGCCATGGAATGGGCCTGCGGCGAGGGCCTGATCGTCGGCAACGGCGGATATCTGCTGCCCAACGGATCGCTCACCCGGGAGCAGCTGGCCACGATCCTCCTGCGGTACAGTAAGCTGCCCGCCCAACCGACCGAAAACTGAGCCGCGCGCAAAGCGCCCGCCGGGAGCGATACGCTCCCGGCGGGCGCCTTTTCATTGCGGCGGGCGGCGGCAAATCCGTTCGGGATGGATGGGGGGATTTCACGCCGGATTCGTTGAGAAATCCTCCGGACGCGGTATACTGTAGCGTGAAAAATACTGTGAAAAGGGGCGTTTTCCATGGAAATGCAGGCGCGTGTCCTGACCAGGCAGGAACTGCCCGGATTCCGGCCCTATCTGCTCCCCGGCACCGCCGCCGCCATCCAGCGGGGGGACGAGGATCTGCTGGCCCTGGGCGCGGTGTCCGGCCGGCACGCGCTGGGGGCTGTGGCCGCCCGGCTGACGGAGGACGGGGAGGCCGCCCTCACCGACCTGTTCGTGGACGAAGCCGCCCGCCGCCAGGGGGTGGGCACTTACCTGCTGGGCGAGCTCGTCCAGGCGCTGCTGGAGCTGGGGATCGACCAGCTCACCGCTGATTACGCCCTGAAGGGCGAAGATCTGACCGCCATGGACGCGCTGATGACAAAGGCGGGGGCCGAGCCCCAGTTCCGGGCCAGGAGCTTCCGGGCCGACTCCCGGGACTATCACGATCACCACCTTCTGGGCACCTGCTTCACCTCCCAGTACAGGACGCCGGAGGGAGTGATCCCCTTTTTCCAGCTGTCCCCCCAGGAGCTGGAGGAGCTGGAGGAGGCGGAGGACATCCCCTACGTCCTGTCCTGGCCCCTGCTGAAGGACAGGGCCGTCCCCGACCTGTCGGTGGCCACAGTCCGGCAGAGGGAGGCGCGGGCCTATCTGCTGGCGGAGGAGAGCGCCGACGGCGGTTTCGTGCTGCTGGCCGCCGTCCGCCGGGAGGGCTCCAAAGGCTCCGACTTCCTGGCGATGCTGCGGGAGCTGCTCAACCGGTGCTGGTACTGGCGGGGCGGCGATTTCCCCTTCTACTTCTCCGCCATCAACGAGCACACGGAGCGGCTGGCCCGATCCCTGATGGGGGACAGGTGCCAGATATACGAGGAACATGTCTGCGCCTTCCTTTTGGACGACGGCGCGGATGAACTGTAGATCCTGACACAGGAGGTAACGATTATGTCACAGACCTATCAGGCACGCCGCAGGGCACAGGCGGCCCCGGCGGCAAGAGGATTTCAGACCAGCGTCCCCGGCCCCTCCATGCAGGAGCTGGCCGCCGGCGCCATGCCCTCCACCGAACAGATGGGCCGCCGGGTGGATCTGCCCGACGCCATCCGGGAGAAGATGGAGGCCTCCTTCGGCGCGGATTTCTCCGGGGTGAAGGTGTTTGAGAGCCAAGCGGTGGCCGACGCCGGAGCGGAGGCCATGACCATGGGCTCCAACGTGGCCTTCGCCCCCGGGCAGCTGGATCTGACCAGCACGTCCGGCCAGGCGCTGCTGGGGCACGAGCTGTCCCACGTGGTGAGCCAGGCCAGGGGCGAGAGCGCCGGGCAGGGATTCCTGGCCGATTCCGGGCTGGAGGCCCAGGCCGACCGGCAGGGAGCTCTGGCCGCCCAGGGGGAGAGCGCCTATTCCGGCCCGGTGGCACCGCTGAGCGCCAGCGGCGTGCCCGCCTCCGCCGCGGGGCCCATGCAGGCCAGGAAGAAAAAGGACATCGCCAAGGCCACCCTGGCAAGGGAGGAGCGGCTCGCCAACGCCGTCAGCAAGAACTCGATCAGCGCGGAAGCCATGGAACAGCTTGGGCAGAAGAGCTATGGGCGCTACGCGACTTACAAGGTACACGACGCGAGCAACCAGCAGGAGGCGGATCGGCTCCTGGCGCTCTTCACAGGCGAGGGGAACGAGGAAGAGATCAACAAGATGATGAGGAACGACGCGGTCTTTATGAACAACGGCCTGCTGCGCCAGTCGGCGGCAATGAACCAGGAAGATTTCGATAAACGGGTCAGCGGTTACAACGTCGCGGGCACGTTCGACGGGCTTTTGGACGCGCTGGCCGGGTCGGATCTCAGCGGGGCGCTGACGGAGGAGGAGCGGGCGACCTTCCAGAACACGGCCGACCTCTACCGGGCGGATCGGGCGAACATGCGGAGCACCCTGCTGGACGTGGCGGGCGGCGAGGCCTCGAAGCCCCATTCCACCAAGGAGCAGCGGGCGAACCGAAAGGCGTACCGGGAGAGGCGCAGAAGAGAGATCGAACAAGGCCATGACAACGAGCTCGAGTACAAGCGGCACTGATCGCGGCGCCGCAGCCTGACTCCGGAGGAGAGAAGCGTTTATGTCACAGACCTACCAGGCACGCCGCAGGGCGCAGGCGCGGGCCGGAACGCAACGCTCAGGAGCAACAAGGATCTACATATAGAGGTGTGAACCCACCCCGACCAAAAAAAGGAGGTACAGTACCATGTCGCAAATCTATAAGGCCCGCCGCAGAGCGCAGGACGCCCCGGCGGCACAAAAACCCCAGACCAGCGCCCCCGGCCCCTCCCTCTCGGAGCTGGCCGCCGGCGCCATGCCCACCACGGAGCAGATGGGCCGCCGGGTGGATCTGCCCGACGCCATTCGGGAGAAGATGGAGGCCTCCTTCGGGGCGGACTTCTCCGGCGTGAAGGTATATGAGAGCCAGACGGTGGCCGACGCCGGGGCCCAGGCCATGACCATGGGCTCCAACGTGGCGTTCGCGCCGGGGCAGCTGGATCTGGCCAGCACGTCCGGCCAGGCGCTGCTGGGGCACGAGCTGTCCCACGTGGTGAGCCAGGCCAGGGGTGAGAGCGCCGGCCAGGGATTCCTGGCGGACGCGGGGCTGGAGGCCCAGGCCGACCGCCAGGGGGCTTTGGCCGCCCAGGGGGAGAGCGCCTATTCCGGGCCGGTGGCGCCCCTCAGCGCCAGCGCCGTGCCCGCCTCCGCCGCGGGGCCCATGCAGACCAAAAAGCCCTGGGAGGACGATATCAGCGAGCCGGTGCTCGATGAGGGGGCTACGTACGCGCTGAATCATGATAAACAACATGACAGTAACGAGAAATCCCCCGCGTGGATCAGACGAAAGTACAAAAAGGCCACCAAGGCCAACCTACCGGAGCAGGACAAACCATACAGCGGGAGGACGGCTGAACCGCGCGCTTTTCTTCACCCGAATGATCCCAACGAGGCTCAGTTGGACGAGGCATGGCACTGGCAGATGATGAATAACATAGATTATTCCCAAGATGAGGGCCTGATTAACGAAGAGCGCGATAGAGCATCCGGCCTTTATCAAACGGGATATGAGGACATGCGGCGACATACTGCGCGTGATGAGCACAGGGCCGCAAATGGCCTGACCTACGCCAATTTCAAGTTGGGCGTCGCCAACGCGAGAGCGCGGAGGCGGACCGAGATGCGCGAGAGAGAAGAGAGAGAAAGAGCCCAGCAGGGCCAGTGACGGGCGGCGGCCCCAGGGCCGAACGGAGGGAAACATATGTCACAGATCTATCAGGCACACCGCAGAGCCCAGCAGGCCCCGGCGGAGCAAAAATTGCATACCAACGCTCCCGGCCCCTCCCTCTCGGAGCTGGCGGCGGGGGCTATGCCCTCCACGGAGCAGATGGGCCGCCGGGTAGACCTGCCGGAGGCCATCCGGGAGAAGATGGAGGCATCCTTCGGCGCGGACTTCTCCGGGGTGAAGGTGTACGAATCCCAGACGGTGGCCGACGCCGGGGCCCAGGCCATGACCATGGGCTCCAACGTGGCGTTCGCGCCGGGGCAGCTGGATCTGGCCAGCACCTCCGGCCAGGCGCTGCTGGGGCACGAGCTGTCCCACGTGGTGAGCCAGGCACGGGGCGAGAGCGCGGGGCAGGGCTTTTTGGCCGATTCCGGCCTGGAGGCTCAGGCCGACCGGCAGGGGGCTCTGGCCGCCCAGGGGGAGAGCGTCTATTCCGGGCCGGTGTCACCCCTCAGCGCCAGCGCCGTGCCCGCCTCCGCCGCGGGGCCCGTGCAGGCGAGGAAGACCTGGTCGCGGAAAAACGCCAGCGATGAGGCCGCCATAGCGTTTGCGGATCAAATCAAGGCGGTAGACAAAACACAGCAGGAGGGAGCAGCCGGCGTGAGCGGCAAGGAGCTTGCCGATGCGGCCGGGCTCTCAGAAGAGCAGCACCGTGGAATGGATACCCGCATCATGCGCCTGATCCAGGACTATGACACCGACCTCACCAACCAGCAGGAGAATCACGGCCAGGCGATCGACACCCTGCGGAGCGCCGCGGGCAACAACTTCGCCGCTGTCCTGCCCACTCTGGTGGAGAGTATCCGGAGATACAACAGCACTGACTTCTCCGATCTGTATGACCGCCATGAGCAGACGCAGTTCGACACCAACGTCAGGCTCTTTGACCGGCTCAGTCTGGGCGCCTCCGCCAACACCTTCCTGCAGGAGGGCATCTTCAGTAACGAACAACTGGCCAATGCCGGCCTGACGAAGGAAGAGCTCGATGAGTTCAAAAATCTGGCGGGTCTGAATTACAGCCAGCAAAGTCAACTCCAACTCATCGGAAGGATGACGGGGATGCCGCCTACCGAGAGCAACAGGAATATGATCGCCGCCTACCGATCGGCCAGCGACAATCTGCGCAGAAACTACGACAGCGGCGGCTGGCGCAGCCGCAGGAGAAGATAAACGGCATTTTTCGCACCGGCATCTCCGCGAAAGGGGGGGGGAAGGCTGCATGTCCCAAACCTATCAATCCCGCCGCAGGGCGCAGGCGCGGGCGGCGGAGCAAAAACCGCATATCGACGCTCCCGGCCCCTCCCTCTCGGAGCTGGCGGCGGGGGCTATGCCCTCCACGGAGCAGATGGGCCACCGGGTAGACCTGCCGGAGGCCATCCGGGAGAAGATGGAGGCCTCTTTCGGCGCGGACTTCTCCGGGGTGAAGGTGTACGAATCCCAGACGGTGGCCGACGCGGGGGCCCAGGCCATGACCATGGGGTCGAACGTGGCGTTCGCGCCGGGGAAGCTGGATCTGGCCAGCACCTCCGGCCAGGCCCTGCTGGGGCATGAGCTGTCCCACGTGGTGAGCCAGGCCCGGGGCGAGAGCGCGGGGCAGGGATTCCTGGCGGACGCCGGCCTGGAAGCCCAGGCCGACCGGCAGGGGGCCCTGGCCGCCCAGGGGGAGAGCGTCTATTCCGGGCCGGTGACGCCGCTGAGCGCCAGCGCGGTGCCCGCCAGCGCGGGGCCCATCCAGGCGGCGGGCAAGTCGCTGGACGAGGACGACCTGGACGAGCTGGCCCACAACGACGCGGCGGAAAACCAGGAGGGCCTGATAACCACCGCCAACCTGCCCAGCCGGTTCCACTTCATCAAGCGCCGCCGGGCCCTGGATCAGCTGCGGCGGATGCGGGCGGCGCGTCTGGCGGCTATGCGCCCGACGTTCCCGGATCCCGACTCCATGCCGGAGCTTCCTTCCGCCTTCACGCTGCCGGAGAGCCCCGCGTCTCCCTTTGGCCCGGAGGATCCCTTCGGCGCGGCCAACAGCGAGGGCGCGGTAGAGATGGATCCGGAGCAGCAGGCGTCCATGCAGGCTGCCGCAACGGAGTCCCAGGAAAAGGCCGCCAAAAACCTGGAGAAGCTCGAGGCGCTGGGCTTTGACAACAACACCCCCGTCGGCGGCGGCAGCGGCCTCACCAAGGAGCAGCTCGCGGAGCTGGGCGACGACAGCGAAGGCATCCCCGTCGGCAACGGGAACAGCAGCCTGGAACAGCAGGTGGTAGCCCAGCAGCCTTACAGCGCCGCGAACGTCGAGGGCGTGGTGCTGCGCACCGAGAAGAAGCAGGAGGAGCTCCAGGAGAACAAGGCGGCGGCCGAGGACAAGGCCGCCGAAAACCTGGAGAAGCTCGAGGAGCAGGGCTTCGACAACAACACCCCCGTCGGCGGCGGTAGCGGCCTCACCAAGGAGCAGCTCGCGGAGCTGGGCGACGACAGCGAAGGCATCCCCGTCGGCAGCGGGAACAGCAGCCTGGAACAGCAGGTGGCGGCCCAGCAGCCTTACGGCGCCGCGAACATCAAGGGCGCGGTGGTGGACAGCGAACCAAAGAAGAAGAAGCGCCGGAGGCGCAAAAAGAAGGCCCAGGAAAAGACCGCCGAAAATCGGGAGAAGCTCGAGGCGCTGGGCTTCGACAACAACACCCCCGTCGGCGGCGGGGGCGGCAGCCTGGAACAGCAGGTGGTGGCCCAGCAGCCTTACAGCGCCGTGAACGCCGAGGGCCCGGTGGTGCCCACCGAGAAGAAGCAGGAGGAGATCCAGGAGAACAAGGCGGCGGCCCAGGAAAAGACCGCCGAAAACCTGGAGAAGCTCGAGGCGCTGGGCTTCAACAAAAACAACACTGTCGGCGGCGGCAGCGGCCTCACCCTGGAGCAGCAGCAGCGGGAGACCCTCCGGGCGCAGAAGGAGCAGAAGGCCCAGGATGGCCTCAAGATCTTCGCAGACGAGAAGGCCAGGCGGGGCTATGAGCCCGAGCAGTCCTATACCGGGATCGCGGAATACGACAACTATCTGGCCGCCGCGCTGCCTTTTCATAACGAAGAGGAGCAGAAAGAGCTCATGGACGCCTTCCGCCAGGGGAACCAGAAGCCCGAGACAGTGGGGCTGCTGATCCGCAACGACATGAAGCGGGTCAGCGATGCGATAAAGAAAAAGAATCGGAAGAATCTGCTGTCCAAGGACAGGGACAAAGCCCTGGACGCCCACGCCGACCTGCGGGGGAGCCAAATCCTGGCGGACAGCATCGAAAAAGTGCTCCAGAAGGCCGCGGACTGGGAGAGTCTCAGTAAACGCGGCGGTAAGGATCCCTCCGGGGGCGTGGCAAAATACCTTAAGCCGGACGGCAAATTCGCAAAAACTTTCCAAAAGCGAAAGGTGAACTTCGACAAAGAAATGGCGGATCTGCGTCGGTTCAGGACGTGATAACGATCCGGAACGACCTGTTGGAACGAATGAGACGGGAATGATCCCCGGCAGGGCCGAAAAGAGGAGGGGAGCGCATGTCCCAAACCTATATGGCACGCCGCAGGGCGCAGGCGCGGGCGGCGGAGCAAAAACCGCATACCAACGCTCCCGGCCCCTCCCTCTCGGAGCTGGCCGCCGGCGCTATGCCCTCCACGGAGCAGATGGGCCACCGGGTGGACTTGCCCGACGCCATCCGGGAGAAGATGGAGGCCTCCTTCGGCGCGGACTTCTCCGGGGTGAAGGTGTACGAATCCCAGACGGTGGCCGACGCCGGGGCCCAGGCCATGACCATGGGGTCGAACGTGGCCTTCGCGCCGGGGAAACTGGATCTGGCCTCCACCTCCGGCCAGGCGCTGCTGGGGCACGAGCTGTCCCACGTGGTGAGCCAGGCCCGGGGCGAGAGCGCCGGCCAGGGATTCCTGGCCGATTCCGGGCTGGAGGCCCAGGCCGACCGGCAGGGGGCTCTGGCCGCCCAGGGAGAGAGCGTCTACACGGGGCCGGTGACACCCCTGAGCGCCAGCGCGGTGCCCGCCAGCGCGGGGCCCCTCCAGGCCGCGGGCAAGACGGTGGACGACGACGACCGGGAGCAGCTGGCCCTGAACGACGCGGCGGAAAACCAGGAGGGCATGGTGACCACCGCCAACCTGCCCAGCCGGTTCCACTTCATCAAGCGCCGCCGGTCCCTGGATCAGCTGCGGCAGCAACGGGCGGCACGCCTGGCGGCCATGTCCCCGCCGCCCCAGGAGCCGGAGTCCCTGTTGGAACCCGAGCCTCCTGTGACAGAGGCGGAACCCCTCGCGCCGGCGCCCGAGCCCGTACCGGAGCCTGAACCCGCGCCCGCGCCTCCGGTGACAGAGCCTGAGCCTCCTGTGACAGAGGCCGAGCCCCCTGCGGCGGAGCCCGCGCCTCCTGTGACAGAGGCCGAGCCTCCTGCGGCGGAGGCGGTGCCTGCGCCGGAGCCTGAACCCGTGTCCGCGCCTGCCCCCGCGCCGGAGCCCGCGCCCAGGCGGGCCCCCAGCCTCCGGGACTTTGAGACGAGGCGGGATCGGATCTCCCGGCTCCGCAGACAGAACGCTGTCCAGGGCTGGCGGGAGGAGCAGGACCGCGCCCTGGAGGAGAAGCTGGAGGGGCTCGGGCTCCGCCGCGGGGAGCCCGATCTCCCCCTGGACAAGAGAGAGCAGGCCATCGAGGCCTACCTGAGCGGCGGCATGCGCGTTCACCGCGGGAAGGAGTGGGAGCGGATGTTCGAGGACATCCATCCCAGCAAACAGGGGAAGGACAGCGAGAAAAAATTGCTCCAATATGTGGTCTGGGACATCAGGAACTTCCTTGATACAGACATCAGAGACCTGAACGCCGAGAATGACGAAACGGTGAAAAACGCCCACGGACAGCTTTCGGGGATCGGCAGCATGATGGAGGGGATCCAGGCGGTGCTGCCGTTCCTCCCGAAAGAAGAACTCAAGGCCATGCTGGGCAAAGGAAGGGGCATAAGGAAAAATAACAAGCTGCTCAAATTCAAAAGAAAGGCCAAACGTTTCCGCAAGGCGATGGCGGGCGCGCAGACGACCGTGGATCTCCTGGACGGGGAGCACGGGGAAGCGAACGAGGAAGCGCTGAGCGCGGAGCGGGCGGCAAGGGAAAAGAGACGCAATAGAGCGCAAAGTAAGCGCTACAGCAAGGGTTGAGATCCCTTTTCCGGCGGCCTCTCCCGGCCAGAACATATTAATGATCCCCCGGCGAAGCCGGGGGATTTTCATAGACGGGCATAGCCCTTTGATACTAGCGACGCGTCACGTCGCGTTGCTACGGTCTGACAGCCGCGAGGGCCTGTTACTTGCTGCCCGTAAACGGGCTCTTTAGAAATTTCCCATCGTCAGTTGTTCCCCTGCTTTGTCCTCCTCCAACTGCTTTCGGATGTATTCTTCTATCTTTTTGGCGTTCTTTCCTACCGTATCTACATAATACCCCCGGCACCAAAATTCCCGGTTCCGATACTTATATCGCAGTTGTGGAAACTTTTCATATATCATCAAGCTGCTTTTCCCTTTCAAGTATCCCATGAAACTTGATACCGCTACCTTTGGTGGGATCGCTACCAGCATGTGCACGTGATCCGGACACACTTCTGCCTCGATTATTTTCACTTTCTTCCATTCGCACAGTGTCCGCAGTATTTCTCCTATTTCCCGCCGCTTCTCTCCATAGAACACCTGCCGCCGATATTTTGGTGCAAACACTATATGATATTTGCAATTCCAACTCGTATGAGATAAACTATTTACGTCATCCATTTGATGACCTCCCTTGCTATTCCTGTTGTGCAGTTGCCAGACCGCACTCCTACTCTATAGCAAGGGAGTCTTTTTGTCTACATCATCGCCATCAGGCTTCTTTTGAACCACTCGCCTAGCGAGTGGTTTTCGGACTACAAAAAGCCCCTGCCCTCCCGGCCGGGAGGGCAGGGGTTATTTTTTCTACAGCAGCCAGCTCTCGTCCTCTTCCCCGTCCTCCTCCGGGGCGGGGGTCTCCGCCGGCAGGGGGGGAAGCTCTTCTACACCGGGAGCGGCGGGGGTCTCTTCCGCCGGCGCGGGGGCGGGCGTTTCTGCCGGCGCGGGGGCGGGCGTTTCCGCCGGGTCAGGCGCGGGGGCCTCTGCGGCGGGCGCGGCCTGCTGAGCCGCCTGGGCGGCCTGTGCCTCCTGGGCAGCCTGGGCGGCGCGGGCGCGGCGCTCCGCCCGGCGCTGCAGAGCGACGTTCCGCAGAACGTTGAACTCGTGTCCGCCCTGCCCGCTCCCCCCGGCGGAGGCGCCCCACTGGGCAAATCGCTGCTTCAGCCCGCCCAGCTTGCCGCTGAACCACTGTCCGGCGGCGGCCAGCGGCCCGGGACGCGGATCCTCATCATCGTCAAACGCGCTCTCGGCGTCCAGGTCGTCCAGCTCGACGCCGTCGTCGTCGGATCGTCTCATTTTACCCGCCCTGCGCCTGATCCAGCTGGTGAAGCGGTTGCCCTCCATGGGGGCCTGGGCGGCGGGGACGGGGGAGAAAGGCTGGATCGATCCAGTAGACAGGCCGCCGCTGGCGGCCTGGAAGGCCATATCGTCGGCGGCGTGCTCGGCGATGGGGTCGTAGAAGGGCAGGCCGGCCTGGGCGGCGGGATCCATGCCCCGGCTCTGGCGAACCAGGTGGCCCAGCTCGTGGGAGAGCAACCGCTCCCCCTCCGGGGTGTCGGGCCGGTAGGCGCCGGGGGCGAAACGGATCACGTCGCCCTGGGCCACCGCGTCGGCCCCCAGGCGGCCGGGCAGAGAGGATTCCTCCAGCCGGACGGCGGAGAAGTCCAGGCCGAACTGCTGCTCCATCCGCTCCCGCATGGCGGCGTCCAGATCCAGGGGCCGGCGGTTGTCCCCGGCGGCAGCGGCCTGGACGATCTGGCCCAGCTGGGCGGCCGCCGTCTCGGGCTGGTCGGGGGCCTTCTGGGCCTCCGCCCGTTCCGGGATCTGCTTCTCCATCTGTGTCCACATCTGCCTGTCACCCCTCTCCGCGGACGCCCACATATCTTCCCAATATGACGAGTTTACTCTACCAGTTTCCATTCGGAATGGCAAGAAAACCGGCATGAATGCCGGCGAACGCTCCCAAACTGTCCGCCCGGTCTCCCCTGCCGGAAGAGACCGATGCACTTTAGGTAGATTTCCCGGCGTTCACGCCGGAATCCTTGAAATGGGGATCGGGGGCAGGGTATGATATCCTCGTCCCAACGGGTATTCCGGCAGGATGACTGGGAGAACGGCAAAGGCGGCGGAGGGAGACGAGATGCACATCGCGGTCTGCGACAGCGTCCCACAGGACGCTGAACACATGGTCCGGTGGATCAGAGAATACTGCGCGCTCTATCAGCTCCCGGTCTCTTTCCAGGTCTTTTACGACCCGGAGGAGTTCAACGCCTGCCAGGATCGCTTCGATCTGTCTTACATCTGCTTCGGAGGCAGCACGGGATTTTTGCGGGCCCGCCTGCTGCGGGAGCGGGACAAAAACTGCCGCATCGTCCTGGTGGACGACACGCGGGAGTTCGCCGTGGCCAGTATGCGTATCCACTGCACCGATTTCATCCTGCGGCCGGTGACCTTTTCCCACATCGTGCGGAGCATGGGCCTGGCCGGGGTCGGAGGAAAGTCATGAGCCGCGTCCAGACGAAAAAGCGCCTGGATCCCCTCCCCCGCCAGAAGGCCCAGCTGGAGAAGACCCTGCTGCGGCAGTCCGCCTGGGCGGCGGGGACTGAGTTCTTCCAGTACCGCGACCCGGTGTATCACATCACCGAGAGTTTCCAGCAGACCTTCGACGCCATGGGCCGCAAGCACACCGGCGATCTGACCAGGGCCCAGGGCGGCCAGGAGGAGGCGCAGGCCCCCCAAGCCGGCGAGGCGTCCCAGGGCACGGAGCAGACAAAGGTCAGCGCCCCGGAGAGCTTTTACGGCGCCCGGAGGGAAGGGCAGCAGATCCCGGATCCCACCTCCAGCCGATCCTTCTACCAGATGAAGAACGAGGGGGATCAGGATCAGCTCCGCCGGTTCTCCGAGACCGCCTTTCAGAGGGGCACCCTCTCGGCGGCAGTCCTCCAGGGCACCGGGCGGATGATGCTCTTCTCCTGCATGAAGAAGACCATCGGCCAGTCCCAGCCCGTCAAGGAGCAGCAGCGGCGGCTCTTTGACAACGCCTCCCCGGTGCGCAATATGCCCGGCCAGATCCCCAACCAGGTGGTGTTCAACCGCACCTTCACCGACAGCGCCGTGGGCGTGGTGGTGGACACCCTCCGGGACGCCCGCCGCACGGTGGAGAGCATGCAGGATCTGGTGTCCGGCAGGCTCAACAGGATCGAAGCGGGCAAGTACGGGGCGGACACCCTGTGGAATATGTACCCCTTCCTGGACGACAGCCGGGAGAAAGCGCTGCTGGAACAGTATCTGGCACAGCTGAACGGCCCGAAGGATCTGAGCGCCGACGAACGGGGACTGATCCAGAGCGCCGTGGATCGGGTGCGGACCCTGCTGGACAAAAAGGCCAGGATGCGGGTGGAATTCATCAACAAGCTGCGTTTTCTCTCCGACCGGGCCAACGAGGCCCTGGCCGAATTTGAGGAGCCGGGCTTCACTGCCGCCCTGGACGGGGCCCTGCGGGAGGCCCTGGGGGCCGAACAGCCCCCGCCGGAGGGGGACGGCGGGATGCCTCCGGAGGAGGGCGATCCCCTGGAGGAGCCCTTCGGCGGAGAGGAGGGGGAGCCCCTTGGAACAGCAGAACCAGTCCCGGAGGGCTATAATTTTTGAGGATGATGAAATCGTACTTTTCTAAATGAAAAGAGACGGTCAAAGGCGGTTTCGA
>CANQZJ010000036.1 GCA_947628315.1 uncultured Oscillospiraceae bacterium
CCTCTCTGTTCCCGACGTTGCCTTCCGCAGCGCGCTCCGCTAATATACCACGCTTTCTCGCCATTTGTCAACACCCATTTTTCATTTTTTCAAAAGTTTTTTCTTCCAGCGATCCCGGCCCTCCCGCATTGCCTTTTCCGGCCGGCCGTGGTATATTACGTATATAACAAAAAGGAGGGAGGGCTGCCCCGTGCTGCTGATCCAAAATCTGAACCTGCCCGTGGGCGCGGGGATGGACGAGTTGCGCGCCGCCGCGGCCAAAGTCCTCTCCCTCTCCCCCGACGCCATCGCCTGCTTGACCCTCCGCCGCCAGTCCATCGACGCCCGCAAAAAGTCCGACGTCCACCTGGTGTGCGCCGCCGCCGTTACATTATATAATGATAAAGAGGCCGCCGTCCTCCGCCGCGCCCCCAAAAATGTCGCCCATCTGGAGGACAAGCCCTATATCCCGCCCGCGTCCGGCCGCCCTCTCCCCCACCCGCCGGTGGTGGTGGGGATGGGCCCCGCGGGCCTGTTCGCCGCCCTGACCCTGGCCCGTGCCGGACTGCCCCCCGTCATTCTGGAGCGTGGCCGTCCGGTGGACGCCCGCACCCGCGATGTGGAACTGTTCTGGTCAAGCGGCCTCCTCTCGCCGGTTTCCAACGTCCAGTTCGGCGAGGGCGGCGCGGGCGCCTTCTCCGACGGCAAGCTCACCACCGGCGTCAGCGACCCCCGCATCGCCCACGTTTTCGATGTGTTCGTCTCCCACGGCGCCCCGGAGGACGTCAAGTGGTCCCACAAGCCCCACATCGGCACCGACGTGCTGCGGGACGTGGTGAAGTCCATCCGCCGGGAGCTACTTTCCCTGGGCGCGGACGTCCGCTTTGAGCACCGGCTCACTGGACTGGAGCAGTCCGATGGCCGCCTCACCGCCGTCACGGTGGATTCTCCGGAGGGCGCATACCGCCTCCCATGCGAGGCGCTGGTGCTGGCCCCCGGCCACTCCGCCCGGGACACCTTCCAAATGCTGTATGAGGCCGGCCTGCCCATGGAGCGCAAGCCCTTCGCCATCGGCGTGCGCATCGAGCACAGCCAGCAGGCGGTGAGCCGCGCCCAGTACGGGGACTTCTGGGACAGGCTCCCCGCCGCCGACTACAAGCTGTCCTGTCACCTGCCCTCGGGCCGGTCGGCCTTCACCTTCTGCGTCTGCCCCGGCGGGCAGGTGGTGGCCGCCGCCTCCGCCCCCGGCCAGGTGGTCACCAACGGCATGTCCCTCCGCACCCGTAACGGCTCCAACATCAACGGCGGCCTGCTGGTGGGCGTCACCCCCGACGACTTCGGCGGGACGGATCCCCTGGCCGGCGTCCGTTTCCAGGAGAGATGGGAGCGGGCGGCCTACGAGGCCGGCGGGCGGGACTACCGCGCCCCCGCCCAGCTCACCGGGGACTTCCTGGCGGGGCGGGCGTCCACGGGCCCCCGCTCCATCATCCCCACCTACCGCCCCGGCGTCGCCTGGGGGAGCTCAGACGGCGTACTGCCCCCCTATGTGCTGGAGACCATCAAAGACGCCATCCCCATTTTTGACCGCAAGCTCCACGGTTTCGCCCACCCGGACGCCGTCCTCACCGGCGTGGAGACCCGCTCCTCCTCCCCGGTGCGGCTGGTGCGGGATGAGACGTACCAGTCCCCCGCCCTCCGGGGCCTCTACCCCTGCGGCGAGGGAGCCGGCTACGCCGGCGGCATCACCTCCGCCGCCGTGGACGGCATCAAGGCCGCCGAGGCGGTGCTGACGGGCTGATTTTCCCCCGCGCAACCGAAATTTTACGCCCCGCGGCTGAAACGCAACCCCCGCTCGCTGGACTTTCCTCCGCCGCCCGGGCAGAATGGAGGCACTTCAAAAGGAGGTGCTCACAATGAGCTTCGGTGAAAATCTGCAATTTCTGCGCAGGCGGGCCGGCATGACCCAGGAGGAGCTGGCCGAGCGGCTGGAGGTCACCCGGCAGTCGGTGTCCAAGTGGGAGGGCAATTCCGCCTACCCGGAGATGGCCGCGCTGCTCCGGCTGTGCGAGCTGTTCGGGGTCGACCTGGACACCCTGGTCCGGGGGGACGCCCAGGCCGCCCTGGCGGAGGACTCCGCCGGGTATGACGCCCACATGAACGCCTTTTCCAAGACGGTGGCGGGCGCGGTGGGGCTCATCCTGCTTGGGGTGGCCGTCATGGTGCTGATGGTGACCTTCGACCCTTCGGACGCCGTCGCTGTCATCGGCGTCTGCGTCCTGCTGGGCTGTATCGCCGTGGCGGTGGCCGTCCTCATCGCCTTCAGCATGGGCCACGACCGCTTCAAAAAAGAACACCCTGCCGTCCGCCCTTTCTACGCCCGGGAGGAGATCGACCGCTTTGAGCGGCGATTCCCCCTGCTCATCGCCCTGCCGGTGGCCCTGATCCTCATCGGGGTGATCTGTCAGATCGCCGTCACTCTGCTCCCCGAAGTGAGAAATGACCCCGCGGGCCGGGGTCTGGGCGCCGGGATCATGCTGCTGTGTATCGCCGCGGCGGTGACGGCGCTGGTCTGGGCGTGCCTGCAAAGATCCAAATACGATGTGGAGGGGTATAACCGCGCCTGCCGCCGGGAACTCTCCCCCACCCCGGAGGAAAAGCGGCTGGATCAGACCGTGAGCGCGGTGTGGGGCTGCGGCATGGTGCTGGCCACGGCCATCTATGTGGGCCTTGGCCTTGCCGCCGGCCTGTGGGACTGGGCGGCGGTGATCTACCCCGTGGCGGCGCTGATCCTCGCGGCCGTCACCATCTTCCTCCGCCGCCGGGAGGACGGCTGAGCCTCCCACCTGAAGTACATTCTGGTAATCGCCGTTTTTCCCTTGCGATTGCGGTTTCATGGGCTTACACTGGGCTTGTCCGCCGGATGGCGGAGAAAGGAGTACCCATGAAACGCACAAATACTGAACGCGTCCTCGGCCTTCTGCTGGCGCTCTGTCTGCTTTTCACCTCGGGCGTCACGGCGGTCTTTGCCGCCTCCGCCCCCACACAGCGGCAGGCCTATGAGCGGATGATCGCACTGAGATCCGACTACCCGGAGGGGATGCGCTGGACAAACGCCGACTACTACGCCTGGAAGGGCGGCGCGGGCTACACCGGCGGCTACGGCTGCGCCGGCTTCGCCTTTTTGCTCAGCGACGCCGCCTTCGGCGACCTGCCCGCCCGCGTGGTGCGGCCCGTAAACTTCTCCGAAGTCCGCGTGGGCGACATCCTCCGGGTGAACAACAACTCCCACTCGGTGATCGTACTTACCGTGGGGACAGACTCTCTCACCGTAGCGGAGGGCAACTACAACAGCTCCGTCCACTGGGGGCGCACCCTCACCGCCGGCGAGGTGGAGCGGGCCGACTATCTGATGACGCGCTACCCGCAGGGGGATACGGCCGCTCCCTCCCCCTCCCCCACAGCTGCGCCAACTCCCCCGACGCCGGCCCCCTCCACCCCCTCCGATCCCCTTGACTCCCTGTGGGACGTGCGGGACGACTGGTCGCGGGCAGGCATCGGCTACTGCGTGGCGCGGGGCCTGATGAACGGCGTGGGTTCCAACCGCTTTGACCCCGACGGCGATACCTCCCGGGGTATGCTGATGACCATCCTGGCCCGTCTGAACGGCGTGAGCACCTCGAACTGCTCCCCCTGGTATCGGTGCGGCATGGCCTGGGCGCAGGCCGCGGGCGTGTCCGACGGCGCCGATCCCAACCGCGCCGTCACCCGGGAGGAATTTGTCACCATGCTGTGGCGGTGCGCCAACTGCCCCCCGGCCGGCGTCTCCGCCCTGTCCCGCTTCTCTGACGGCGGCGCCGTCCACGACTGGGCCCGTCAGGCCACGGCCTGGGCAGTGCGGAACGGCATCCTCCAGGGAAACGGCAGCGCGCTCGACCCCCGGGGCTGTACCACGCGGGCCCAGGCCGCCGCCCTCCTCATGCGCTATTGCCAGACCTGCTCAAAATAAAAGAGAGATCGGAGAGACCATCCATGGACAACGTGACCCCCTTCCCCGCGCCCAACCCCTATAAAAAGATGTACGCCGTCCTGTTCAACGCCGTCACCGACGCGCTGAACATGATGGACGACCGGGACTACGGCGCCGCCCAGCGCCGCCTGATGGCCGCCCAGCGGGAGGCGGAGGAGCTGTACCTGGACAGCGGAGAGTAGCAAAAAATTTGAGCCGCCCCCGAGGGGGCGGCTCTTTTCACGTCTTAAAGTTTTTGCTCCTCCAGCCAGAGGAGGAAGCTCCGGGCCAGCCGGAGCTGTTTCTCGTCCATCGCCCGCAGCAGCTCGGCCACGTCCTTCCACTCGTCCCCCTCCTGCCGGGCGGTGCCCACCAGGAAGGTGTCGGGCGTGGTGTCCAGGGCGATTGCCAGGCGCATGATGACCTCCGTGGAGGGGATGGAGACGGCCCGCTCAATGCTCGACATATAGGTGGCGCTGATCTCAACCATCTCACTCAATGCCGCCTGTGTCAAGCCCAACTGATTTCTCCGCTTGGCAATCCGCTTCCCGATCAGGGTATAATCCAATGCCATCCCGCATCCCTTCTTTCTTACCTTTAATGATATGCAGTCAGGCAAAAAAGAAAACGAGTTTATAGAGCAGAATAACTCTTGACATTGTTATTTTTCAAGTTTATAGTTGAAATATCAACTACAAACTCTGGAAGAGGGCGTTCGCCATGTATCAAAAAATGTATACCACTTTATTCAACGCCATCACCGACGCGCTGGACTTGATGGAGTGTAAGGACTACGCCGCCGCCCGGCTGCGTCTCCTGTTTGCCCAGCGGGATGCCGAGGAGATCTACATTTCCGAAGACGGACAACCTCCGCTGGAGATTTGCCCGCCAGATCACCAGCCGAAGGATTCATTTTCCCCGCTTGACAAACCATTTCCCCGGTGATACACTATCCCCGTCAAAATGGCACAGACGGAGACCGGCCCGCCGGAACCGCCCAGAGAGGGACGCGCATGGTGAAAGCGCCCTGCGGGGAAGACGGAGCCCACCACTCCCGAGCCGCCCGGGATGACCGGGACGGGCCCGCCCGTTACAGCGGTCACAAAGCGGCGTCCCATGGACGCAAGCAGGGTGGAACCGTGGAGCGTAAATACACGCCTCACCCCTGAGAAACAGGGGCGAGGCGTTTTTCGTTTCTCCCCGCAAAAAGCCTCCTTTCGCAAAAGGAGGTGGCATTTGCGAAGCAAATGACGGAGGATTTTCTCTTAACTGAAAGAAACATCCTCAGTCACGCTTCGCGTGACAGCTCCTTCTGAAGAAGGAGCCAAAGAGGAAGGAGATCAAATATGTCCGACGAAAACCTGTACACCTTTGAAAATCCCGAATACCGCAAGACCTACTGGCACACCTGCTCCCATGTGCTGGCCCAGGCCATGAAGCGCCTCCACCCGGAGGTGAAGCTGGCCATCGGCCCCGCCATCGAAAACGGCTTCTATTACGACTTCGACACCCCCGCCCCCTTCACCGAGGCCCAGCTGGAGGAGCTGGAGGCGGAGATGCGCAAGATCTGCAAGGAGAAGCTGAAGCTGGAGCGGTTCGAGCTGCCCCGGGCGGAGGCCGTGAAGTTCATGGAGGAGAAGGGCGAGCCCTACAAGGTGGAGCTCATCAATGATCTCCCCGAGGACGCGGTCATCAGTTTTTACAAGCAGGGCGAGTTCACCGACCTGTGCGCCGGCCCCCATCTGGACAGCACCGGCCGCATCAAGGGCAACGCCATCAAGCTAACCGCCTGCAACGCCGCCTACTGGCGGGGCGACTCCAATCGTGAGACCCTCCAGCGCATCTACGGCATCGCCTTCCCCAAGAAGGACGAGCTGGACGAGTACCTGGCCCGCATCGAGGAGGCCAAAAAGCGGGATCACCGCAAGCTGGGCAAGGAGCTGGGCCTCTACCTGCTGATGGACGAGGGCCCCGGCTTCCCCTTCTTCCTGCCCAAGGGCATGGTGCTGAAAAACACCCTCATCGACTACTGGCGGCAGGTTCACAAGAAGTACGGCTATGTGGAGATCTCCACCCCCATCATGCTGAACCGGCAGCTGTGGGAGCGTTCCGGCCACTGGGATCACTATAAGAACAACATGTACACCACCGTCATCGACGACACCGACTTCGCCGTCAAGCCCATGAACTGCCCCGGCGGGATGCTGGTGTACGCCAGCGAGCCCCACTCCTACCGGGAGCTGCCCCTGCGGGTGGGCGAGCTGGGCCTGGTTCACCGGCACGAGCTGTCCGGCGCCCTCCACGGTCTGTTCCGGGTGCGCTGCTTCACCCAGGACGACGCCCACGTGTTCATGACCCGGGATCAGATGCAGGACGTGATCCAGGAGACGGTTCGCCTGTTCGACGAGGTCTACAACGTCTTCGGCCTGAAGTACGAGATCGAGCTGTCCACCATGCCGGAGGATCACATCGGCACCGTGGAGGAGTGGGAGCGCAACCAGGACATCCTGAAGGCCGCCATCACCGCCATGGGCAAATCCTTCGTGGTCAACGAGGGGGACGGCGCCTTCTACGGCCCCAAGCTGGACTTCCATCTGGCCGACTCCCTGGGCCGGACCTGGCAGTGCGGCACCATCCAGCTGGACTCCCAGCTGCCCGAGCGGTTCGAATTGGAATACGTGGGCGAGGACGGCCAGAAGCACCGCCCCGTGATGATCCACCGGGTGGTTCTGGGCTCCATCGAGCGGTTCATCGGCGTCATCACCGAGCACTTCGCCGGGGCCTTCCCCGCCTGGCTGGCCCCCGTGCAGGTGAAGGTGCTCACCGTCACCGACCGGGTGGACGACTACGCCGCCGGCGTGGCCGCCAAACTGGACGCTCTTGGTTACCGGGTGGAGACCGACACCCGCAACGAGAAGATCGGCAAGAAGATCCGGGAGGCCACCCTGGAGAAAGTGCCCTATATGCTGGTGGTGGGCGACCGGGACATGGAGAACGGCGCCGTGTCCGTCCGGCACCGCTCCGGCGAGGATCTGGGGGCCATGGATCTGGACGCCTTCGCCGCCCTGCTGAAAGAGGAAGTGGACGGCAAGGTCATCAAGTGACCGCCGCATAAAAAATTTCCCCGCCTTGAACGGCGGGGAAATTTTTTGTCTCGCTTACTGGATGCGCTCAAAGTCCGCCGCGCCGTGCTTGCACAGCGGGCACACGATATCGTCGGGCAGCTCGTCGCCCTCGTACACATAGCCGCACACCTTGCAGACCCAGCCCTTCTTGCCCTCGGTGTCGGGCTTGGGCTTCACATTCTTCTGGTAGTAGGTGTAGCTCATGGTCTCCTTGTCGGAGATGACCCGGGCCTCGGTGACGGAGCAGATGAACATGCCGTGGGTGTCCAGATCCACATACTGCTCCACCTTCAAAGACAGGAAGGCGTTGATATACCGGGGCAGGAACACCAGCCCGTTGTCGGAGCGGAGGGTCTCCATGCCGGCGAACTTGTCCACGGTGCGGCCGCTCTGGAACCCGAACGTCTGGAACACCTTGAAGGGGGCCTCCACGGACAGGCAGTTCACGTTCATCACGCCGGTCTGCTTGATGACGTGGTGGGAGTAGTTGGCCTTGTTGATGTTCACCGCCACCCGGTTGGGGTTGTCGGTGAGCTGGGTCACCGTGTTGACGATGAGGCCGTTGTCCTTGGTGCCGTCGTTGGAGGTGACCACGTACAGGCCGTAGCCGATCTTGAACAGGGCGGTCATGTCGCTCTTGTTGGCGGTGGCGGCGCCCTGGGCGATGTAGTCCTTGCACAGCTCGTCGGCCAGGGCCTCGATCTGGGCGCGGCTGCTGTCGTTCAGGGCGGACATGATGTGCACCGCCGTGTTGGTGAACGTCAGATCCTTGCTGCCCTCCAGCATAGAGCGCATCACCTTCACCGCCTGGGGCGCCCAGGAGCCGTTCTCCATCAGGGCCACGGTGCGGTTCTGGTAGTTCCGCTCGGTCAGGTGCTCAATGAACGTCCGCATGAACGGGAAGATGTCGGCGTTGTAGGTGGTGGTGGCCAGCACCAGCTTGTTGTAGCGGAAGGCGTCCTCCACCGCCTCGGCCATGTCGTCCCGGGCCAGGTCGGTGACCACCACCTTGGGGCAGCCCCTGGCCTTCAGCTTGTCCGCCAGCAGGGCCACCGCGTCTTTGGTGTGGCCGTACACAGAGGTGTAGGCGATCAAAATGCCCTCGGACTCCGGCCGGTAGGAGGACCAGGTGTCATACAGGTTGATATAGTGGCCCAGATCTTCCTTCAGAACAGGGCCGTGGGTGGGGCAGATGATCCGGATGTCCAGCCCGGCGGCCTTTTTCAGCAGCCGCTGCACCTGGGCGCCGTACTTGCCCACGATGCCGATGTAGTACCGGCGGGCCTCGCAGTCCCACTCCTCGTCCACATCCAGGGCGCCGAACTTGCCGAAGCCGTCGGCGGAGAACAGGATCCTGTCGTTGGAGTCATAGGTCACAATGACCTCCGGCCAGTGCACCATGGGGGCGGTGACGAAGGTCAGCAGATGGCCGCCCAGATCCAGGGTGTCGCCCTCGCCCACGACGATCCGGCGATCCTCGAACTCACTGCCGAAGAACTGGCCCATCATGGTGAACGCCTTGGCGGAGGACACGACGGTGGCGTCGGGGTACGCCTTGGCAAAGGCGGCGATGCTGCCGGCGTGGTCGGGCTCCATGTGCTGGATCACCAGGTAGTCCGGCTTGCGGCCGCCCAGGGCCTTTGCCACGTTGTCCAGCCACTCGTGGGTGAAGTGCCGATCCACCGTGTCCATCACGGCGGTCTTGTTCCCCAGGAGCACATAGGAGTTGTATGCCATGCCGTTGGGCACCACATACTGCCCCTCGAACAGGTCGACCTGGTGGTCGTTGACCCCCACGTACTTCACGGTGCCGGTGATGTTGATATCCATTGGTAAAACCTCCTGAGATCGTAAGATTTATTCTTTTTCGTTCTGGCGCAGCTCCTCCGGATCCTGGGGCCCCGCCTGCTCGAACATGGCGAACAGATCCTCCTCCTCCAGCACCGGCCTGCGGCGCCTCACCAGGGTGGTGAGGATGGGATACAGCACGATGGCGATGAGGCCGCCGGAGAAGCCGTTGTTGTAGAGGTTCATCCCCTCCAGGGGCAGGCCCGCCTGGAGCACCACCGAAGAGTGGATGAGTCCCGCCAGGATCCCAAAGGGCCAGCCGAATGTGCCGGCGATGGGGGCCAGGGTGGTGCCGAACAGGGCGGCCAGCTGGAGGGCGGGGGCGTTGAACTCCACATGGTTCGTCAGGCTGCCCAGCAGCACCCCCGCCATCACGGGCAGGATGTTGAGCGGGTGCTTGCCGTAGGCGGAGAACCCCATGATGGTGAAGATGGCCCCGATGGTGGCCCCGTTCAGATCCCCCCGGGTGAGCAGGATCCAGCAGGTGGCGATGAGCCCGTTGACGCCGATGTTCAGCAGCACCGCCCCCGCGGGGAAGGTGCGCACGTAGTCGCTGGGGGCCCGGCCGGAGGTGCGGAGCAGGCTCCCATAGGCCCGGAGGGTCTCCAGGGGCTTCCGGCCCAGCCCCATCACGATGAAGAACAGGCACAGCACCTCCAGGGCGACGCCCAGCAGCAGGTTATTGCCCTCAGACCACACCAGGGTGGAGCTGGGCTCCATGCCAAAGGCTTTGAATGCGGGCACCAGCATCATCCCCATCAGCCCGCAGGCGAAGCCCAGGCTGTACAGGTTCATGCCGTTCTGGATCCGGTGGGCGTGCTCCGCCACCGGCGGGATGAAAAACCCGATGACCAGCCCGGTGATGATGCCGGCCGCCGGCCCCACCTCCGCCGACAGGAAGCTGACCACCGGCGCCAGGGCGGTGGCCCGCAGGGCCACATTCACATGGTGGGCGAAGGTCTCTTTGCGGAGCAGCGCGTACAGCCCGGTGCCGATGATGATGGGCCAGATGTTGGCGATATTCTTGCCGAACAGGGAGAATCCCGCCATCAGCCCCACGGTGACGATGGTGGCGCCGTTGGGCGGGCCGTCCACCAGCTTCAGGATGATCACGGAGATGAGGGTGACGAGCCCCGCGTTCACAAAGGCGGGGCCCACGCCGGCCACGGCGATGTAGTCGGTGATGAGCACATCCTCCGAGCGGATGATGGCCCGCAGCCCCGCAAAGATCTCCATGGGGGCGGCCCGGGTCATGCCGAACAGCACCAGCGCCAGGCCAAAGACCGCGCTGCCCGGAAGGATAGCCTGATGATAGCGGCGAACGATCGTCTTTGCCATACTTCCACCCCCTTCTGCCACCTTCGATCCCAGTATACCGAATTTCGGTATATTTGTAAATAGAAAGGGGAAAAAGAAATCCGATCCCGCCCTCAAAACGCCCGCAGGGGGGCTTCGCCGGTGTCCTCCCCCGGCTCCACGGATCGGATCACCGCGTCGTAGCTGTAGGAGTCGTTCACCTGGATGGTGACGGTATCCCCCACCTTGCGCCCCAGCACCGCCCTGCCCACCGGGGACTCCTTGCTGATGAGGCCGTGGAGGGCGTCCTGCCGCACGGTGGTGACGATCTGGAAGGTGACGGTGTCATCGTCCTCCTCCACATAGAGGGTGACCTTGTCGTACAGGGACACCACCCCCTCCGGGGCGGGCCTGTCCGGGATGACCCGGGCGTTTTTGATAAGATTCTCCAGGTAGCGGCACCGGCTGTCGTTGCGGTTCTTCTCCCGCTTGGCGGCCTTGTACTCAAAGTTTTCGCTGAGATCGCCGAAGGCTCTCGCCTCTTTCACCGCCTCCAGCAGCTGGGGCCGCAGCACCGTCTGCCGGTGCTCCAGCTCCTGCTTCAGCAGCTCGATGTCCTTTTTCGTCAGTTCTGTTGCCATCGTCCATTCCTCCTCGCAGCCCCTTTAGTCTGCCACGATTTTCCCCCGCCGTCAAGGGATGCCCCGTCAAAAAAAGGCGAAATGTTCTCCCGGTTTGGGCTTGACAGAGGCCGCCAAACGTGCTATCATAGCAAAGTGCCAATAAGCCGGAGTGGCGGAATTGGCAGACGCCCGGGACTTAAAATCCCGTGGGAGAGATCCCGTGCCGGTTCGACCCCGGTCTCCGGCACCACATATCGCGGCGTAGAGCAGTTGGTAGCTCGTCGGGCTCATAACCCGGAGGTCGCAGGTTCAAGTCCTGCCGCCGCAACCACAAAAGCAGCCGTTTCCACATCGGAAGCGGCTGTTTTTCTAACTTTTTTGGGCAATTCAACTTTTGCGCCCGCTCGATAATTCAACTTTAGTTCAACTCGCCCTCAAAATCACGCCTTTTTCAAGAGTACATCGGCCAAAATATCGGCGTTGCGTTGGTCAGCTTCTTCCATGAGGTGAGCATAGATATTTCGAGCTTATTTCAAGCCGATCTTCTTCACCCATTTTTCAAGCTCCCGGTCACAGGTCGCGGCATTGTCGCCGTTGACAGCGAGGCCATCGGTCATTTTCGCGCCGGGGCAGAGCCGTGCGATGTCCCGCAGGGAACTCGAAAAGCCGCTGCCGCCGTGGGTGATGAGCGGGCAGATGGTCTTGCCGGAAAAATCGTAGCTCTCCAGGAAGGTGAACACCGCCATAGGCATGGTCGTCCACCAGTTGGGGAACGCCAGGATGACGGTATCGTATCCGTCCATATTCTCCACCCGTGCCGTCAGCACCGGGCGGGCGTCCTGCTCGTATTCCCGTTTGGCGATCTCGATCTTCTTTATGTGGTCGTCGGGATATTTCTGCACCGTGTCGATATAGAACAGGTCGCCCCCCAACATGGCATGGAGCTTCTTCGCAACCACCTCGGTGTTGCCCACAGGCAGGTTCCGGATCCCGCCGTGTGAGTAGTTCTGCCCCGCATGGGAAAAGTACGCGATCAATGTCTTTGCCATTTTCATTTCCTCCTATCTGACGCGAAGATCAAATCTGCCGCTTTTCAGGGACGCGATCACGCCGCCGTCGATCAGCAGATCGGTTCCCGTGATAAATCCGGCATCCGGCCCCAGCAGGAACGCGCCCGCCGCCGCGATCTCGTCCGATGTCCCCGCGCGGCGCACGGCGGAGCAGTCGATCATGTTCTGATAGGTGTTGCCCGGCGCGTTGAACTCGTCATAGGCCAGCGGCGTCACGATGATGCCGGGGCTGATGGTGTTGATCCTGGCGCCCCGATCCGCCCAGGTGGTAGCCGCCGCCGTGCGGACTCGGAGCTGGTTCACCCGTTTGGAAACGATGTGGGCCGCGCCGGAATTGGGCGTCTTGCTTCCGTCAAGGCAAGGAAGCGAGGAAAGCTGGGCCGTAGGGGTCATGGCGAGGGCTTCCTCGTCCTCAGCGGTGAGGGCATGGGGCATATATCCGGTCTGGCTGGAGACGATGAGGCCAGCACCGCCCCGGGCCATCACCTCGCCAAAGGCGTCAATGGCGTAGGAGGTGCCAATCAGGTCGAGTTTGATGATATGCTCCGGGCTGGCCTGGCTGGGAGACGCGCCCGCCGTGTGGATGTAGTACATGACCGGGCCGAGGGAGGCCGCCTTTGCCGCAAATGCCCGGATGGACTGCTCATCACAGGCGTCCACGATCTGCGTCTCCACGTCATACCCGCCGTAGGTGAACTCACGGGATACCCGCTCCAGCGCCTTTTCGCTGATGTCGCCCAGCAAAATCTTCTTTCCCGCGGCAATGCGGCAGACGATGGCGGTTCCCATGCTGCCCGCGCCCAAAAGGGCAACAACTTCTTTGTTTTCGTTTCTGTCGAGAATCATTTTGGTTTCCTCCTTTATTGCTCCAACATCTCCGCGCACTGCTTCAAAAAGTCCGTGATCTTCAGATGCTGCGGGCAGGCGCGCTCGCATTGCTTGCAGCCGATACAGTCGGAGGCGCGGTGCCCCTCCGGGATGGCGGCATAGCGTTCCTTCGCCTGCGCCGTCTGGCCGTTGCCGAACTGCAGGTTTGCGGCGGCAAAGATGTCGGGAATGGGGATCTGGTTCGGGCAGCCGTCCGTGCAGTAGTGGCAGGCGGTGCAGGGGATCTCCGCGGAATTGCCGAGGATTTTCTGCGCCTCGCGGATGATCTTCTGTTCTTCGGCGTTCAGCGGCTGGAAGTTCTTCATGTAGGAGAGGTTATCTTCCATCTGCGCCACGCTGGACATTCCCGAAAGCACCGTGATGATGCCGTCCAGGGACGCCACAAAGCGGATGGCCCAGGATGCCGGGGACATATCCGGGGCATAACTTTGGAACAGTTTTTTGACCTCCTGCGGCGGGTCGGCCAGCTTGCCGCCCTTCACCGGCTCCATCACAACGATGGATTTGCCGTGCTTTCTCGCCACCTCATAGTTGGCGCGGGACTTCACTTCCGGGTTGTTCCAGTCGGCGTAGTTGATCTGGAGCTGGACGAAATCCACCTCCGGATGTTCGGTGAGCAGCTTGTCCAGAAGCTCCGGGCCCGCGTGGAAAGAGAACCCGAAGTGTTTGATCAGACCCTCCGCCTTGCGCTCCTTTACAAAATCCCAGATGTGGTACTGATCGTACTTCGTGTAGTTGTTCTCCATAAAGGCGTGCATCAGGTAGTAGTCAAAATACCCCGCGCCGGTGCGCTCCAGGCTCTTATAAAACTGCTCCTTGGCGCTCTTTTCGTCGTGGCACATCAGAAAGGCGTTGAGCTTGGTGGCGAGGGTATAGGAATCCCGCGGGTAGCGGTCAACCAGCGCCTTTTTGATGTCCTGCTCCGAGGTGCCGTACACAAAGGCGGTGTCGAAGTATGTAAATCCCGCCTCCATAAAAAGATCGACCATCTTCTTGACCTGCTCGATGTCGGTGCCCGTTCCTTTCTGCGGCAGCCGCATCAGCCCGAAGCCCAGCTTGGGCGTTTCCTTGCCAAAATAATCAGACATCGTTTTTCCTCCTGGTTTTTATGAATCAGATGTGGCATATCCATTGTCGGACAGCCATTTTGTTACGCTCTCCCGAGTGCTGTCGCGGTCATTCTGGGCGGTGCTGCCGCGAATGGCAAGGCCCTCCCCGATGGTGGAATCCGGGCAAAGCGCCCCAATCGTCCGATCCGTCCCGGCAAGCCCGCTGCCTCCGTGGGTGCAGAACGGGATGATCGTCTTGCCGGAGAAATCGTAGCTCTGTAAAAAGGCCTTGATGATGGTCGGCGTATTGCCCCACCAGATCGGGTAGCCGAGGAAAATCGTGTCGTAACCGTCCATGTTCCCCACCGTGCCCGCGATCTCCGGGGGATCATCCACCTCTTGTCGGGAGACATCCAGAAGCCCGTCGTAGGTAGCGGGATATTCTGTCGTAGATTCGATTTTGAAGGTGTCCGCGCCGGTAGCAACTGCGATCATTTCCGCCACGATCTCGGTGTTTCCCTTTTCAATGACGCCCACCTCATACTGTTCACCGGCCAGGGAGAAGTAGGCCACAAGGATATTTCTGCCTGATGCGGTTTCATCTTCATCCGTCGGTTGTTCCGGCTCGGCCTCCGTGGGGGAGGCAGATGCGGCCAGTACGTTTTCGGGCTGCTGAGTTGTATCAGGCTGACTGCTTCCGCTTGCGGGGCTCTCTGTTGTCCCGCCCCCGCCGCAAGCCGTTACGGTCAAAAGAAGGCAGGCACAGAGCAGGATCGAAAATAGGTTTTTCATAAGGCCCTCCTTGTTTTTGGAGCCGGGCACCGGCACCACATGGGAATATTTCTGTGTCCTTGACAATATCAGCATACCACGATATACTCAGATTGTATAATTGAAAAAGATAATCTCTAATATAAATTTTGAATTAAGTGAGGGCACACGATGACTTTGAAGGATATGGATTATATTCTGGAGTTGGCCCAGACCCAGAACTTTAACCGGGCGGCGGAGAATCTCTACACTGCCCAGCCCACGCTCAGTTATCATATCAAGGCGGTGGAGGAAGAACTGGGGTTCCAAATCTTCACCCGCTCCGGCAAAGGCGCGGCGCTCACGCCCGCGGGGGCCCAGTTCTGCGCCACGCTGCGCAATATTCGGTTGGAGCTGCGCCACGCCATTGAACAGGCACAGAATTTCAGCGCCCGCTATTCGGAGTCGATCACCATCGGTCTGCCCAATCGGACCGCCATCTCCGGCCTGCCTGAGATCATCCGCGCGTTTGCCAGGCTCCATCCCAACGTGGCATTGGATCCGATGTTTTCGCCGGGCCACACAGTGGAACAGTTCCTGAAGGGGGAGACCGATATCCTGTTTGCTCTGGCGGAACAGGTGCGGCGGGTCCCGGACATCAAGGTCTATCCGTTGTATGAGTGCCCTATCTGCCTGGTCACCAAGCCGAACGACCCGCTGGCCCGCAAAGAGCTGGTAACGGCGGAGGATCTGGCGGGCCGGACGCTGATGGTCGGCGGGCCGTCGCCCCTGGCGCTCCGTAGGGTGCAGAAACGGATGGTGTCCACGGGAACGATACACTATTTCAACAGTCCGGATCACGACTCCACGCTCACCAATGTGGCGGCGGATCGGGGCGTATGCCTGTCTCCGGAGTTTCTCGATGACGGAAATCCCGCTTTTGCCTGGATCCCATTCGACTGTCCGGAGACCATTCCCTGTGTACTGTGTACCCATAAAGAGGACAGCCGCCCGATCGTCCGGGAACTCGTGCGCTTGATCCGCGGATGTTACAAGAATTGAAAAAGCCGACAGGTTTCAGATTTGGAGAGCTGTGCCGGCCCCGGCAAAACAGAAAAGAACCGCTACGTTTGAGGCGGCCCAGCCACGTCTGGGGCGGCCCGATTGATTTTCGCCGGAAGCCGTGATACCATAAAAGAAAATCCCCCCTTCCGCCCCAAAGCGCGGCGCCGGGGGAAAAAGGCGAAACAAGGATCGGGGTGAGACCGGGATGCAGGAGCGGATCAGGCGGCCCGCGGCGCGGAAAGCGGAGGCGGTGGACGGGACGCGGCGGGAGGAGGCCGACGCGTTCCGGTTTGTGCAGTCGGCCATCGACTCCGAGAGCAGCAGGCCCCTGGAACTGGAGGCGGCCATGCGCCGCCGGATGGAGGCACGGTTTGGCCTGGACTTCGGGGCCGTCCGGCTGGAGGAGTCGGATCTGCCCGGAAAATTCGGGGCGGACGCCCTGGCCCAGGGGGATCTGATCCGCTTCGCCCCCGGGGCCTTTCAGCCGGGGACCGAGGCGGGGGAACAGCTCCTCTCCCATGAGCTGGGCCACGTGGTGCTCCAGAGCCGGGGGGCTCCGGGCGGGACGCCGGGGCTGCCCCTTTACGATCCCGCCCAGGAGAGCGGCGCCGACGCCCTGGCCGCTCAGAGCTCCGCCGGGGCCCTGGCGGCCTTCACCCCCGCTCCGGCGGCCCAGTCGCCCATGCAGGGGAACTGGGTCACCGGGATGCTGCGGCGCTTTTTCCACAAGGACAGCCGGCCCCAGACCCTCCCGGAGGGCAACCGGAACGCCCCCTGGGAGACCAGCGTCCACCGGCTGGACGACAACGTCCTGGATCCCTACGGCGATATGGGGGATGTCCACCAGCCCATCCAGAACGCGCGCAGCGTCATCGAGGCGCAGAACGCCTTTGTGGAGGCCAACCGGCTCACCAACTTCCAGGGCGGGTTCGTGGGCGGCGGCATGAAGGAGGCGGAGAGCCTGAACCCGGACGAGGTCAAGCAGAATCTGATGGCCATGAGCAACGTCATGCGGGCCTATCCGGAGCTGCGCGGCGAGCTCAGCGGCTTTGACAACACCTCCGCCCTCGCCGCCTTTGGGCAGATGGATCTCCGCAACGGCGTCCAGGGGATGAACAGCCGCTTCTACTCCATCTACCGCGACCGGCTGGGGATGACCAGGTTCAACAGCTGGCTCAACAAGGTGGGCGGGTACCTGTTCGGCCTGACGGGCCACAACAACACCTCCTCCGCCCTGACCGGCGTCCACGAGCTGGGTCACCTGCTGGAGGGCACCCTGGGCAAAAAGCTCACTGAGTACCGGAAGCTGGATCCGGAGGAGCGGGTAGATCTTCAGGCCCCCGGCTCCGACCAGGTGGAGAAGGCCCGGGACACGATGGTCTACCGGGGCACCGTCTCCCAGGCGATGGTGAAAAAAGCGCTGAAGGATCTTCAGCAGAGCGGCGACCAGGAACTGAAAGATAAGATCACCGAGTGGGCCGCCAAATACGGGGGCACCGACGGCAGCGTGGACAGCGTGTCTCTGGAGGAAAAGGCGGTGCAGGGCACCGGCGCGCAGAAACGGCAGATCGAAAAGGAGAACCGGCGGGTCAGGGAGGCGCTGAAGGCCCTCCACAAGATGGGGCTCACCTCCGGGTACGGGGCCAACAACACGAAGGAGGTGTTCGCGGAGGCCATCGGCGACGTGTTCCAGAGCGGCGACGCGGCCAGCCCCCTGAGCCGGCGGTTGGCCCAGATGAGCCGGGAGCTGCTGGACGCCAAGGGAGAGGAGTTTGACAGGATGGCCTTCGAGTTGATGGGCAACTCCTCCCTCCCCGGCAACGCCAGTTTGCGCCACGCCTCCCGAATGCTCAACCACGGCGCCATCCAGGCCGGCTGACCCGGCCGGGGACAGGAACAAAAGCAGCCGTTTCCGCATCGGAAACGGCTGCTTTCCATATTCTCTCAGAACGGCACCCCATCCTCCCCGTCGGCGTCCCCGGGCTCCTCCGCCTGGGCGGCGGTATACACCGCCCCCTTGCCGTATTTTGCCCGAATGGCGTCCATGGTGCGCTCCAGCTTCTCCACCCGCTCCCGGCGCGCCGGCGCCTCCGGCCGGAACAGCCCCAGCTGCTCCGCCGCCTCGTCCTCCGGCGCCAGATTCTGCGCCGTCAGGGTGATGGCCCGGATGGGCGCGCCGGACTTCCAGCTCTGCTCCAGGATATCCAGGGCGGCCCGGGCCAGCTCCCGGGCGGTGTTGGTGGGGGCCTCCAGCGGCCTCTGGCGGCAGATGTCCTTGAAATTGGGATCCCGGACGGACACCTGCAGCGTGGCCGCCTTCATCCGGTGCCGCCGCAGCCGGACGGCCACCTCGTCCGCCAGCATGGCCACCCCCCGGCGCACCTCGTCCTTGGTGGTCAGGTTGTGGGGGAAGGTCTCGCCGTTGCCCACGGACTTAGGGGGCGCGTACCGCCCCATGGGCGCCACCGGGGAGTTCTCCAGCCCGTTGGCATACTCCCAGAGCTGTCCCCCCTGCTTGCCCAGCAGCTCCACAAGGGCGCCCCGGTCGAAGGCGGCCAGCTGGCCGATGGTGTTCACCCCGTACCGGGACAGCACCTTCGCCGCCGCCCGGCCCACGAACAGCAGGTCGGTCACCGGCAGCGGCCACACGATGTCCCGGAAGTTGTCCGCGCTGATGACGGTGGTGGCGTCTGGCTTCTTATAGTCGCTGCCCAGCTTGGCGAAGATCTTGTTGAAGGACACCCCCACCGAGATGGTCAGCCCCAGCGTCTCCCGCACCTCGTTCCGGATGCGGTCGGCCAGCATTTTCGCGTCCCCGCCGAACAGGTGGAGGGTGCCCGTCACATCCAGCCAGCTCTCGTCGATGCCGAAGGGCTCGATCAGGTCGGTGTAGCGGTAGTAGATGGCGTTGATCTGCCCGGAATACACCCGGTAGCGGTCGTGGTGGGGCGGCAGCAGCACCAGATCGGGGCACTTCCGCTGTGCCTGCCAGATGGTCTCCGCCGTCTTGACGCCGCAGCGCTTGGCCGGCTCGTTTTTCGCCAGGATGATGCCGTGGCGGCTCTTGGGGTCGCCGCAGACGGCCACGGGTTTGTCCCGCAGCTCGGGACGGCCCAGCAGCTCCACCGAGGCGTAAAAGCTGTTGCAGTCGCAGTGGAAGATGACGCGATCCGCACCCATACAGCTCCCCCCTTTCTCATTGGTGACTACATTATATAATAGAGCGTTTTATTTGTCAAACGTTTGTTCTATCTTTTGGACAAAAAAGAGCCCCCGGCGGGGGCTCTTTTCGTCGGATAGTTCAGGCGATGAACTGCACGCTGTTGACGCACACGAAATAGATGCGGTCGTCCTCGGGGTTGGCCAGGATCAGCACGTTGCCCACGGTGCCCAGCAGGGTGGCCTCGTTGAGCACCAGCGGCCCGGCCACCAGAGACACCTGGCGGCTCAGGTTGCCCTGGGACAGGGCGGTGAGCAGCCCCGCGGAGCAGCAGCACCCCTCGCCCTCCCCGTCGCAGCAGTTGCAGCTGGGGGTCATGGCGCAGGAGCCCTGGGTGGAGCTCTGGCTCAGGATGGATTGGATGATCCGGAAGTTGCGGGCGGCCGCCTCGTCCTCGGTCAGGTCGCCCTCGGCGGTGGCGGGGGCCGCCTGGATGGCCAGGGCGTCCAGGGCGCACAGGGACATTTGGGAGGCGGTGAGCACCGCGGTATCGGCGGTGGCGCCGGTGGAGTACACCGGGGCGGTGATGTCCAGCAGGTCGGCGTTGCAGGGGGAGAACCGCCGGAAGGTGCCGGTGAGGGTGTCCGCCAGGTTGTCAGACGGAGTGCCGGCGGTGGGGGTGGCGGGGGTCTCCGGCACGGAGCCGGCCAGATAGTCGTCGGTGATGAAGGCCACGGCGTTGAAGTCCAGCAGGCCGGACAAAACGGGGTTGCAAAGCAGCCCCAGCGCCGCCTGGAAGGACTGCTTGCAGCAGCAGGCGTCCTCGTCCACCGTCACCGGCTTGCAGGGGGGCTGGACAGGCTTGCAGCAGCACACCATGGGCTGGCAGAAGCCCTGCTGCCCGTAATTGCAGCCAGGGGCCTGCCCCGGGCCGATGCCGCCGTTCTGGCCGCAGCCGCACTGCCCCTGCTGGCCGCCCAGAACGGGGCCGAAGCTGGGATCGCCGCTCTGGGCGGCAAACTCCTCCGCGGACATGGCGCTTCCTACGGAGGGGCAATTCAGATAGGTCTGGTTCATAAGCTCGCTCCTTTCACTCCCTGCCCGGCGCCGTTTCCCGCTCCCGGCGGGAGGGCCGGACAGGTGCATCCCAGTCTATGCCCCGCCCCCGGCGGCGGTCACGGCGGCCCTGTCCCATAAACAGGGCCCTCCCACAATATTTAGATTATTTTTACGTTAACCTATTGACAGCCACCACAATATGTTGTATGATAATCGAGCGCGGATCGTTTTCCCGCCTTTTCCAGACTGTATCTTGTGTGCAGCAATTCAGATAGAGAGGGAGCCATACCAATGAAGGTCATCAAGAGAGACAACTCGGTCGTGGATTTCGACCGCAGCAAGATTGTCAACGCCATCCAGAAGGCCAACGCCGCCGTGGAGGAGCAGTACCGCCTGGACGACGCCTCCGTGGACGCCATCGCCGACGCCGTGGCCGCCAGCCACCGCCAGCGCCTGCTGGTGGAGGACATCCAGGACATGGTGGAGACCAAGCTGATGGCCGCCGGCAGATACGAGCTGGCCAAGGCCTACATCATCTACCGCTACACCCGGGCCCTGGTGCGCAAGGCCAACACCACCGACGAGTCCATCCTCTCTCTGCTGCGCAACACCAATAAGGAACTGGCCGAGGAGAACTCCAACAAGAACACCGCCATCGCCTCCACCCAGCGGGACTACATCGCCGGCGAGGTGAGCCGCGACCTGACCCGCCGCATCCTGCTCCCGGAGCACATCTCCAAGGCCCATGACGAGGGCGCCATCCACTTCCACGACGCCGACTATTTCGTCCAGCCCATCTTCAACTGCTGCCTGGTGAACATCGGCGACATGCTGGAC
>CANQZJ010000037.1 GCA_947628315.1 uncultured Oscillospiraceae bacterium
ACGTCGAAGATCACAGGCGTCTTTTCGCTCCCCGCTGAGAGGGTCCGACCGATCTGCTGCTTATAGATGATGGGGGAAACTGTTGGCCGGAACAGGATCACGCCGTCCACATCCGCCACGTGGATGCCCTCATTGAGCATATCAATGGTGAACAGCAGCTTCAGATGGTCGCTCTCATCCTCCCGGAACTGCGCAAAGGCCTCTCTGGTGGCCGGGTCCGGGGAGTAGGCGCGATAGATATGCGGCTCGGCGTCAAACTGTGAAAACCAATCCGGCACACAGGCGATCATGCGGTTCATATGCGCCACGTTGGAACAAAACGCGATGTATTTCCCGTGGCGGTCTGGCATATGGCGGGCGAACACTACATCCAGCCCGTCCGCATCCTCCAGGCTCCGTCGGAGGGTCTTCAACATCTCCATTGCCCGGTCACGGCGAACAGGGTCGCGCAGCTTATCCACACGGCCCTCATATTTTTCAAGATCCTTCTGGAAAGAGTAGACGGAGAGAACATACTTCGGAGGCTTTAGGATATTCCGCGCTATGGCCTCGCCCAAGGTGATCTCCGACGCGACGCAGCCGTCGAACAACTCCTTTGCCATATCACGCTGGTTGTCCAGAAACCGGATGTTCGTCGCGGAGAGGCCCAGAATTGGCACAAGGGGATAGGCATTGAGGAGCGACTGGATACCAACGCCCCATTGCTCCGCGCCGCAGCGGTGGAACTCATCCAGGATGATAAGGTCGGGCTTGATGCCAGCGATCTCGTCCTCCTCCATCGTCATGAGCCGGGCGTATGTAATAAATGTGATGTTCTCCGGCACGGTCCCGCTGTCCGCGGCCAAATTCTCCAGCTGTGTGTTGAATATGTACTCGGAAGGGGAGAGCCAGCAGATGTTTTTCTCAGGGAAGTCCTCGCAGAACTTGAACCCAATGATGGACTTACCAGTACCAGTTGGGTGGATCACGGCTGCCTTGCCGGTCTGACGAAGCATGGAAAGGGCAGCATGATACGCATGGTCATTATGTTCAAACAGTGTAATACTCATATGCTGCCCTCCTTTCTGCTTCTACTTGCATATCCTTTGTTAGGATGCTTGACTCTTTAAACGGTCTTACGACCCATACATTCTCTTATAGTAGTCTCGGTACACGCCGCTGGTGACGTGCTCCACCCAGGCGGGGTTGTCCAGATACCACCGGATGGTCTCCTCCATGCCCTGCTCAAAGGTGTATGCAGGCTTCCACCCCAGCTCACTGGTGATCTTCCCGTTGTCTATGGCATACCGCCGGTCGTGGCCCGGCCGGTCCTGCACATGGGCGATCAGACTCTCCGGCTTGTCCAAGGCACTGAGTATCTGCCGCACAATGTCCAGATTCGCCTTCTCATTGTTCCCGCCGATGTTGTATACCTCGCCCACGCAACCCCGGTCCAGCACCGCGCAGATGGCCGCACAGTGGTCACGCACGTGCAACCAGTCCCGGATCTGCATCCCGTCCCTGTACACCGGCAAAGACTTGTCAACCAACGCGTTGTGGATCATGAGCGGTATCAGCTTCCCCAGGAACTGGCAAGAATCGTAGTTATTGGAGCAACGGTTGATGTTCACAAGCAGGTCGTATGTCTCGTGATACGCCTGCACCATCATGTCTGTCCCCATCCTGGAGGCCGAGTAGGGACTGTCGGGGGCAAGGGGCGCGGTCTCCATGAATATCCCGGTCTTGCCCGAGGCACCATACACCTCGCCAGTGGACACCTGCAGATTCCGCACACCAAGCTTGTACTCTCTTGAATACTTGTCCTTCGGCGAGAGTTTTTCATACTCCTTGGCCACGTCCAGTTGCAGCCTGGAGCCATTTTCAAATTAAACTTTTGCCATCGTTTACCTTGTCAGCAACACCACGCCGACGCATATCAGCGAAACGCCAACTATCTTCTTTCCCGTGATTTTCTCACCCAAGAAACGGTTGGATATGATCAGCGACCAGATATACGCAATAGATCCTATAGGATACACAATCGTATAATCCATATATCGCAGAAGAAACACGTTTAAAAGCGCTCCCAGGCAGTATAGAAACCCGCCTAAATAAAAGCTTGGTATCCGCAGAAGTGAAAAAACGTTCGACAGATCAGCGGTGCTTTTTTTGAAAAAGAACGCTCCGAGAGAGCCAGCCAGTGTCATCAGCAGCACAAAAAAATATTTGATCATGCCCCGTCCTCCCCCTCGGAGGAACTGAGGAAAACGAGCCCCACGATGATCGCAGCCACGCCAGTTATGCGCAAAGGCGTGATATGTTCATCCAACACGATGGCACCCAGGACAAGAGACAACACATAGCCGGCACTCATCATGGGATGCAGCACAGACAGCTCTCCATATTTCAGTGCTATGATCATAAGGACCGCCCCGCAGCCATACAACACCAACCCAGCAAGAACAAGCACAAGCGAGTCATTCCGGGCGGCCAACTTCCATAAAAGCTGTCCTACGCAGGCCATGGCCGCAGAAAGCAGCATCAGCGCTATACCCTTATATAGCTCTTTGTTATTCTTCATTTTACCCCCACCCCATGATCCCGTTTGATTTATTGCCAGTGAAACATTTTTCTTCTCATCATGCCCATTTATAAGCGTGCTGTATTTTTACGCATATCGCATCAAAAACGATCTTCATGTCTGCCAGCTGTCGCTTGTATTCCTCTATCTCCTCCGCCCTTCCCACCAGGTCCGGAGACACCAGGCAGAGCTTATATCCGAGGCCCTTCAGTTCATGAAAGTCCTCCTGCGTGAGCGGCATTTTTGTGAAACAGTCGATCCATACCCAGTCAACAAGTCCGGCCATATTCCGAAGGGTGTCCATGCCCTCCAGCTCCGAATACCGTAGGGCTATCCGTCTCTCTCTCATGTCGGTAAGCAACTTTACCATAGGGAAAGAACAGTCGAGAAAGAAATAGTCCTTCACGTGGTATTTTTGCAGTAGTTCCCGCGCCTTGAGCTCCAGCCGCTCACTTTTCACATTGACAATCATCGTCCCGTGGGGGCTATACTCTTTCAGATACTCTTCAAAATCCTCCCCCGCGGTAAAGGGTTCATGCTGGAGGTATATCCGACCGTCAAGTCCATCCCGCGCGTCCAGTTCCACGCCATATGCCGGCGGCACCTCACGCAGCTGCGCCGCCGTATTGATCCTGTGTGCGATGTACTGCATGTATTCCTCCCTGTTTATGTGCTGTAAAAAGCTCTGATCTTATCACGGTAATTTTTCGGCGCTCTTCCCAGCAGAGACGTCCCGGCAACAAAAATATCGGCGCCGCAGTCCTCAAGCTCCCGGGCGTTCTTTTCGCTCACGTGACCGTCCACTTCAATGAAGTACTTCATGTTTTTCTCGTCTCTGTACTTTGCCAGTTCTTTGATCTTATCCTCCATCCCGAGGATCATCGTCTGTCCGGAATAGCCCGGGATCACCAGCATGATACATACGCCGTCCACATAGTTCAGCAGGTGGATCACCGAGGACACCGGCGTCTGCGGGCTGATCGCCAGCACCGCCTTCGCGCCCAGCTTTCTGATGTGGATGAGCGCGCTCAGGGCATTCCACCCGGACTCCGCGTGCACTGTCATGATATCGCCCTTCCTGACCGGGAACCAATCCAGTTTTGAGACCGGGTCCTCTACCATCAGGTGATAATCCAAAGGGATATCCGTCACCTTTCTCAGCCAGTCCACGTATGACACGCCCAGCATGATGTTGGGCACGAAGTGCCCGTCCATGATATCAATATGCAGATAGTCGACATGTTCTTCCCTGAACATATCCAAGACATCGCTGAGGTTGCCAAAATCTATACACATCATCGATACGGATAGCTGTCTGCTCATAGCGGTTTTCTCCTTTGCTGTTGTCATTGCAGGCGCAGTCACGGAAGAATGATCGCCTTCATCCCCTCACCGCTCTCCGTCGTTCTGAACGCCTCTTTGATCTCGTCCAGCGGGAAGTGGTGAGTGATATATTTTTTCATGTCTATCTTCCCGGACGCGATAAGGTCAAGGGCCATCTTATGCTGCCGCGGCGTGGAGCCGTGAGAGCCCATGACGGCCATTTCTTTATAGTGGATCTTGTTCGGGTCCAAAGGGATCGTCGTGCCCGCCGTGACCCCGCCGAACAGATTCACTCTGGCCCGGTGGCCAGCCATATCGATGGCCTGCAGGTGTGTGGCGGCCACCGTATTGGCCGTCAGCACCACATCAGCGCCTTTTCCCCCGGTGATCTCCATCACCTTTTTTACCGGATCGTCCCCGTCGGCACAGATATAATCGTCAGCGCCAAAGGTCAGCGCGTTCTCCGCCCGCCGCCTGTTCTTGTCGATCACGATGATCCTGGTAGCGCCCCAAAGCTTGGCGACGGCCACCATCAGCATTCCGATAGGGCCGGCGCCGATGATGGCGACCGTATCACCAAGATGGATATTGACCATCTCCAGGCCGTTGATGACGCAGCCCAGAGGTTCCGCCAACGCGGCCTCCTCATAGGGAACATGGTCCGGTATGATGTGGACGGGACCGTAATGCATCACCATCTCATTTAAGAGGCAGTACTCGGCAAAGCCTCCGGCGAACTGATACCCCATGGCGTAATTCTGCTCGCAGTTGTTGCCGTGTCCGCTCTCACAGGCTGGACACTGACCGCAGGGAATGTCGGCCCCAACAGCCACTCTGTCGCCTATTTTCAGCTTTGTGACCTTGCCGCCCACCTCGACGACCTGTCCCGCGATCTCATGGCCCATGATCTGCGGGAGCCTGACGCGGTCGTTTCCGTGGTGGAAAATACGGATATCCGACCCGCATACCGCGCACGCCTCGACCTTCAGCAGCACCTCGTTCTCGCCGGGGCACGGCTTAGGCACATCCCTGACCTCTATGTGATCGATACCGGTAAATACAGCCGCTTTCATTTCTCTTCTCCTTTGATGATAAACATACTTTTCAGATGGAGCCGGTCCCTGGACCGGATGTCATCAAACGCTTCCTGCGCCTGGAACAGCGTATACCGGCCCGTTATCAGCTCCTGCAGCTTCAGCCGCCCCGACTGCACCAGAGCCGACACGAGCTCCCAATCGTTATGCGATACCTTGAACGAGGAGTTCCATGTCCCGCACAGGCGCAGTTGTTTTCTCAATATCTCCCAATAGGCATCCCTCTGGAGAGACATATCCTCCACCGGGTTGCCCATGCATATGACCGTACCAAATGCGGCCGCCGCAAGCAGCGCCTCGTTCATCGTCTCAGACCTTCCGCAGCCCTCAACGGCGATATCCACGCCGCGGCCGCCTGTCAATTCCTTTATCCGCTGCTGCAGCGGTTCGCTCCGGCTGTCGATGACGTCCGGCCAGCCCATTTTGTGCGCCAACTCTGCTTTTTCCCTGCTTCGCACCACAAGGATGACCTTGCTGCACCCGCCGGCACGGGCCACCTGGGCCAGGATCAGCGCGATCGTTCCGACGCCGAAAATGGCGACCGTCCTGCCGGACAGCTCCCCCGCCTGCCGCAGCGCATGCACGGCGACGGCCGCCGGTTCAAACATCGCCGCGCTCTCATAGGACACGTCATCCGGTATGGGGAGCAGATTCCATGTGTTCACCGCCAGATATTCCGCGAATCCGCCGTCCCGGCGCGAACCGTAATAATCGTAATGGCTGCACTGGGCATACTTGCCCTCCATGCAGGCCGGACACTTCATGCAGGGGATGAGCGGAAAAACCGATACCCGCTTTCCGCGCCAGTCCTTATCCTCCCCGCAGGTATCCACTACCTTCCCGGAAAACTCGTGTCCGATGATGGTGGGATAATGATATGTACCCTTTGTGAAGACGCGCTCCACGTCCGAGCCGCATATGCCCGCCGCGCATATCTTCACCACGACCCGGCCGGGCTCCGGTCCGGGGACGTCCACCTGTTCGACCCGCAAATCACGGATGCCCCGCAGCACGCAGGCCGTCATCTTGCTCTCAACGCTCATAGGCTTATGGCCTTTCTGAAGTATTCCACGCTCGCCTTGAGGTCCGGGATGATTCGGTCCTCATAGTCACAGTGCTCTCTGTGGCTGATCTCAAAGGCAAACAGGGCGTCCTCGCATCCCGCTTCACGCACACAGTCCATCAGCTTTTCCCGCTGGATGATACCGTCCCGGTTATACTCCTCCGTAAAGGGAGAGTGGTTGGACTTGTTCAGCACCGTCTGCTGCAGATGTATGACCGGCGACTGGGCCGCGAGGGCCCTGACCCACAGATAGGGGTCCCGCTCAGAGGGGTCGGGAGCATGTCCCACGTCCAGGCAGAACCGCATGGGCACGCCACAGTTCTCATTGACCCGCTCCATGAGGTATCTCGCCCGGGCGATGGTATTTCCCATCTCCCGTGGCACGCTCATCGGCTCGAATATCAGCTCGGAGTACCCCAGCTCCTTCGCCCGGAAGGACAGCTTCTGCCATCCCTCCACGGCCTTATCCACCATAGCCTCCCGCCGCTTTTCGTCGTTATATGTATGGAACGTCATGATGCCGAAATGGGACCCGGCATTTTTCACGCCCAATTCGCTTCCTAGCTCCAGGAACCGACCGAACCAACGCAGCCACATCTCCCGGGCCTGTTCATCGGGATTCATCAGGTGATTCACCCGTGTGAACGCGCTGGTGAACATGCTCTCGACAGTGATGTTTTTCCGGGCGGTCTCCTTTTTGATCCTTCTTACCTGATCGTTCAGATATGCCTCATCCCAAAAGGGGTTGAGCAGGTCCGCCACCATCTGGACGTATTTCAGCCCAAGGCCCTCCGATACGATGTCCGTCCAGACCTCCGGTTCGATGTATTTATTGATGGCGAAGCCAAGGTTGATACCAAGCCTGTATGACATTAACACAGCCCTCCAAAGCAACGGTCAGTCATCAAAAATGACTGAAAATGTTCGATCATCCTGCCATAATTCTCATAGTCTGCCGGAGCGCCGTAGTTCAAAAACCGCTCCACCTCAAACACGCTGGCGGAATACCCCAGCTCCAGCACATGCTTTACGAGCTCATCCACATAAAACTCATTGTTCACCCGGTCGTTTTCCCGGATCATTTTCTCGGCGGCCTCTACAAAGATATCGCCACGCTTGAACCAGAACGTCGCCACGATGGCGTGGTCGTTTTCCGGCTGGTCGGAGATATGCTTTTTCACGGATACTCCCGTAATCTTATCGCTCTCGTCCACGTACACCCAGCCGAAGGCGTCGGGAGCGTCACAGACGCGCGCGTCATGCCGATAGGTAAAAACGATGACGTCGTTCGTCTTTTTCAGCTCTTCAAATGCCTGCATGTCATACTCGATGCCGTTGTCACAGGCGGCGATCAGCAGCTCCTCGCCATCGCCGATAAACTCCCGGGCCAGCAGGCAGGTGCAGGCCTGTCCCTCCGTCAGTTCCCGCACGGAGAAAAACGACGCGCCCGGATACCACCGGCGTATCTCCCTGTCGATGCCCATATCCATATGGAAATCACGCATGATAAAGGCGATGTTGCCGCCGTCCTCCCGGATGCCGGGCAGGTCCTTGACAGAGCACACGACCATGGGGCACTCCTCTCCCGTCTTGCGGTAGATCATAGGGAGGATCGCCTTATTTGTCTTATATCCGGCCTCCTGAAAGCGTCTTCCCTCTCCCGCCATTGGGATCAATATTTTCATGCTTTGACCCAGCCTTTCAGCGCGTTTACCCAAAACTCGAACTCCTCCATGTCCACCGGCGTTCCCCAGGTATAGAACTTGTCTCCCAGCACGGGGACCCAGACCTTGCGCCCGTCTGCCACCAGGAAGTTGTAGGGGAGACTGGCGTAATACTCGCCCTTCAGCATGGCCTTCTCGTCCACCGTCTGCTGATAATAGTGCTTCAAAAGCTGGCCTGACCTAAAATAATATGTGCCGGTCGAATGGCGTCCTTGAAATTTATCCTCCGTAAAGCAGTACTTTTCCCTGATCTCGATGAGGTCATCGTTCCCATCGCAAAGGCAGGACGCGTAAACGTTTTTCTTCGGCACCAGGCATGGCTGAAACCCGGTGAAAGCGATCACGGCGCCGTCACAGCCCCGGTCCAAAAGCTTCTTCTGCGCGTCCGCCCAATCCCACGGCGCGTAGAAATCGCAGTAGTTCACGATGCACGGCGCATCGTCGTCGATGGCGGTCTGTGCTCGCAAAATGTCATATACCGGGCCCAACTTCACCCAGTCCCGTATCGCCGCTATCTCCACATCCCGCGCCAGCGAGCACAGATAGTCCCTGTCCAGCTGTCCGTTTTCAAAGTGCTCCTCCCGGCATACCAGCAGAAAATGGTCTCTCTCCGGGTCGTACATCCCTTTGACGATCCACTCGATCGCCGGGACACCCTGCACCCGGATCATGGGTTTCAGGTCCTTATATCCCGCTGCCACGAACCGGGAGCCGTAGCCCGTCATTGGTATGATGATGTTCAAGACAGTTCCTCCCGACTCTTTTTCAAGTTCTTTTTCAGAGAATGGCTGTATTGGAGCGTCCGCCTGATCAGCTTGAATCTGGACATCATGCCGGTGTTCCAGCTGCTCGCTCCCTCCTGCCGCTCCGACTGGATCACCTCGACCCGCTCTATGCGCAGATGGTTTTTCACCGCCGTGGCATAGGCGAACAGGTCCAGGGAAAAGTCATAGGGCGGATCGGCCCAGGAATCGAAAAACTTCCTTGAAAACCCTGTGGGCTGTCCGTTGATGTCCCGCAGGTGCACACCAAGATACAGGCTCTCGAAGACGCCCATCCCCAGCGTGAAAAACCGGTCTGTCAGCGGGCGGTTTCTTCTCGCACCCTTAAAAAACACCCGCTCCGGGTCATCCGCGGACTCCAGGATGTCGAACATCTTCAGCAGCGCCTCCGGCGGCAGCTGCAAGTCCGCGTGCAGCCAGAACAGATACTCACCGGTGCAGGCCTTCAGCCCCTGTAGGATGCCGTAGCCATACCCCTGGTTGACCTTGACGCGTACCTCTTTTACCCAGCCTCGTTCTCGGGTAATAGCCTGTATCCGCTCGTGGCTGTTGTCCATGGAACCGTTATCGACCAGGACGAGCTCCAGCTCTCGGTCGCTCTCCTGCATCTCTTTATAGATAGGCTCGAACCGCTCCATGAGTCTGGCCAGGTTTTTCTCCTCGTTATAGCAGGGCACGACAACTGAATATTTCATGTTTCCTCCAAATATCTTCCCATTTTTTTGTGAACCGTTCGATAGAAATATGTATATTACGTCTATATAACAGCCCGAAATCAGCCGGATATGCCATCTGCCTCGCGCAAAGAAAAAGACTGAAGTGCAAAGGCCATTACACGACCATCGACACTTTCACCCATTTCCAAGGGCGATGCCGCGTCAGGGAATCCAAAGAAAATATCAACTGTCCCATCTTCTCCAACACACTCGGCAGGAATAACGATGTCTAGGGGGACAGATATATCCGATATGCTCTCATCAAGCAGAACTTTCTTTGCCGACATGACGACCATTTGCTGGGACCCATGGTATATGCCTCCCACCTGAAGGCTCAGAAGAAGATCTTTCTCTGGCACGTCCCCAAGCGTCAAGTATAGTTCCGCTGAATCTCCGTCAGTCCAAGAAGAAGTATTACCTTCTGTGTAAGACATCCCACGTAAAAAATACTTATGTGCGTCCTGCTCTGTCCCGTCAAAACTGACCACAGTGCCCAACTCATATGGGATGCTTTTCTTGGCACTGGTACTGGCAAGGACGTTCAAATAGTAATACATGTCCTTCCGAATATGTGTGCCAGCCGGGAAATCCAGATAGTAATATTTGTCTGTCCGCTTGACCTTCGCACATTGTTTATCAAAGGCAGCCCGGTCCTCCTCTGGAACAGACAACTGCTGAACCGCCTGATCCAACATCCCTGGCGGGACCAACACCTTGCGGACATAGTTCTCAACATTGGTATATATGACCGGCTCAGAGATATCATAGGCCCCGTCTATATGATCCGTTCTGCAGTGAAACGTGGAGGGGAGCGGGTCATACAGCCCCGGAGCGTATTCCAGGACGGTCTCTGCTATCGGCGACCACCAAAAAGGACTACCTCTAAGCGGCGAAAACGCTGTGGCGCCCACGACAAAAACACACCAAAGGCATGATAGTGCCGCCAGTCCGGAGCAGAGCCTTCTGACCCATATGCCCGAGAAAGAAGCGTCGATATAATAAATTGTTCCCAAGAGGATAATCGGAGAAAAATAAGCGTTGTACCGGGCTATACCCACCCCTCCGCTGTTGATGTGGTAGTGCAAGCTGTATGCAGCCACCGTTGCCATGGCTCCAAAGAACGTGCAGAGCATATCAGATCGTTTTCCATGTACCCCGCCCCAGATCGCAGCGGCGGCAAAGAGGAACAGAATCACAGGAAAATACGGAAACAGGCCCAGGTTCAGATCGAACAGGTACGCGAGGAAACGTCCGCCCAGCCCCTGGATCACTCCGGCCCCCTGAACATTCCACCGCCCCATACCAATGTAACAAATCACAAAAGGAACAAGGCTCGGAAGAAAGCATACCGCCAGGGCGGCTGTCTTTTTCCAGCTCTTCACAAAACGGCGGACAAACTCTCTGGCAGACCATCCACTCTCTGCTAACATTTCCAGAAAATAGTCGATGATCATAAAGATCCCGAAAGCCATGGCGGCCGAATTCATAGTCCCCGCCAGGGAGAGGAACAACGCCGACAGTTTTCTCCACCTGTTGAGCCAGAAAACCATGGCTATGAGGACAAAGGCAAACATCGGTAATTCGTACTCCCACCAACCTGTATACAGAATGATGGGTGAAAACCCCAGCAGCAGGATCGCCAGGACCTTTTTGGATTCACTTATCTTTGCGAATCGGTAAATGACCCATAGCGCCAACACGACAAGCAGCGCAAATGTGACCGGAAATGCATACCCCGGATTCAGCCCCACCAACCGGCAAGCACAGAAGGCGGGAATACACAGCGGTGCACCGATCCCCAGGTAATACGGGTAACGACTCCCATTTTTAGTCACAGGCAAATGCTCATCATAATGTGCTCTATAAAACTCCCTGTCCTCCGGAAAAAGCTCACCGGCTGTTTCCACATCATCCTCATCAATGAAAAAACTTCCGTGATCGAGCAACGAAATCACCGGCAAAACAAAGCTGGACCTTTCTGTTCCTTTTGTCTGCCACCGTATCAGGGCAAGCGACAAATAGAGGATCAGCATAAATATCAACACCACCGCGCCCGCCTTTTTCCAAAAGGCTTCATGTGCTTCTGCCTTGCGGACACTGTCTGTCATACTCCTTCTCCTTTCAAGTACCCACACTTAAAAGTGCCTTTTCTGTCTGCTTCATTTGTTGTCTGTGCCGGATACCGCCGACAGCGATTCCGCCACATGCCGCACATATTTCTCGTCAGTCAACCCGCGCTCGCACATCTTTTCCACCAACAGGTCCACATAGTCCGGCCACCATGTATGGTCGATGACCTCCTGGAAAAATTTAGCGTATTTTGCTACATTTATCTCTACGCTGCAGTTCTCACGGGCAAACCGCAACGCCGCATTGCCCCGGCGCCGTCTTTCTTTTTGACTTTCCGCAAGAGTGCATATCGCCTCATAGATATCATTTACCTCGTTTTCACCATAGCTTACCTTCAGGGCGAACTCATCCGGGTAGTCGGTAAAAGAGCCAATATCCGTCACGATAGCCGGCTTGCCCATGCCCAGCATGTAGTGCAGCGGCCCCGAGCTCTCTCCCTGGGTGGGATAGCGCAGGTTCAGGCAAAAGTCGCAGGCGCCCATATATGTCTTGAACTTTTCAGTGGTCACATAGCCGGTGATTTGGACATTATCTCCCAACCCCCGCTCCATCGCTAATTCATTGATTCTGATTTCTCCCGCGGCCTCACCCACCACGAGATAGAGAAAATCATCGTTTTTCTCCTTGTATTTCTTCAGCGCGTCAAGTATAGACGTAATGCGCTTTGATGGGCTTGCAAATCCAAAACTTCCAAATATAAGTTTCTTCTCCGGCAGTTTCAGCGCCCGGCGGCACTTTCTCTGCCAGCCTTCCAGGTCGTCCACGATATCGATAGGCAAATAGAGGATATTCTCGATCGGCACATCCGGGCGCTGGCCAAGGACCATCTGTTTTGCGAAATCGGAGTGAACGATCACCCCTTTTGCCTTTTCAATGACCGGTCTGGTCATGCACATATCCAAGGCGTGGCCAAAGTCCCACGGGGACAGGATAAGGCCGTCATAAAAGTCTTTCACGATCGATGCTCCTCTTGCTCCGTGACAGTACTCAGCCAGAGCCAGATAAGCATCTTCTCCCTGGGGCACAAGTGTCATCTCTACGCCAAGATGGTGGAGCCCTACCTCATGCAGTTCCGTCACACCCGGATACTTCCACAGCATTTTTAGGATCTCACCGTGAAAGCGGGAATTATTCCCCACATGATAGACGATGAGGTCCAAGCTCTCCCGCAGTTTATCCTCTTCCAGCTCTTTCAGCAGATGGCACTCGAATTTATCCCGCAGTTCTCTGTCATCTATCTTTGCCGGCGAAAACAGAACCAGCTCCATATGGGGCGCCAGAGCCAGGACCAGCTCCCGGCTGAACTCCGAAATGCCCGTTTTCAATGGGCTGAACGGTGAACAATATCCTATACGCATCCTTGTCCTCCTACCGGATCATCTCCGCCAGATCCCCATTCAGACCGCCACAGCGGTCGCCACCGCCCCGCCCAAAGAGGACCTGTGCTGCAGCACGGCGACTCTCTTCTTCGCCATTTTCCAACTCACTCCTTTATTCCAAAAACCGCATAGTCCATCGCGCCGTAGATCAGCCAAAATATATCGTTGATTTTCTTGATATCATCCATTTCCTTCTCATCCCTGCCATCCAGCGACAGCCCGGACCAATAGGGATGGGAATTGGCATTTATGATACGGACCTCTTTAAAGCCACACCATTGGACAAAAAACTCCATCATCCGCAGGTCCAGCGGCCTCTTGTGGGACGGGTCGATGTAAAACGTATCCGCACCCACGATCAGGTTGGCGGGATTCTGTGTCTCGAATAAAATCATCCCGCCCTTTTTCAGCACCCGGTGGCTCTGCCGCAGCAACTCCATCAGGTCGGACATGCACAGGTGCTCAATGACCTGGAAGCTGGTGATCAGGTCTACGCTCTCGTCCGGCTGCCGGGCGAGATACTGGAGGCAGTCCTCGCACACCGTTTTATGGCCGAAGCTCTCTGCCACTGTGTTCTGCCGGGCATTCAGATCAACGCCTATGTAATCCGCCGCACCGTTCTCCTTCAGCACGTCCAGCCACTCACCGCGGCCGCTGCCCACGTCGATGAACCGGCCTTTCGACCAGTCGGGAAGATGTTCTTTGATGTGGGGGATATATATTTTGAGACGCTCCCGTATCTCGTCCCTGGTACCCCGGAAGCGCTCCTCAAACGCATGATAAAACTCATCGTCGTCCGTGGGCAGATTCTCGATCCGACGGAGCCGGTCCCGTACCCGCTCACTGTCCTCCAGCAGCGCGGCGATATCCTTCCGCAGGCCTTCCGCCTCCTGGCGAAGCGCGGCGTCCTCTTTCTTCAGGTCCTCCGTCTCCCGGCGGAGCGTGGCGTCCTCTTTCTTCAGGTCCTCCGTCTCCTGACGGAGCGTGGCATCCTCTTTCTTCAGGTTCTCCGTCTCCCGGCGGAGCGCAGTGTCCTCTTTCTTTAGGTCCTTAGCCTCCCGGCTGAGAGCATCGAATCCGCTTTTCAGTTCCTGAATGCGCTCCCGTTCCTCCGAAAGTTGCTCCCCGGTCTTTCGGGAAAGTGCCGCCAACTCATCCCTATAGTTTTCCGCGGCCTGTCTGGCCGCATCCAACTCCTGCTGCAGCGCCCTGGTCTCGTCCCGTGACGCCGCGACCTGGCTGCTCAGCGAGTACAGAAGTTCCCGTTCCAGGGCGGCCACATTCACCATCTTGCCGTTGAAGAAGCTCTGGCGTCCGTAGATCGGGAACAGATACCAGCCGAGAAATATCTTCAGAAGCTTGCGGATGGCCCTTTTTATGAACACGATCACCGGGCCCAGTATCTTCCGATTTGAGTACAGCACCCAATAGCCGTTGTTGAATTTGGCCCCGTCGGCCGCCATAAGATTCTCAATCAGGCTGTCCCAGCGGCGCTGGTTTTCATCCTTTGGCTGCTCGGGAACAGCTTCCTCTTTGGGGTGCTGCACCGGGCTCGCACGCCAGGAGTTGTCGATCGCGAACTTGCGTGTCTGAACCTTTCTCTGAAATCTACTGTCCATCTTTCCTTGAGTTCCTCCTACCTGCCGCCGCTGCAAAGGCTGTTACAGCCAGCAGAAAAAAGCACGCCCCCACGCCGATCTTTAATCCGTCCGGCACCTGCGGAAGCAGTATCTCCTCATAGATCTGCACGTTCTCCAGACAGTAGCCGGCCGTATCCAGCGTGAAAAAACGCAGTGTCGCTGTGTCTGGATGCTGTCGTCCGGGGTCAAGGATAAAGTCCGCCTCATTGTGCCCAGCCTGCATTACCAAATCGAACTCCTGCTCCGGGTGATCATATCCTGTCTCCCCATTGCACAGGTCTGTGCACAGTATCCCGCCGGCGTCCTCTTCCGGGCAGTCGACCTCAAAGGATATGCAGATGCCATGCATGCCCCGAAGGTCCACATCCGCCAGGCTCCCCACAGCCTCTCCCTGATCCTGGTTCTCAAAGGTGAACGGCGCGCCCGCCTCTTCCGCCGGCAGGCCGTTGATGTCCCTGAAGTCCGCCTCCGTCAGCAGCGGCTCCTCCGCCGGTCCGTACCGCACCGGCCCCCGGACATAGCTCACCATCGTCAGCATAGCCATATAGCAGATGATGATCTCCGCGACGATGACCCATTTCCACTTTATCTTTTGCTTTTTCGTCCGCTCCATCATCCTGCCTTGTCCACGTCCTCCGTCCGGAGCTTTCCCTCCAGAAAGTCCTCGTACTGGCCGCAGATGCCCTGCACATCGTCCCCAAAGGCCACCTGCCGGCCCTTGTCCAGCCACAGCACCTTGCTGCACAGTTCCCGTATCTGTTCCAGTGAGTGGGACACCAATATGGTCGCCGCGCCGCCGGAGATGATCTCCCGCATCTTCGCCGCACTCTTCTCCTGGAATGCGCCGTCGCCCACCGACAGCACTTCGTCCAATATCAATATCTCCGGCTGCACCAGGCTGGCGATGGAAAAGGCCAGCCGGGACTGCATACCGGTGGAAAGCTGCTTGAAAGGCCGGTCCTGGAAGTCCTCCAGCTCCGCGAAGGCGATGATGTCCCCGTAGGTATCGTCCATGAACTCCTTCGTGTATCCCAGCATGGCGCCCCGCAGATAGGCGTTCTCCTTCACCGTCAGGTCCCCGTCGAAGCCGGAGGCCAGCTCCAACAGCGCCGATACGCTGCCGTTTCGCTCGATGTGCCCCTCCCGGGGCTCCATCACCCCAATGACCGCTTTCAACAAGGTGGACTTCCCGGCGCCGTTGGCTCCGATGATGCCCAGCATGTCCCCCTCCTGCACCTCAAAGGACACGTCGTTCACCGCCATGAAGCTCTCCACATGGTAGTTCCGCTTCAAGTGGCGCATCGTCCACTCCTTCAGGCCGATGTCCTTGAAATCCCCTATCTTGTAGCCGATGGACACGTGCTCGGCTCTGATCATCGTCTTCATGCCGGCACCTCACACGTAATAGAGAAACTCATGGTTGTACTTCTTATACATCCATGCGCCTATCCCAAAGGCGATCAGCGCATAGGCCGCCGCCAGCAGGTGGAACTGCGGCGTCGGTATAGCGCCGTCTATGACGATCTTTCGGAAATACCTGGAGTAGAGATAGATCGGATTGAGCAGAAAGAGGTACTGCGCCGTCTGGCCGTAGTTGTCGATGGTGTAGAAGATGGCCGAAAGCCACATGATGAGCTGGGTCAAAATCCCCCACAGGTACTGCATGTCCCGGAAGAACACGAAAAGAGCCGAGAGGATCAGCCCCACTCCCAGGTTGAACACGATGAGACACCCCACCGGGTACACCAACAGGAAAAACTTCCAGGTGAACGGAATGCCATCCAGCGCCACGAACGTGAAGAAGATCAAAAGCGTCAGCCCGAAATTGATAAGGGACGACACGTTCTGGGAGAACAGGAACAGGTACTTGGGGATGTTGATCTTCGTGAAAATGCCGGAATTGCCCACCAAAGAGCTCATGCCCAGGTTGGTGGCGTCCGTGAAGTAGGAGAACACCAGCTGACCGGCGAACAGGTAGATCACATAGTGGTCCACGTTGTTGCCGAACAGCTTGTTGAACACCAGCCACATGATGAGAAGGTTCATCAGCGGCGCCAGGATGCTCCAGGCCATGCCCAGGATCGTCCGCTTGTATTTTTTTGTGAAATCCCGCTTCACCAGCTCCGAAAACAGGAACTGGTTCTGCTTCAGCTTCTGTATCATGTATCTCTTTCCCGCCTGTAGAGCGTTTACCGCGTCAGGAACATGGCCCCGGTCCTAATCTTCTCCCGCCAGTAGTCCAGCAGATCGTGCATGGTCGTCTCAAAGCTGATCTGCGGCTCCCAGCCCGTATGGGCCTTGAACTTCCGGCAGTCCGGCACCTGCAGGTCCGCGTCGATGGGACGCAGCCGTTCCGGGTCCGTCTCCACCCGGATCTGGTCTTTCATGGGCGAGTAGGAGATCAGCGTGTGCAGCGTGTCCCCCACCTCGCAGGTGTACGACCCGCCGATGTTGTAGTACTCTCCCGGGATGGGGTCCACCGTCACCAGCATGAAATAGGCCCGCACCGCGTCGCGCACGTCCGCGTACGTCCGCAGGCTCTTGAGATTGCCCACCTTCACCACCGGCTCGATGAGCCCCGCCTCGATCATGGCGATCTGCTTGGCGAAGGTGCTCTCGTGGAACACGTCTCCCCGCCGGGGGCCTGTGTGGGTGAACATCCGGGTGGTCATCACCGTCATGCCGTAGGCCTCGGCGTAGTACCGGCCCAGCAGGTCCGTACCCACCTTGGAGATGGCGTAGGGGCTGGCCGGGTGGAAGGGGCACTCCTCGTGGATGCCCGTCTCCGGCTTCTTCTCCGCCGGGATCTTCCCGAACACCTCCGAGGACGCGCACACATGCACCACCGGCCTGTAGCCGCTGTCCGCCTCCATCTCGCGGCGGATGGCCTCCAGGAGCCGGCAGGTACCCAGGATGTTCGTGTTCAGCGTGTCTATAGGCGCTGTGAAGCTGGTCAGGGGGTAGCTCTGGGCCGCCAGGTGGAACACGTAGTCCGGCCGCACCTTCCCGATCACCGTCATCAGGGATATCTCATCGTTCAGGTCCGCGTACTCGAAAAAGACCCGGTCCTTTTCGTTCACCCGTTCCAGCAAGTGCTGCACGTTGTCCAGAGGGCTGCGCCACCGGCACACGCCGTACACGTCCCAGTCCGTACTGGCCAGCAGGAAATCCGCCAGGTGGGACCCCACCATGCCCGTCACGCCGGTTATCAATGCCTTTTTGCTCATGTCAGCTCTCTCCTTATCTTTTCACTGAAGCCCGCGCCGCTCACGATGCCGAGCTTCTCCAGGTACAAACTTCTCATCTCGGTGATCCGGGGCCGGTTTCGGAAAAAGCCCGGCCCGGGGTCCACGATCCTGTATCTCAGCCGCCCGTCAAAGATGCGGTCCAGCTCGTCCGCGATACGCACCCGGCTCACCAGCTCCGGTCCCGCCACGTTCAGCACCGCGGGGGCGTACGTCTCCCAGTTTTTCAGCAGCCACACCACCGTGTCCGCCACGTCGCTCACCACCACACAGTTCCGGTAAAAGGGGTGGAACACCTCTGCCTCCGTTCCGCTCTCCATGGCCTCCAGGCACCGGGACACGAACCGATCTTTTGCCGACACCACGTAAGGCAGGCGGATGGCCTTGAACAGCGGCTGGCCACGGAACGCGTCCTCCACTGCCTTCTTCATCCGGCCGTAGGGCGTGGCCGCCCGGGTCTCGGAATCCTCCGTATACACCGCGCCCGGGATGTCCCCGAACACCGCGTCGCTGGAGAAAAACAGCACCCGGCACCCGCGGGCCATGGCCTCCCGGATGAAGCGGTTGGTCCCTTCCACGTTCACGCGCCAGCAGGCGTCGAACACGTCGGCGCACTTGTCCGGCCCGGACACCGCCGCCGTGAATACCACCGCGTCCACGCCCTCCAGCGTCCCGTAGTCGAACCTCTCCGCATCCTCCAGGTGCAGCACCGCGTCCGCCGACTCCCGCCGGCCTATCCGCAGGACGTCCCAGTTCTCTTCTTCAAACCTTTTCAGGAGGAACCCGGCGATATAGCCCGTGCTCCCCACCAACGCTACCCTCATGTCTGCTCACCCTCTCCAAAAAAATGTTCCTCCAGCATGAGGCACCAGCAGTGGTAGATAGGCAGATGCAGCTCCTGGATGAGATACGTCTCCTCCGCCGGCGCCCGCACCGTCACGTCCGCCAGCTCCGCCAGCTTCCCGCCGCCGGCCCCGGTCAGGCCGATCACCCGGATGCCCACGGCCTTGGCTACTACCGCCGCGCTGAGCACATTCTCACTGTTGCCCGAGGTGGAGATGCCCAAAAACACGTCTCCCTCCCGGCCGTAGCCGAACAGCTGCTGGGCAAAGACGCCCAGCCCGTCCACGTCGTTTATGTACGCCGTCGTCAGCGCCTCGTGGGCCACCAGCGGTATCGCCATCAGGCTCCGCTCCAGGTTCTTCGCCAGCTTCGCACCCCGCGCCTGGTCAACCGACAGGAGCTTGTCCGCGAAGGCCGCGCTCACCGGCCGGGGCCGCTTGAACCGCTTCATCAGCTCTCCGGCGATGTGCTCCGCGTCCGCCGCGGAACCGCCGTTGCCCGCGATGAGCAGCTTCCCGCCGTGGCAGTAGGCCTCCTCCATCAGCCGGTACGCCGACATGATATCCTCTTGTACCAGCCCCAGCTCCGGGTGCCGCGCCAGCAGACCTTCAAGCGCCCTCATATCACTTCATGTGCTCCTTCGTAAATTCCAGCAGGCTCCCCACGGTCACGTCCTGGCCGAAGTCCCCTTCGCCGATCAGCGCCGTGCGGCATCCCGCCGCCTTTCCGGCCAGGATATCCGCCTCGCCGTCGCCCACCATCCAGGACCGGGTCAGGTCAATGTTGAAATCCTCTGCCGCACGGAGCAACAGCCCCGGCTTCGGCTTCCGGCACTCGCAGTCTGTCTTCAGCTCCGGGACCTCTCCCGCATACCCTTTGTGGGGGTGGTGGGGGCAGTAGTAGATGCCATCCAGATAGGCGCCCTCCGCGCCCAACAGCGTCTCCAGCTTCGCGTGCATCTCCTCCAGCTGGGGCACCGTCACCTCGCCTCTTGCGATGACCGGCTGGTTCGTCGCCACAATGGCCAGATACCCGCTCCGGTCGATGGTCCGTACCGCCTCCGCCACGCCCGGCAGAAGCTCCAGCTCGTCAACGTCCCGCAGAAAGCCCACATACCGGTTCAGCGTCCCGTCCCGGTCCAGGAACACCGCCTTTTGCTTATTTCTCAGGCTCTTCCCCTCGATGAGGCCGCTGTCATAGTCCCGGCACACCTGGCCGTACCGCTCCGGCGTGCCCATGTCCTTCACGTACTCCGGGCTGTCATAGGCGTACATGGTCCCGGCCCCCGCCAGCGGTTTCAGTATCTGCCGGTCCAGGTCCACCTTGGGTGTGTCGAAATCCTGTTCCAGCAGCTTGGGCGACAGGATGTGCACGCCGGCGTTCACACGGTTTTTGTACCAGACCGGCCGGGGGTCCTCCTTCGTCAGCCACTGGGTCACGCGCTTTTGTCCGTCCGTCACGATGAGGCCGCTGTCATAGGGGTGGTCGTTGGGGTGGGTCAGCAGCGTCGCGAGGCCGCCGTGGCTTTCGTGGAACGCCGCCATCCGCTCAAAGTCGATACAGAACATGGCGTCCCCGTTCAGAAGGAAGAAGTTCTCCGTGAGCCGGTCCCGCAGCCGCAGCAGCGCCCCCGCGTTGCCCAGGGGCTCACGCTCAAAGTAGTATTCGATGTTCACACCGAATGGCTCTCCCGTGGCCGGAGACAGGCCGCTGCCGTCCCCGAAGTAGTCCACGATCACCTGCCCCAGGTGGCCCACCGTGAGGATGATGTCCCGGATGCCCTGGGCCCGCAGGCCGGCTATCTCATGCTCCAGCACCGGCATGCCCGCCACCGGCAGCATGGGCTTGGGGATATCCCGCGCTACGCTCGCGATGCGCGTGCCTTTTCCTCCGGCCATGATCACCGTCCTCATCCCGCGACCCGCTCCCGCCTC